>NZ_PJBY01000109.1:0-382898 GCF_002836005.1 Psychrobacter sp. Sarcosine-3u-12
ACTACGTGGTACTAAGCGTGAAGACGTCCAACGTGGTCAAGTACTCGCTAAGCCAGGTTCAATCACCCCGCATACCAAGTTTGACGCTGAAGTATACGTGTTAAGCAAAGAAGAGGGTGGTCGTCACACACCATTCCTAAACGGCTATCGTCCACAGTTCTACTTCCGTACCACTGACGTAACTGGCGCAATCCAATTACAAGACGGAACAGAGATGGTTATGCCTGGTGATAACGTTGAGATGGGCGTAGAGCTTATCCACCCAATCGCTATGGACAAAGGTCTTCGCTTCGCAATTCGTGAAGGCGGCCGTACGGTAGGCGCTGGTGTTGTTGCTAACGTATTGAACTAAGATTTAACCTATCAGAGTCATCTGAGACAGTTGATCAGTTCGTGAAAAGCCATCCTTGAGAAAGGGTGGCTTTTTTTTGGATTTATACGACTATTCTTTATAATGGTGATAGCGTTTAAAATTAGATACGGCATCAGTTCTATCTTCTATTGTAATATGGCGCTTGCCTTGTTATATTAACGCAGCTTTGTACGAAGTCTCTTGGATGAAAGGCACACTTCTTCATCAAATAAAACTGACTAAAATGTACAATTTTACCGCTAAAGGCTTGCATTCTATGCTGAATATTGTATAATGCTGTCCTTTACACCCATAGGCGATTGGCTCAATTGGTAGAGCATCGGTCTCCAAAACCGAGGGTTGTAGGTTCGAGTCCTACATCGCCTGCCATCTTCTTATCACATCTTTGTTGTCTCCCACCATCTCCGAAGCGAGTTCTTTATGAGCAATAATCAAGATAACCTCGAGACTAAGTTATCTGATGCCAAGGCGGGTACTGGTGGAATGCTGTCTAAAGGTCAGCACATCTCAGCAGGTAATCAAACAACTGCTGTTGAAGTGGCCAAGACTGGCTCAGCAAAAGATGTGGTTTTGTGGCTAGTTGCCGCAGTAGTATTAATTGGCGCGACGTTAGTTAACCAATATTTACCTGGCTATTGGCAGCCTGCCAATGATGTCTGGGTACGTATCGGTCTTATTGTCGCCCTTATCGTATTGGCATTAGTATGCTTGGCATTAACGCATCAAGGCCGCGCTTTTAAAATATTATTAAAAGACGCCGCCGTTGAGCTACGCCGAGTGACGTGGCCGGGCAAAGACGAAACCTTTCAATACACATGGCAAACCATTGTCATGATTGCGATTGTTGGGTTTTTTGTTTGGTTGCTAGATAACTTCTTTAATTGGTTCGTTGGGATATTTATTGGTTAAATAGTCTAGGATTTGGCGCATATCGTGCATTACGAATAGCGAGTATCTTGATTGTTTAACTCAAATTTTATTTATAACGACTTACTTACAATGATCAGGAGCGTGATATGCGTTGGTATATTGTCCAAGCGTTTTCAGGATATGAAAAACAAGTACAACGTTCATTAACTGATCGTATCAATCGTAGTGACTTTGCTGAGTCATTCGGTGATGTATTGGTGCCTACGGAAGAAGTCGTCGAAATGAAAGACGGCAAAAAGCGTAAGAGCGAGCGTAAGTTTTTTCCAGGATATGTATTGATCCAAATGGAGATGAACGACAATACTTGGCACATCGTAAAAGACTGTCCACGTATTATGGGTTTCATTGGTGGTACACCTGAGACGCCAGCGCCTATTACGCAAGTAGAAGCCGATCGCATTCTAAACCGTTTGAATCAGACTGAAACTGACCCACGTCCTAAGACGCTATTTGAGCCGGGCGAAGAGTTGTTGGTTATCGATGGTCCATTTACTGACTTTAAAGGGTTGGTTGAAAAGGTGGATTATGAGAAGTCTAAATTGCATTTAACAGTAAACGTATTTAATCGACCGACTCAGGTTGAGCTTGAGTTTAGTAAAGTTGAAAAATTAGACTAAACCTGCAAAAAATTTATCAACCGGGGAGCTGTTAGTCAATAAGGGTTATACCGTATTGATTTGGCGCTATTACCCATAAAGGAGAGTATCTCATGGCTAAGAAGATTGATGGTTACATCAAACTGCAAGTGCCTGCAGGCAAAGCAAACCCTTCACCACCGATTGGTCCAGCATTGGGTCAAAAAGGCGTGAACATCATGGCGTTCTGTAAAGAATTTAACGCTGCGACCTCAAATCAAGAGCCGGGTCTACCGATTCCTACTGAGATCACTGTATACAGCGATAAGTCTTTTACCTTCATCATGAAGTCACCACCAGCGGCATACTTACTACGTAAGGCTGCTGGTATCGCTAAAGGTTCTGGTACACCAAACACCGCTAAAGTCGGTAAAGTGGACCGTGCTCAGTTAGAAGACATCGTTAAGACTAAAGACGCAGATTTAACGGCTGCTGATCTTGATGCTGCTGTTCGTACCATCGCTGGTACTGCACGTTCAATGGGTATTACCGTGGAGGGTGTGTAAATGAGTAAACTTACTAAGCGTCAAAAATTAATCGCTGAGCGTGTAGAAAACGAAAAGTTATACACTCTTGAAGAAGCGGTTCAAATCCTAAACGATTTGCCAGCTCTTAAATTCAAAGAGTCTATCGACATCGCAGTAAACTTGGGCGTTGACCCACGTAAATCTGACCAAGTCGTTCGTGGCGCTACCAACCTACCTGCTGGTACTGGTAAAACCAAACGCGTTGCGGTATTTGCTCAAGGTGCTGCTGCTGAAGCCGCTAAAGAAGCGGGTGCTGACATCGTTGGTATGGATGATTTAGCGGATCAAATCAAAGCCGGTAACATGGACTTTGACGTGGTCATCGCGGCTCCTGATGCGATGCGTGTCGTCGGTCAGTTAGGTACTATCCTAGGCCCACGTGGTCTAATGCCTAACCCAAAAGTTGGTACGGTAACGCCTAACGTTGCTGAAGCTGTGGCTAATGCGAAAGCGGGTCAAGCACAGTATCGTGTTGATAAAGCGGGTATTATCCATACCACTATCGGTCAAGTTGGCTTTACTGCTGAGCAAGTTATAGAAAACGCTCAAGCATTGCTATCTGATCTAAAACGCGCTAAGCCTGCTACGTCTAAAGGTACTTTCATTAAGAAAATCACCTTGTCTAGCACCATGGGCCCAGGTATCACGATTGATCCTGTTCCATATCGTGTTGCTAAATAATTTTACTGCATAAAAAATTACTCATGATTCAACAGTTTTGAAGCATGAACACACTATTTTAAAGAATTAGGTCAGCGTAGCAAACGCTATGCTGTCTAAGACCGTAGGTAGAAAGCGGTTTCGCGTTATTAGTTTTAATCTTCGGATTATTAATAATAGCAACGAGCTGCTTTTGTTAATCGACGACAGATGAAAATCTCAGTTGTCCTACGCAGACGGTGACCCACCCAGTTGTTGATAAGAGCCGATAGGGCAACCTATCACTTGATGTCATTCTGATAACGGTGCCGTAATCAGTCGTTATGAGTGAATTCTTTATAGAATTTATAAATAACGTGTCGTATCAAGTCAATCTTAGTATGAATTAGATTGATAAGATTAAAGGAGTCAACTTATGGCATTAACGCTAGAGCAAAAACAACAAGTTGTGGCTGAAGTGTCTGAAGTTGCTGCTAATGCTTACTCAGCAGTAGCTGCCGAGTATCACGGAATTGGCGTTGCTAAGCTTACTAAGCTGCGCGAACAAGCTCGTGATAAAGGTGTTGTTTTGAAAGTGGTAAAAAATACCCTTGCAAAACGCGCTTTTGAAGGCACTAAGTTTGAGAGCATGTCAGACCGTATGACTGGTCCACTACTTTTGGCTTTCTCTATGGAAGATTTGGGATCTGCAGCACGAGTCGTTTTCGACTTTAGCAAAGATAACAAAGCTTTAGAGACCAAATTAGTATCAGTCGGTGGTGAAGTTTATGGTCCAGAAGAGCTAGAGCGCGTATCGAAGCTACCAACTCGCGACGAAGCAATCTCTATCTTGATGGCTACTATGAATGCACCAGTGACCAAGCTTGTCCAGACTATGAACGCTGTTCCTGGCAAGTTCGTTCGCACTGTAGCGGCAATCAAAGACGCAAAAGAAGCTGCTTAATTGCTTGTTTTAACGTAACTTTAACATCGCTAATTTTGGTTGAATTTTATTGCTACATTCGGCAATCAATCAAAGCGATATTAGAATCAATTAATTTTTATCAGATAACGGAGAGTTCTCATGGCACTATCTAAAGATGACGTGTTAAATGCAATCGCTGAAATGTCAGTAATGGATATCGTTGAATTAATCAGCGACATGGAAGAAAAATTCGGCGTAACAGCTGCTGTTGCTGCTGCACCTGCTGCTGCTGGCCCTGCTGCTGCTGCTGCTGAAGAAAAAGACGAATTTGACGTAGTTCTTGCTAGCTTTGGCGAGAAGAAAGTTGGCGTAATTAAAGCCGTACGTGAAGCAACTGGTCTTGGCCTAAAAGAAGCGAAAGATTTGGTTGAAAGCGCTCCAGCTCCAATCAAAGAAGGCGCATCTAAAGCTGAAGCTGAAGAGTTGAAAAAGAAACTTGAAGAAGCTGGTGCAACTGTTGAACTAAAATAAGCTGAGCTTATCTTAGTGTTGTACAAAAAAAGCTGGTAATGCCTTGCATTGCCAGCTTTTTTTTATTATAATTCGTAGCTTGACCTTTTGTGTCTGCCAACAGTCGTATGCAACATCACGGTGGATACCCATCAAAAGGACAGACGATAGCTATGCAAATAAACACAGTGCAAGCACACATACCAGTTTTTGAAATCAGTTAATATCAGCTAAACGTCCATAGATGTTTGGCATTTTTTTGTGTCTGCATGCTTTCCCATTAACACTATAGTTTATACTGATTCTAAAAGTTATAGCTACCCCAATTATTAATCCTGAAAAGCTGTTGATCTTAGGTTGTCCATTTAGCATGGTTTTACTGTCAGTAGGTAGGCTCATAGACGGTAGATATTAGCGACGATATTGATTTTGATAGCAAGTGGTTTAGCATGACTCGAATAGAAGTTATTTCTTCTCAAGAATATTGGTAAATTTGGCCTTTTAGGCAATTGAATATAGATTGGCTGATATTGAAATTGTCGGTCTAAGCCATCATATAGAGTGGCTTAGATACCGATTATAAGATTAGAGCAACTTGTGAGATTAAAGGCAGTTATAAGATTGAATACAGTGTCATAGTGACGCACATACCACTGTATCACCTGTACCAATGGATAAACAGTCACTAGCTGAGTATTAACACCCGTTTTATATTATCGTTTACGTTGTCAAGTTTGCATAATATTAATATTAAATAGTATTGATGCACGCTGGCCACGCTTTCAATTTGTTTCCACGTTTACTGTAAGGACTCTCGATGGCATATTCTTATACTGAAAAAAAGCGTATTCGCAAAAGTTTTGCTGAATTGCCCACTGTGATGGACATTCCCTATTTGCTGTCTATTCAAGTAGATTCCTACGAGCAATTTTTGCAAGAGCATAAAAAGCCAAAAGCTCGTGAGAATAGTGGCTTGCAAGCTGCGTATTCCTCTATTTTCCCAATTGAGAGTCACTCTGGTAACGCAGAGCTACAATTCGTTGAATATTACTTAGGTACACCTGAGTTTGACGAGCGTGAGTGTATCCTGCGTGGCTCAACGTTTGCAGCGCCTATGCGTGTCAAAATCCGTCTGATTATTAAAGATAAAGACAGCAAAGACAAAGACAGCAAAGCGGCAATCAAAGATATCCGTGAGCAAAGCGTCTATATGGGCGAGATGCCTTTGATGACCCAAAATGGTACCTTTATTATTAATGGTACTGAGCGAGTTATCGTGTCTCAGCTGCATCGCTCTCCTGGCGTTTTCTTTGATCATGATAAAGGTAAGTCACATTCAAGCGGTAAAGTGCTATATAACGCCCGTATTATCCCTTACCGTGGTTCATGGCTTGACTTTGAATTCGATGCCAAAGATCTAGTCTTTGCTCGTATTGACCGTCGTCGTAAGCTATTAGCGTCTATTATTCTTCGTGCATTGGGTTTGAGTACCTCTGAAATCTTAGATTTGTTCTTTGATAAAGTAGCCGTTTATAAGGGCGAAGAGCAGTTTGAGATTGATCTGGTTGCTGACCGCTTACGTGGTGAGATGGCACAGTTCGACATCGTATCACCTGAAGGTGAGGTTATTGTAGAGCAAGGCAAGCGTATCAACGCCCGCCGTATCCGTCAGCTTGAAGAAGCGGGTATGACTAAAATCTCTATCCCTGATGAGTACTTATATGAGCGTATCTTGGCCGAAGACATCGTCGTTAACGATGAAGTTATTGCCAAAGCCAATACGTTAATTGACCATGAATTATTGGTTAAATTAAGCGCGTTTGAAGCCAGTGAGTCTATCAAAGAGTTCAGCATTCTGTTCACCAATGATATCGATCAAGGCAGTTATATTGCCGATACGCTACGTGCAGATAGCACCTCAAGCCGTGAAGAAGCATTGATTGAGATTTATAAAGTCATGCGTCCAGGTGAGCCACCAACGGTTGAGACCGCTGAGAAGCTATTTGATAGTATGTTCTTTAACGCTGATCGTTATGATTTATCTAATGTCGGTCGTATGAAGTTCAACCGCCGTCTTGGTCTTGATTTTGTAGATACCGATGATGCTGATATTCAGCGTGAACGTAGCGTATTAACCAATGCCGATATCGTTAACGTCCTAAAAGAATTGATTGAAATTCGTAATGGTCGCGGCGAAGTCGATGATATTGACCATCTAGGTAACCGCCGTATTCGTTCAGTAGGCGAAATGGCAGAAAACCAATTCCGTGTTGGTTTAGTACGTGTTGAGCGTGCGGTCAAAGAGCGTTTAAGCTCGGCGGAATCTGATAACTTGTCGCCACAAGATTTGATTAACTCAAAGCCAGTAGCGGCTGCGGTAAAAGAATTCTTTGGTTCAAGTCAGTTGTCACAGTTTATGGATCAGAATAACCCGTTGTCAGAAGTGACCCATAAACGTCGCGTATCTGCATTAGGGCCCGGTGGTCTGACCCGTGAACGTGCAGGCTTTGAAGTACGTGACGTACATGATACCCATTATGGCCGTGTATGTCCGATTGAGACTCCTGAAGGTCCAAACATTGGTTTGATTAACTCATTAGCGACCTTTGCAAAGACCAACAGCTTTGGCTTCTTAGAAACGCCTTATCGCCGTGTGGTTGATGGTAAAGTAACGGACGTTATTGAGTATCTATCAGCGATTGAAGAAGTAGGTACGGTCATTGCACAGGCTGATTCACCAGTAACCGCAGAAGGCGCATTATCTGATGAAATGGTCAGTGTGCGTAGCTACGGTGAATTCGTCCGCATGCCGCCAGAAAAAGTGACGCATATGGATGTGTCGCCAAGTCAGGTCGTATCGGTCGCAGCAGGTTTGATTCCGTTCCTAGAGCATGATGATGCTAACCGTGCCTTGATGGGTTCGAACATGCAGCGTCAGGCTGTTCCTACGCTACGTGCTGATAAACCGCTAGTGGGTACTGGTATGGAGCGTCACGTTGCTCGTGACTCAGGTGTTTGTGTCATCGCTAAGCGTGGCGGTGTGATCGAAGACGTTGATGCCTCACGTGTCGTTGTTCGTGTGAATGAAGATGAGATGATCGCTGGCGAAGCCGGTATTGATATCTATAACCTCGTTAAATACACGCGCTCAAACCAAAACACGTGTATCAACCAACGCGTCATCGTCAACCAAGGTGATGCTATTGCTGTAGGTGATATCTTAGCTGATGGTCCTTCTACGGATCTTGGTGAGCTTGCATTGGGTCAGAACATTCGCATCGCATTTATGCCGTGGAATGGTTACAACTTCGAAGATTCGATCTTGTTATCTGAAAAAGTGGTAAAAGAAGATCGTTTCACCACGATTCATATTCAAGAATTGACGTGTGTGGCACGTGATACCAAGCTTGGCACAGAAGAGATCACTGCGGATATTCCAAACGTCGGTGAAGCGGCGCTATCAAGTCTTGATGAAGCTGGTATCGTTTATATCGGTGCTGAAGTGGACGCTGGTGATATTTTAGTTGGTAAAGTCACGCCAAAAGGTGAGACGCAACTGACGCCAGAAGAGAAATTACTACGGGCTATCTTTGGTGAAAAAGCGGCTGATGTGAAAGACACCTCATTGCGTGTTCCAACATCAAGCAAAGGTACGGTCATCGACGTACAGGTCTTTACCCGTGATGGCGTCGAAAAAGATGCGCGCGCAAGAGCGATTGAAAAATCGCAGCTTGATAGCTATCGTAAAGATTTAAAAGAAGAGCTACGCATTTTTGAAGAAGCAGCACGTGGTCGTATTGGTAATCTATTAGATGGCCAAAAAGTCAGTGGTGGTTCGGGTCTAAAAGCCGGTACGGTTATGGCATTGGCTGATATGAAAGATATGAGCCTTGAGACCTTGCTTGATATCCAGCCGGTTGAAGAAGAAATCTCTGAGCGTCTCACGCAGATTGCCGATTACTTAGTCGATAAGCAAAAAGATATCGATGTTAAATTTGCTGAGAAAAAACGCAAATTGACCGCTGGTGACGACTTGCAACATGGCGTACAAAAAATCGTTAAGGTATATCTAGCGGTTAAGCGTCGTATTCAGCCTGGTGATAAGATGGCTGGTCGTCATGGTAACAAAGGTGTTGTATCGCGCATTATGCCGGTTGAAGACATGCCTTATGACGAGCATGGCAACACAGTTGACATCGTACTGAACCCACTTGGTGTTCCATCGCGTATGAACATCGGTCAGGTGCTAGAGACGCATTTGGGTATGGCGGCGAAAGGTTTGGGTGAGAAGATTGATGGCATGCTGAAAGCACAAGCTGCGATGAAAGACTTACGTGAATTCTTAGACCAAATTTATAACAAAGTGGGCGGCGAGCAAGTCGATCTTGATAGCTTGTCTGACGACGATATCATGGCATTGGCAGACAACTTGCGTGGCGGTGTACCGATGGGCACAGCAGTATTTGATGGTGCGCATGAGCATCAAGTCAAAGACTTGCTAGAGCTTGCTGGTCTAGCTAGAAACGGTCAGCAGACATTGTATGATGGTCGTACCGGTCAGAAGTTTGATCGTCAAGTAACGGTCGGTTATATGTATATGCTGAAACTTAACCATTTGGTTGATGACAAAATGCATGCACGTTCTACCGGTTCTTACTCACTAGTAACGCAGCAGCCACTCGGTGGTAAAGCACAGTTTGGTGGTCAGCGCTTCGGTGAGATGGAAGTTTGGGCACTAGAAGCATATGGCGCGACTTATACCTTGCAAGAAATGCTAACGGTGAAGTCGGATGACGTTGAAGGCCGTACCCGTATGTACAAAAACATCGTCGATGGTGAGCAATATATGGATCCAGGTATGCCTGAATCGTTTAACGTCTTGACCAAAGAAATCAAATCACTGGGTATCAATATTGAGTTAAAGCAAACCCATTAAGCACGGCTGACTGAAGCTACCTTTAACATAGCTTTAGTTAATTATTATTCTTAGTGGTCAATCTAGAAGCAGTACGCGGATAGCTGCTGCTTTTAGTGATTTGTCTCAACCCTATTCATTGCCTTCATTCATCTTATTTGCGTCAATAGCACGCCATCAGATGATTATAAAGATAACGGAGAAGCAACTTGAAAGATTTACTCGATATCATGCAAAGCCCTACCGGCAACGGTAATCAAGAGTTTGATAGCATCCAAATTACGTTGGCCTCACCTGATGTGATCAAGTCATGGTCGCATGGTGAAGTGAAAAAGCCTGAAACCATTAACTATCGTACATTTAAACCTGAGCGTGATGGTCTTTTTTGTGCCAAAATCTTTGGCCCAGTAAAAGACTTTGAATGTCTATGTGGTAAGTACAAACGCCGTAAATTCCAAGGCGTTATCTGTGAAAAATGTGGCGTTGAAGTCACGACCGCCAAAGTTCGTCGCGATCGCATGGGTCATATCGACCTAGCCAGTCCTGTGGCGCATATTTGGTTCTTAAAATCATTACCAAGCCGCATCGGTCTATTGTTAGACATGACGCTGCGTGACATTGAGCGTGTGCTTTATTTTGAAAGCTATATTGTCACAGAACCTGGTCTGACTTCTCTAGAGAAGTATCAATTGCTTGATGATGAAGATTATTACAGAGCACTTGAAGAGTTTGGTGATGAGTTCACAGCCAAAATGGGTGCAGAAGCCGTTCAAGACCTATTAAAAGACATCGATTTAGATTTAGAAATCGATGAGCTGCGTGAAGCGATTCCGCAAACAGGTTCTGAAACTAAGCTTAAAAAGATGTCTAAGCGTCTTAAGCTATTAGAAGCATTCCGTGATTCTAATAACAAGCCTGAGTGGATGGTAATGAATATCTTACCAGTCTTACCACCAGACTTGCGCCCGCTAGTACCACTAGAAGGCGGCCGTTTTGCGACATCAGATCTAAACGATTTATATCGCCGCGTCATCAACCGTAATAACCGTCTTAAGCGTCTATTAGAGCTAAGCGCCCCTGATATCATCGTGCGTAACGAAAAACGTATGTTGCAAGAATCAGTCGATGCGCTACTCGATAATGGTCGTCGCGGTCGTGCGATTACCGGTAGTAATAAGCGTCCATTGAAATCTTTGGCAGATATGATCAAAGGTAAGCAAGGTCGTTTCCGTCAAAACTTATTGGGTAAGCGTGTCGATTATTCTGGCCGTTCGGTCATCGTTGTCGGCCCTACGCTACGTCTACATCAGTGTGGTCTACCGAAGAAGATGGCACTTGAGCTATTCAAGCCATTTACTTATAACAAGCTATTGTCTCATGGTTTGGCAACGACGATTAAAGCTGCTAAAAAGATGGTTGAGCGTGAAGAACCGCAAGTGTGGGATATGTTGGCCATGGTTATCCGTGAGCATCCAGTGCTCTTGAACCGTGCACCAACGCTTCACCGTTTGGGTCTACAAGCGTTCGAGCCAGTACTAATCGAAGGTAAAGCCATCCAGCTGCATCCACTCGTTTGTACCGCATTCAACGCCGATTTCGATGGTGACCAAATGGCAGTTCACGTGCCATTGACGCTAGAAGCTCAGCTTGAGTCACGTGCTTTGATGATGTCGACCAACAACATCTTGTCGCCTGCGAACGGTGATCCAATCATCGTACCGTCACAGGATGTGGTACTTGGTTTGTATTATATTAGCCGTTCATCAGTAAATGCCAAAGGCGAAGGCATGATTTTTGCCACTGTCAATGAAGCATTGCGCGCGATTGGCTCAAACGATTTACATGTGAACGCCAAAATTAAAGTTCGTGTGACTGAAACGCATTTTGATGAAGAAGGCAACGAGACCAAAGAGATCAGTATCAAAGACACGGTTGCTGGCCGTTTGCTTATCTGGAACATCATGCCTAAAGGTATGACGTTTGATGAGTGTAACCAAGAGATGACGAAGAAAAACATCTCTAAATTGATCAACTCTTGCTATCGTAAAGTAGGTGTTAAAGACAGTGTTATGTTTGCTGACCAATTGATGTATCTAGGTTTTGCGCAAGCAACGCTATCTGGTGTGTCTATCGGTTTGGATGACATGGTTATTCCGCCAAGCAAAAAGCAAATTATCGAAGTTGCTGAAGGCGAAGTGCGCGAGATTGAAGATCAGTTCGAGCAAGGTTTTGTGACCGCTGGTGAGCGTTATAACAAAGTGGTCGACATCTGGTCACGTACCAATGACAAAGTCGCGAAAGCGATGATGGATAACTTGGCAACGGATAAAGTGATCAACGCCCAAGGTGAAGAAGAAGAGCAGAAGTCATTTAACTCTATCTTTATCATGTCAGATTCTGGTGCTCGTGGTAGTGCGGCGCAGATTCGTCAGTTGGCTGGTATGCGTGGTCTGATGGCAAAACCAGATGGCTCAATTATTGAGACCCCGATTAAAGCCAACTTCCGTGAAGGTTTGACCGTACTTCAGTACTTTATCTCTACGCATGGTGCGCGTAAAGGTCTAGCAGATACCGCATTGAAAACCGCTAACTCGGGTTACCTGACTCGTCGTTTGGTTGATGTGGCACAAGATTTGGTCATTACCAGTGATGACTGTGGTACTGAGCAAGGCTTGCTCATGAAGCCACATATTCAAGGTGGTGAGATCATCGAGAAACTCGGTGAGCTAGTACTTGGTCGTGTGACGGCTCGTGATGTGACGTATAACGATGATGCCGATAAGGTATTAATTCCAGCGGGTACGTTGATCGATGAGCATTGGGTCAATGTGCTTGACGAAAACGCAATCGATGATATCTGGGTACGCTCAGTTATTACCTGTGATATCGAACATGGCGTTTGTTCACAGTGTTATGGTCGTGACCTTGCCCGTGGTCATAAAGTCAATATCGGCGAGTCTGTCGGTGTTATGGCGGCGCAGTCTATCGGTGAGCCTGGTACTCAGTTAACCATGCGTACGTTCCACGTGGGCGGGGCAGCAAGCTCAGCATCAGTGGACAACAGCATCTCTGTACGTAATGCTGGTCAAGCGCATTTCGAAAACATGAAAACGGTTCAGCATACAGACGGTCACCTAGTTATCGTATCGCGTTCTGCTGAAATTGCGTTGACCGATGAACTTGGTCGTGAGCGTGAGCGTTATAAAGTTCCTTATGGTTCAAGCGTTCTTGTCAAACACGAAGATCAGGTCGAAGGTGGTCAAACCATCGCTAAATGGGATCCGCACACGCATCCAATTATCACTGAATTCGCAGGTACTGCACGCTTCAGCGATATCACTGATGGTATGACGGCGACTGTGAAGGTTGATGATGCGACGGGTATGAGCTCATTTGAGATTCTAGCCACTCGTGACCGTTCAAGCTCAGCCAAAGACTTACGTCCAGCGATTATCTTGAACACTGACGAAGGTAAAGAAGTGGTTTACTTCTTACCTGCTGAAACCATCATTCGCGTGAGCGACGGTGAAAAAGTAGCAGCGGGATCGATTCTAGGCCGTGTACCGCAAGCGTCTTCAGGTACTAAAGACATTACCGGTGGTCTACCACGTGTTGCTGACTTGTTCGAAGCACGGCGTCCAAAAGACCATGCGATTATGGCTGAAATGAGTGGTGTGGTTAGCTTCGGTAAAGAAACCAAAGGTAAAAACCGCTTCATTATCACCAATGAAGATGGTGAGGTTCATGAAGAGCTGATCCCGAAATGGCGTCAAATTAACGTCTTCGAAAACGAAACAGTTGCTCGTGGTGAAGTTATCGCTGATGGTCCACAAAACCCGCACGATATCTTACGTCTGAAAGGTCAAACGGCGCTTGCTGATTATATCGTAAACGAAGTACAGGACGTTTATCGCTTGCAGGGTGTAAAAATTAACGATAAGCACATCGAAGTTATTATTCGTCAGATGCTACGTAAAGTTGAAATTACTGATGGCGGCGACTCAAGTCACTTCAAAGGTGATCAGGTCGAGTACGCTGATATCAAAGCATTGAATGCTAAACTAGAAGCGGAAGATAAATTCCCAGTACAGTTTGAGCGTCAATTACTGGGTATCACTAAAGCCAGCTTGGCAACGGAAAGCTTTATCTCAGCAGCATCATTCCAGGAGACTACTCGTGTCCTAACAGCTGCTGCCGTCACTGGTAAAGTCGATGAGTTACGTGGTCTGAAAGAAAACGTTGTTGTTGGTCGTTTGATACCTGCTGGTACCGGTCTTGCTTATCATAAAGCACGCAAAGAGAAAGCAGATCAGAAGCTACAAGACAAAGACTTAAATGCAGCGTTTGACATGACAGCAAGCACTGATAGTAAAGACTTTGCTAGCTTTGACGAAGCCTTTGCTCAAGAGCTAAATCAAGACAACTAAGGGTCTGCCGTTAACTTTTGAATAAAAATAAAAAAGCCAGCCCAGTCGCTGGCTTTTTTATGCGTTGAAATATAGAAACATCAGAGAAAAGCAAATACTTGAAAGTCATATAATGAAAATAAATTTTTTCAGAAATATGTCTTAGAAAATAGTAAACTGGAAAAATAGCGTATTCTTTGTAAATACTGACCCTCTAACACAAGGATAATTAAAGCATGGCAGGTAAAACGCGCGTTGCCAAATATCAAGCAGATCGAACCAACCAAAAGCTGTATTTTTGTCGTCTATCTTGCCAAGCGGCAGGAAGTACCAACGATAAGCAGTTATACCAAGCACACTGTGAGACTGCTATTTTTCATTTATACGGCAGTTTTTTAGCCTTTATCCAAGAGCTTGGTCATTTTTATAGCCTAAATATGACTGCCCCAACCTTGGCAGATATCGAGCAAGCGCTGAGCGAACGTACCCAAGTGTCGCCTGAAATTCAACGCTTGCAGCAGTTACAACAACATGGCTTTTTGGCCAATGTAGAGCGGGCTTACCAACGTTGCCTGTATGCCGTATTACCCGATAATTCGACAGCTGAAAATGTTAATACGGTTGAGATAGAACCAAAAGATCTTATCGTCAATGTCGTTACTTTATCGAACCAATGGTTACCAGATGAGGCAACCATACGTGAATGGCGCCAACAGTTTCTTGAGCTGATTGAGCAGTTGCGTGCTGGTATGGTTGAGTTTTAGCAAGGTAGGACTTAACTGATTTTATAAGCAAAGTTTTAAAAGAACAGCTTTGAGAGCATGGTTTTAAAATAAAAAAAGACTGGCTCAGTGATTGCTGAACCAGCCTTTTAACGTTAAATAGCCATTATCATGACAAAGGTTTTACTCTGGCATGGGCGGCATACGCTCCACAGGAGTGACCGACAGCGGGTTTTGTGGCACGCTATCATTGTTACTATTATTTGGTTTTGCCACGGGCGCACGCTCTGCTTCTTCAACCGGCTCAGGTTCTGGTGCCTTACGTTGCTGCGCTTTGGTCTTGACAGGTTTGTTGGCTGAAGTACTGACATCAGTATCCTCGTCTTCGCTAGCAATAGTGCCATCATCCGTCATTTCTATAATTTGTTGTTTTTGCTTTTTAGATTTGGCACGGTTATTAACGGAGACCCATTGATTGGGTACACCTTTAAGCTGGGCTCTCATAAAGTCCATCCACACAGGTAATGCTGCCACACCACCATACTCACGGCGACCAAGGGTCGATGGTTGATCAAAACCCATCCATACGACGGTCGCGTTGGTCGGATGGAATCCGGCAAACCAAGCATCTTTCGCATCGTTAGTCGTACCGGTCTTACCACCGATATCGTTGCGTCCTAAGGCTTTTGCCCGAACGGCTGTACCGCGTTGTACCACATCACGTAAGATATCAGCCATATCATAAGCCACTCTTGGCTTTAAAATACGTGGTGCTTGCGTTGCCATAACGTACTGCACAACAGGCGCTTTTAAGCGATCTGAAGCTGGACTTGCATCATAAACATTTAAATCAAGCGCCTTTTCATCTTTTACCGTATTGTCACTATTTTCTGCATTTAGCTCAGCAGCTGATCCATTCTCTGATGCTTTGTCTTTAGTGTTAGCCTTTTCCTGTTTTTTAGCAGCAAGCGCTTCATTCTCTTTTTCTATTTTTGCCTGATAATCTTCAAGCAGCTTTTTATTAGCATCTTCCAGTTGTTCGTTAAAGCATAAAGCACAAGCTTGCTGCGGATTGGCTTGGAATAATAGCTTGTTGTCATAATTATAGATTTGTTCGATAAAGTAAGGCTGAATGCGATGACCGCCATTAGCGAAGGTAGAGTAGGCGGTTGCCATTTGTAATGGTGTTGCTTGTCCTGCACCCAATGCCAGCGATAAGGTCGTCGGTAGCTTTTCTTTATCAAGACCAAATTCATCTAATAGGTTACGGGCGTCAGAGATACCAATCGCCTGTAATAAGCGAATGGATACCAAGTTGCGTGATAGATATAAGCCACGGCGTAAGGTGATGTCACCTAAGAAACGTTGATCGGAGTTTTTAGGTTTCCAATCGCCTACTTGAATGGGTCGATCCGAGACAATGCTGTCTGGACGGTAGCCTTTTTCTAAAGCAGTGGTATAGACCAGCGGCTTAATCGTTGAGCCCGGTTGACGCCACCCTTGCAGAGCGCGGTTGAATTTACTGTGGTTAAAGTCAAAACCACCGACCAAGGCATTAACTGCACCCGTTTCAGGATTTAACGAAACCAAACTGCCTTGCACCTTAGGTACTTGCGCCAGTTGCCAATTACCATTAGTTGTCGGTATCAGACGAACGATGTCATTTTTATTAACAATTTGTCCGGCGTTACTCGGATAATAACCAATACGATTGGCTGAAAAATATTTGCGTGCCCAGCTCATGCCTGACCAGTTAACGGTCACGCTTTCACCTGATGGCATGGTTGCCTCGAAACTACGCGAATTAACCTTGGTAACTTTGGCAGGGGACATGTTGCTGTAACGACGGAAATTCTCAAGTGGCTCATCATTGGCTTCCGCACCGCGCCAGCCATGACGATGATCATAAGCTACTAGACCTGTCAGCACGGCAGCTTCTGCATCGGTCTGGGCTTTGCTATCAACAGTAAGACGCACACGCCAGCCACCATTCATGACTTGCTCACCATAACGCTCAACCAAGGTAGAGCGAGTCATTTCTGCCAGATACGGCATATTAACGTCTAGCTTTTCTTGGTATAAATTGATAGCTACCGGTGAGCTTACCGCTTCATCGTGTTGCGCTTTGCTGATATAGCCAAGCTCAAGCATACGACCAATGATCCAATTACGGCGAGTAAGAGCGCGGCTAGGATTAGCAACTGGATTGTATTTAGAGGGGGCTTTTGGCAGACCTGCTAACATGGCCATCTCAGCGATAGAGAGATGCTCTAAAGATTTACTGTAATATTTTTTGGCAGCGGCGCGGATACCATAAGCACCTTCGCCGAGATAAATTTTATTGACATAAAGAGTCAAAATATCGTTTTTGCTGAGCTCGTCTTCAATTTTGCGAGCTAAAAACAGTTCCGTCAGTTTGCGATTTAAGGTACGCTCTGGGCTCAGAAAGTAGTTTTTGGCAACCTGCATAGTAATGGTAGAGCCACCAGTTTGGCTGTCATCATCAGTCACCACTTCGGTGACCGCGCGACCAAGACCTTTAATACTAATACCACTGTGCTGAAAGAATGCCGCGTCTTCTGCTGCTAAAAAAGCATGAGTAAGATCTTCAGGGATTTCATCAAAAGTAACCGGTAGCGAGAGACGGTTACCATACTGACCGATTAATTTGTCATCACTACTATAGATCTGTAAGGGCATCTCTAAATTGGCAGTTTTGATTTCTTGAATACTAGGTAGGGTGGGCGATAAATACATCGCCATACCATAGAAGCCAATAGGCACGGCCAGCGCTAAAATAAGCGCTAACGCTAAGCAGGCAATGAAAAGCCCCACCAAAAAGTGAATGAGACGAACGGTAGCATTTTTTTTGGTCATAATCAGACTTATCAATTAAAATTCGCAACAGATAGACTATTATACCTTGAACAAAATAGGTAGGTCATAATAAATGTGTAAGCTACCCTTAATAACTTATTTAAATGCTTGAATCTATCTGGTAAGTAAAGTATTGTACTAAATTATTACAAATAACTATCAGATTGTACATTTAATATAAGGTATAGAGTTTGTGAGGCTATTTACTTCCAAAAGTCGACATTTGATTGGCATAGATATCTGTGCCACTTCAGTCAAATTGGTCGACATACAGCGCCAACAAGGGATATTTCATCTGAAATCCTATGGTATTGAAAGACTACCGGAAGGCGTAGTCGTCGACAAACTCATTGTAGATACTGAGGCAGTGGGTAACATTATAGCTGGTTTGGCGAGACGCTGTCAGGTAGCTGGCAGCGACGCCGCTGCCGCCGTCTCAGGCTCAGCAGTAATTACCAAAATCATTGATATGGATATGGTGCTAAACGATGTCGAGCGCGAAGCACAAATTCGTTTGGATGCGGATCAATATGTGCCTTATCCATTAGAAGATGTCAATTTGGACTTTGAAGTCTTGGGCCCGTCTTTGATCAATGATGAGATGGTGCAAGTACTGCTTGCGGCCTCACGCTCGGAAAATGTTGACCAAAGAGTAGATGCTTTGACCTTTGGTGGCCTGCAAACCAAGGTAATGGATATTGAAACCCATGCTATCGAACGCGCTTTTGGCCTAATGGCGGATAACCTACCAAACATGCCAGAATTGGTCGCTTTGGTCGACATCGGTCATAATCAAACCACTTTATATATTGCTAAGAATGGTGAGTTTATCTATAGTCGCGAGCAATTGTTTGGGGGCTCTCAACTCACAGAGGCGATACAAAATCGCTATGGACTATCAGCTGAAGAAGCAAATATCAGCAAACGTGAACGTACCTTGCCAGATGACTATTATCCTGATGTGTTGACTCCTTTTATAGAAAATACCATCCAACAAATCACCCGCTCCCTACAGTTTTACTTTTCCTCGAGCCAATACAGCAGTATTGATCATATCGTGCTCGCCGGTGGTAGTAGCTCTATTGCCGGTCTTGCTGGTATGGCGCAACAAAAACTGGGTGTGACGGTCAGTATCGCCAATCCATTTACCAATATGACCATTGCGCCGCACATTGATAATGAGCAGTTGGTCATTGATGCACCGAGTTTAATGGCCGCGTGCGGTCTTGCGTTAAGGAGCTTCGACTAATGGCTCGTATTAATCTATTGCCCTGGCGGCAAGAAGAGCGCGAACGTCGTAACAAAGAATTTCTTACCCTAGTAGTGGCGGTAACTTTACTCGCCTTGTTAGCAGCGTTCGCTTCGTGGAGCTATTTTAATAATGAGCTTGATGAACAACGCAATGCCAATGCCCTGATTGAGCAAGAGAACGCCCGCTTAGACAAAGCGTTGACTGAAATTGATAGCCTAGAGCAACGCCGCGAAGATATCATATCGCGTATGCAGGTGATTCAAGATTTGCAAGGTAGACGTCCCGTCCCTGTACGCCTGTGGGATGATTTGGCCAAAGCCATTCCTCCTGCGCTTTATCTAAATAATCTAAAACGTGAAGGTGACACCCTTACCTTGACAGGTCTTGCGGACAATCCAAATGTCGTATCAAGTTTGATTCGTAATCTTGATAGCAGCAAATGGATGGGCAATTCAGCGGTCAGTAATATTCAGCAAAATATCAGCGCTTATGCACCAGCACCTGCGCTCAATGAAACGGTTACGACTGGTGAACAGCCACGCCCTGTTTATCCTGAAGACAGTTATGTGCAGTTTGTCGTAACGACCAAGGTACAATCAGAGACGGCGGTACCTGCAGATGCTAATGCAACTACTGGGCTTGGAGGTGAGTTATGAAACTTAGCCGTAAAAAAAGCCTAATTAAAACCAAAAAGACGGCTGTCAATCCTAAAAAACAGTTTGACTTGAATGAGTTTCGCCGCAGTTTTGAGTCTTTAGATTCTGAAAACTATGGCAGTTGGCCCCTTCCAGTAAAAATAACAGTCATTGGGTTTATTGTTGCGTTGATAGCAGCGCTAGCATGGGCGCTACCGATTAGCAGTAAAATTGATGAGATTACTGCGGCTGAAAGTCAGCAGCAAACCTTGCTTGATAGCTACCGTGAAAAAGAATCACGGGCACGTCATTTAAAGGCTTATCAAGCCCAGGTTATCCAGATGGAAACGGAGTTCAATACCTTACTTGACCAATTACCAAAAGATACTCGCGTGTCAGAGCTGGTAGAGGGTATCAATATGACGGGTGTTGGCAGTAATATACGCTTCCAAGATATTTCTGTAGAGCCTGAGATTGAAAATGAGTTCTTTATTGAGCAGCCTATTCGTATTGCAGCGTTAGGGGACTATCATCAGTTTGGTAGCTTTCTGAGTGGACTTGCTGCTTTACCACGCATTATTACTATGCACGATTTTGAAGTCAGTAATCCACAACCTACTTTGGATGTGTTACCAGAGCTGAATTTGGTATTACAAACCAAAACGTATCGCTCAAAAGAAGCAGCACCTGAAGGTGAAGAAGCCGTCGCTACTGATGCTGCAGGAGGCAACTAATGACTATTCAAAAACTGCCCATGCTACTGATTTTAAGCACTGCTATTTTATCAATGACAGGTTGTACTGATCGTATTGGTATGGCAGAGCAGGCGATGAACGATATTCGCAATCAGCCCGCTCAGCCTATTGAGCCACCACCAAAAGCTGAACTGGTAGAAGATTTTGTCTATAGCGCTGGTACGCAGCGTAGCCCGTTTTTGCCGCCAAGCTTAGTCAATGTACAAGGTCCTAGTACCTCTATCGATGGCGTACGTCCTGATATCACTAGAGTTAAAGAACCGCTTGAGCAATATGAGCTATCACAGCTGACTTTTCGTGGCGTCGTAATTTCACCTGAAGGTCAGCAATATGCACTCGTGCAACGTCCTGATGGTTCAGTGGCTAGTGTGAGAGTAGGTGATTATCTTGGATTAAATGACGGCCGTATTGTTGAAATCACGCCGACCCAGATTAATTTGATTGAAATTGTGCCAGACAGTCGCGCCGGGTTTATTGAAAAGCCCCAATCGTTGGTCTCCCCTATAAGTTAAGTCGGCAGATTTTTTGAGGAATAAATAATGACAGTACGCAATAACAAGATAATGATGATGAGCAACCGCGTTTCTTCTGCTTTTGCCATCCCTGCATTGGTAATCAGCATGGTAGCAATTAATAGTAGCGCCCATGCCGCCCAGCGCATCAACAATGTCTCTGTAGTACAGACGGCACCAGCAGTGACACAAATGCGTTTAGGATTTGTAGGCTTGCCAGTATTACCTGCTGCTTATCAGCTTGATGATCCTAGCCGCTTGGTATTAGATTTTGAGCAAGTGCAAAACGGGCTAGCCAGTCGCTTTAACGAATATAATATTGGCATGGTTAATGATGTTACTACGTTAAGCAGCGACAGTACCACGCGTCTGATTGTTGGGCTTAAACAAGCAGGAAACTATACAACGGCGATTGACGGCAATGATCTACTATTGACTCTTACCGATCCCAGTCGTCCAGTCATAACTAATGACCCGATCCAAGATGTGCTTAATGACAACAATGCCATTACTACGACTGCAATAGTCACACCAATTGTAGAAACCAATAGCGTAGCTGTTGCCCCAGTTAGAACAATTGCAACCAGTACGGCCGTTATCCATAAGCAAGCGCCGACAGATACGATGGTCGTGCGAGTTAATCCACTATTGAATCCACAGCTTGCTGCTTCCCAAGTGAGCAAGCAATATAGCTATGACGGCTTAACGGCTGTGAATTTTTCGGCAGGAAATAACGGCGGTGGTAATGTCAGTATTGCGCTTGCCAATGAAGCGATTCCGGTTGATGTACAGCGCCAAGGTAACAAGTTGGTCATACGCTTGACTGGCAGCACGGTGCCTAGAAATTTATTACGTCGCTTGAATATTAATAGTGGTCTCGTCAGTAGCATTGACACCAAAAATCAAGGTCAAAATGGCGTTATTACCATTAATATGACTGAGGACTATGAGTATCAGGCTTATCAGTCGGGTAACCAGTTAAACGTTAGCATTAGCAAACCTGAGCTGCTAAGAGAACCAACCCTAGAAGAGAGAGTCTATAGTGGCGAAGCATTATCTATGGAATTCCAAGACGTGGAAATTCGTAGCGTCTTAGATATTTTAGCGCAGTTTACCGATATGAATATCGTCGCTAGTGATTCAGTGGCAGGCAATATCACTTTGCGCCTAATCAACGTACCTTGGGATCAAGCGCTTGATATTATTCTAAAAAGTAAAAATCTGGGCAAACGTGAGAATGGTAGGGTGATCTTAGTCGCGCCTGCTACGGAACTTGCTGAACAAGAAGCGCGTGAGCTTGAAGCGCAGCAAGCGGTTGAATCTTATGCACCACTCCGCACCGAATATATTCGCTTAAGCTACGCAAAAGCGCAAGATGTGTTAACCCTTATCTCGAAAGGTCGTGGCTCATCTGGTGGCAGCAATACTGGCAACGCCAATTCCAGTGCCAATAATACCTTATTATCTAATCGTGGAACGGTCACGGTTGACGAACGTACTAATACTCTGATTATCAAAGATGTGGCGGATAGTATCGAAAATATCCATAAGCTTATCAGCAAAATTGATATACCGGTTCGTCAAGTGATGATTGAAGCGCGTATCGTTAGTGCGACTGATAGCTTTAGTAAAGAGATTGGTGTTCGTTGGGGCATCCTATCGAATGGCGCGGCGAATAACCGTAGCCTACTGGTCGGTGGTAGTAATCAGACTTTGGCAGATTTGAAGGATTTTGATATTGAAACGACGACAGTTAACGGTCAAACGGTTTCCTATCCTTCTTACGATATCAGCCGTCCTGATAACTTAAACGTTGACTTAGGCGTTGCCAATCCAGCGGGTAGTATCGCTTTTGGTTTGCTGAGTATGTCCGATGTGATGCTAGATCTTGAGTTGTCAGCCTTGCAAGCCGACAACCGTGGTGAGGTCATTTCAACACCGAAGATTTTGACAGCGGACAAGCAAACGGCCAAGGTATCATCGGGTACGCAGATTCCTTATCAAGAAGCATCGGCCAGTGGCGCAACCACGACCAGCTTTAAAGAAGCGGCACTAAGCTTAGAAGCGACACCGAACATTACGCCCGATGGTAAAATTGGTTTGCAACTGGTCATTACCAATGGCACGCCAACGATTATTAATAATCAGGTAGCGATCGCTGAAGATTCAATCTCGACTAACGTTATCGTTGAAGATGGTCAAACCATCGTACTAGGCGGTGTCTTTAAAAATCGTACTAGTAATGAGGTGTCTAAAGTGCCTTTCTTAGGAGACTTGCCTTATGTTGGCCGAGCTTTCCGTAAGGATGTACGTAATAACTCTAAAGAAGAGCTACTGATATTTGTCACGCCAAAGCTGATCAACGATGGTGTAAGCCGTTTAAATTAATAATCTTACTATCAATTATCAATCGAAAAAAGCAAGCCTTGGTGCTTGCTTTTTTTATGGATAAATTTAGGTTGATTTGACCATAGCAAGACACTGTCAATCGTATTTTTTGAATTTGGTACAACAATAATCATGGCTCATTACTAGCCAGAATATCAATGACGTTGTATCATACCTAATTTAGCTGAGTGAGTACTATGATGGAGGAATTACCGTCGGTGTTTTTAGTGGGACCGATGGGAGCGGGGAAGACCACCATTGGTCGATTGCTTGCCAAACAATTGGGGCGGACGTTTGTAGATAGTGATTGGTATATCGAGTCGCAAACCGGCGCTGATATTGCTTGGATATTCGCTAAAGAAGGCGAAGCGGGCTTTCGTGAGCGTGAGACACGTGCCATCGATGAGCTGAGCCAACAACAGCAGATAGTATTGGCAACGGGTGGTGGTGCCGTTATGTCTGCTGAAAACCGCGAGTTTTTAAAGCAGCGCGGTATCGTGGTTTATCTTAATGCGCCAGTCGATGTACAAATGGCACGCACCGCGAAAGATAAGTCGCGACCTTTACTACAACAGCCCAACCCTAGAAAAATCTTGCAAGATTTATACAGCACCCGCGACCCATTATATCGGCAAGTGGCTCATATCATCATGCCTACCGGTCATACTTATCCTCGTCATATGGTCAGTCAATTATTACAGCAACTCGAATCGTTCTATTGCACGCCTTCTATAACGCCAGAATCTAAAGAAGATTGATGGCAAAAAATAATAGAACATAAATATAATGATACTCAGTCAACTAACGTTCCCTCATTAAAAATGCTCAAGGAGACTTTCATGGCAACGCCACTGTTTCATGATGGCTTAACCGTACACACGCACAGTCATGATTATCCTATTGTCATTACTGAACAAAGTAGCACTGAGCAAAACAGCACTGAGCAAAGCGCTATGGCTCAGCAAATCATGCCCTATATTACTGGTCGGCAAGTATTAATTGTCACCAACGAGACGATTGCACCGCTTTACTTGGCAGCGCTAGAGGCACCATTGGCAAAGCAGTTCATCGTGAAGGTATGTATACTCCCAGATGGCGAACAATATAAGAATCAGACGAGCATTAACCAGATTTATGATGCGCTCATGGCCGAGCATTTCAATCGGGATGTGACATTGATTGCTCTCGGCGGCGGTGTCATTGGTGATATGACTGGGTTTGCAGCAGCCAGTTTTATGCGCGGTGTCAACTTTATCCAAATTCCAACCACACTATTATCACAAGTGGATTCAAGCGTTGGCGGCAAAACAGGCATCAATCACGCACAAGGCAAAAACATGATCGGGGCTTTTTGGCAGCCGCAAATGGTGCTTGCTGAGATGAGTACATTAAAAACCTTGCCAGCGCGTGAGCTATCAGCAGGTCTTGCAGAGGTCATTAAATACGCACTTATTATGGATGCGGAATTTTTAACGTGGCTTGAGCACAATTTACCAGCGATGATGGCGTTAGATTTGGCAGTACTTGGCGAGGCGGTCAAACGCTGCTGTCAATACAAAGCCGATGTCGTGGCGCAAGATGAAAGAGAGTCGGGTGTACGGGCGCTATTAAATTTCGGTCATACTTTTGGTCATGTGATCGAAACCCACGAAGGCTATGGTAATTGGCTGCATGGTGAGGCGGTTGCCGTTGGTATGGTACAAGCAGCCGAGCTGTCTCAAAAAATTGGCTGGTTAACGAGCGAAGACGTGGCTCGTATTAAACGCGTTTTGACATTGGCCAATTTACCTATCACTCCACCTGCTATTGATGTTCAGACGGCTTTAGACTTGATGGGGCATGATAAAAAAGTGAAACACGGACAAATCCGCCTTATTTTGTTAAAATCACTGGGTGACGCGGTATTAACCAATGATTTCGATGCTGAGCTTCTTACTGACGTATTGTCACAGCACAGCTCATCAGAACGTCAAATTTAGTGATATCACTAAACCCTTGCAAGCGAACCATTGCAATGGAGCTGTTAGTCACTACTGTATTGGCATGAGCACAGGTTTAAAGCGTTTAACTCTATTTCACCAAGGACATCCTCATGGCAGCATCTAGCTCGTCGACTCGTAACGCTGGCCAATCATATCGCCGTCAAGCACTGATTTGGTTGTTGGTGACCCTGTTGCTAGGCGTCGTCACCGCTTTGGTTTGGATGTTTAGTCAAACGCCAGCGATGGGTGCCAAGATTGAAAATGCGCCGATATCTGCGCCGCAAACAACGAGCACCGAACTTGAGCAGCCATTGGCCATTGAATCATTGCATGAGCTGGATACGGACGTGCAGCCGATCAATTTTGATGCGACCGTTCGTGATTTGCGCAGTTATCCTGATGAGTTTAAAGACAAGCGTTATCTGCTGGCTAACAAAGGCAAATGGACTGTACAGGTCATGAATGTTGCGGAAAACGAGGTGATCGTCAGTTATTTAGAAGGTCGGGAAGACCGTGCGAAATTTTCCTACTTTCGCTACCTTGATGACAACAATCAAGTCCGTTATATGCTGACTTATGGTTTGATGAGCAGCCCGCAAGAGGCCGTTGGTGCTGCCAAATTGATTGACTTTAGGCTGCCGGCCAATGTGCGTGTCTTACCTGAAGAGATCAATCGCTACGTCAGTATCATCGACAATTATGAGCGCCCTGATCCGGTGAAAGACTTGAGTGCGAGACGCACGCGCTCTGTAAATTTGCGCCCGACCAAACGTGAAGTGCCAGTCCGTCAGAAAGTGCAAGCTAATGATAGTGATGGTGCTAATGAGCAAGCAGCAAGCAATAATACCAGTCGTAGTGGTCAAGAAGCGGCTAACAATAGTAATGATGAAAGCATTCGTCAATCGGTCGATACCTCTGCGACCCTATCGGTCAATGAAGAGCGTACCGTCGGCAATGAAGAGCAAACACTGACCGCTCCGAGCGCTAAAAACGATGATACTCGTAAGCCTGAGCAAGCTGCCAAAAAACCTACAATTGATAATAGCACGCTAAAAAAACCGCCGGTTGTACCAACGCCTAAGCCGCCAAGTTCGACTAATAGTACAAATAATGGCTCGAATGCCGCTAATAAAAACAGCAATAGTAGTGCGCCTAAAGCCAATAATGACAGTATAAAAGAGCTGATCGAAGAAAAA
Source organism: Psychrobacter sp. Sarcosine-3u-12 (assembly GCF_002836005.1). Taxonomy (NCBI): domain Bacteria; kingdom Pseudomonadati; phylum Pseudomonadota; class Gammaproteobacteria; order Moraxellales; family Moraxellaceae; genus Psychrobacter; species Psychrobacter sp. Sarcosine-3u-12. The sequence continues at coordinate 26,180 of NZ_PJBY01000109.1, forward strand.
AGCAATTAATTTTTGGTTAGTGCTATGCCCTAAAAAAACCTCACTAAAACGTTTGTTTAGTGAGGTTTTTTTATGTTTGTCTATCTGCTCATTTACATACTTGCCTATTTTGTTAGACAACTAACCAAGATAGAGGTTAAAAGAACTTCGTCAAAGCAGCTTTAAAAACCCTCGTATCCTATAGCTGTAAAAGCCATTGCAGTGAGTTATTGACTGTTTATTAGCAACTCATAATATAAGCTCTTACAAAATCTGGCTGATGAATCGACAGAAAAGACTAGATTTTTTGTCCGTCATTAACTAAGATGACTATGGGCAACGCTCTGTATAGTTATCGTAAATAACGATTTAACGCACAGTCATTTAGTTACGTACTATTAGTGATAACATAGTTGCGTACTAAGCGATTGTTGTCTCAAGCGCAGCGATTTGCCATCGACAGTAAGCTTATTGCAAATCGCAAAATCCCTCTTATTGTCACTGCTATTAGGGTCATTAAGGCGCTTGAATATAGAGCGTCTGATATTCAAAATTAGTCAAATGTCATATTTTCGCATGCTCAACTAGCCGTCGACTAAGCCGCGCTAGTAGGATATAACGCCAAACGTTAAGGCACGTGCTGACGAGTGAGTAACTGGTATACGGGATATTATTTTATCCAGTTGCCATGGGCGGTTACTGACTATTTATTGGTGCATTTTGTTATAACACCGTTTGTCTGTTATCAGACTATCAAGCGACTGTGAGAGTCAGGGGGTTATCTCACGCTCACAACATAACTATCTACTGAGCTGCACGTCATTTATTAATTCGGATATACGAATATTTACCTACCAGCCCGTTCTGCCTGCGGTCACCAGTTTATGTTCCGCATTGGATATATAAGCTGCCCGTTTACTTAAAAGGACAAGCTATGTCAATGATTTCTTCCCATACGCATTTGGCCACGCCGGATGACTTTTCTGATAACTGTGGCTTTGGTTTGATTGCTCATATTGAGGGACAAGCCAGTCATGATTTGGTAAAAACGGCTATTCATAGTCTCAGCTGTATGACCCATCGCGGTGGTGTTGCTGCTGACGGCAAGACGGGTGATGGTTGTGGCTTGCTACTGGCAACGCCGACCGCTTTTTTTAAAGACATTGCTAGCGAGCAACAGTTAACAGTGACGGATAACTTTGCTGTGGGTATGGTGTTCGTCAATTTAGATGAGACCAAAGCACAGCACAGCCAGCAGGTACTCGCCGAAGAGATTATCGCTGAAGGCTTAGAGGTTGCTGGCTGGCGTGATGTGCCACTTGATTTGAGTATCGTTGGTGAGATTGGTCGTGAAACCTTGCCAGACTTTAAGCAAGTGTTTGTCAATGCGCCTGATAATTTAGATGCGGATGATTTTAACCGTAAGCTGTTTGTCGCGCGTAAAAAAGCAGAGCAACGTCTGGTCGATGACGAGCTGTTTTATGTTTGTTCGCTGAACTGTCAGACTATTATTTATAAAGGTCTGGTGATGCCATCAGATCTACCAGCGTTTTTTCTAGATCTCCAAGATCAACGTTTGGCATCCCATATTGTGGTATTTCATCAACGTTTTTCAACCAATACGCTACCACGCTGGCCATTGGCACAGCCGTTTCGCTATCTTGCGCACAATGGCGAATTAAACACCATTACCGGTAACCGTAACTGGTCTGAGGCACGCACACCAAAATTAAAATCTGCTAAATTACCCAATCTGAATGAGCTAACACCGCTGGTTAATAGCACGGGCTCTGATTCGTCAAGCTTAGACAACATGCTTGAAGTGCTTATGTCTGGTGGCATGAATCTGTTCCATGCGATGTCTATTCTAGTGCCACCAGCATGGCAAAATGTCGATAGCATGGATATGGACTTGCGGGCGTTTTACGAGTTTTACTCGCAGCATATGGAAGCATGGGATGGCCCAGCAGGTCTTGTGATTCAAGATGGACGCTATGCTGTCTGTATGCTTGACCGTAATGGTCTACGCCCCTCACGTTGGGTGACGACTAAAAATGGCTATATCACTGTGGCGTCAGAAGTAGGCGTTTGGGACTATGCGCCAAAGGATGTACTGGCAAAAGGTCGGGTAGGACCAGGTCAGATGCTAGTCATTGATACTTTAACTGGTCAAATCTTAGATACCAAAGCGATTGCGACCTTATTGAAAAAAGCCCATCCCTATCGTAAATGGTTACGCGAAGAAGCCACTCGTATCCGCGATGATGAGCGCTTAGAAGAAGAGTTGGCAGCACAAGCTTGCCGCGGTGATAAGCTAAAAGCGCTGCAAAAAATGTATCACATTACCAATGAAGAGCGCACAGAAATCATTCGGCCTAATGCCGAAAATGCGCAAGAGCCAGTCGGTTCGATGGGTGATGATACGCCCATGGCAGTACTGTCACAGCAGATTCGCCATGTCGGGGACTTTTTCCGTCAGCAGTTTGCTCAGGTGACCAATCCACCGATTGATCCACTGCGTGAGTCGATCGTCATGTCGCTACAGACTTGCTTGGGCGCTGAAACCAATGTGTTTGCGCCATCTGCGCGAGATGCACACCGTATTATCTTATCGTCGCCTGTATTGTCCGCTAGCAAAATGCAGCAGCTTGAAACTTTGGATGATCCAGCGTTTAAGGTTGCCCGTATTGACCTAAACTATGATCGCACCCTAGAGCTATCAGCGGCCATCACTGCTATCTGTGAGCAAGTGGCCAGCAGCATTCGGGCAGGGCAGACGTTGATTGTGTTGTCTGATAAAGACATCGATGCGGAAAAAGTACCGGCCAATGCCATTATGGTAACGGGTGCGGTGCATCATTACCTCATTGGTCAAGGTATTCGTACTGATGCCAATTTAATCATTGAGACGGGTCTCGCGCGCGATTCGCATCAAATAGCAGTATTGATTGGCTTTGGCGCGACCTGTGTTTATCCATATTTGGCTTATGATGTCATTGATGATTTGGTTGCAACCGGTGAGCTATTGGGCGATCCGATTCAAGCGCGGGTTAATTTCCGTAAGGGCTTAGATAAAGGTTTGCTAAAAATCTTATCAAAAATGGGTATTTCTACCATTGTCTCTTATCGCGGTGCACAGTTATTTGAAGCCGTTGGTCTCTCTGAAGAAGTCGTGAGCTTGTGTTTTAAAGGCGTACAAAGCCGTATTAAAGGCGCTACCTTTGCAGACTTGGCTGCTGATCAAGCACAGCTAGCCGCCAATGCCTTTAAACGTCGTGCGCCACTGGATCAAGGTGGTTTATTGAAGTTTGTCTTTAATAAAGAATATCATGCCTTTAATCCAGATGTGATTAATAGCCTGCATACCGCTGTACGTACGGGTGATTATGACAATTATCGTCATTATGCCGATTTGGTCAATAGTCGTCCGGTTGCCACCTTGCGTGACTTATTGCAGTTGAAGACGGACAACCCGATCGATGTTAATGAAGTCGAAGATATCTCCAAAATTTTAACCCGTTTTGATTCGGCTGGTATGTCGTTAGGGGCGTTGTCTCCTGAAGCTCATGAAGCCATCGCGATGGCAATGAACACCATTGGTGGGCGCTCAAATTCTGGTGAGGGCGGCGAAGATCCTGTACGTTATGGTACCTTACGTAACTCAAAAATTAAGCAAGTCGCCTCGGGTCGTTTTGGTGTGACCCCAGCGTATTTACGCTCAGCAGAAGTCATGCAGATTAAAGTCGCGCAGGGCGCCAAGCCGGGTGAAGGTGGTCAGTTGCCGGGCGGTAAGGTCAATGCTTTGATTGCTCGTCTGCGCTATTCTGTGCCGGGGGTAACGCTCATATCACCGCCGCCGCATCATGATATTTATTCTATCGAAGATTTGGCACAGCTCATTTTTGACTTAAAACAAGTCAATCCAGACGCCTTGGTTTCGGTCAAGTTGGTCTCACGTCCGGGCGTTGGTACTATTGCTACTGGTGTGGCAAAAGCTTATGCCGACTTGATCACGATCTCAGGTTATGATGGCGGTACGGCAGCGTCACCGTTGTCCTCTATTCACCATGCTGGCTCGCCGTGGGAGTTGGGTCTTGCGGAGACGCATCAGTCATTACGCGTCAATGGCTTGCGAGACAAAGTACGTATCCAAACCGATGGTGGTCTAAAAACTGGTCTTGATGTGGTTAAAGCCGCTATCCTTGGTGCCGAAAGCTTTGGCTTTGGTACGACGCCGATGATTGCCGTTGGTTGTAAATATTTACGTATTTGCCATCTCAATAACTGTCCGACGGGCGTTGCCACCCAAAAAGCCCAACTGCGTGATGAGCATTTCATTGGCGAAGCAGAAATGCTGATTAACTTCTTTAAGTTTGTCGCCACCGAAACGCGCGAATGGCTCGCTGCATTGGGTGTGCGTAGCATGGAGGAGTTGGTCGGACGTACAGACTTGCTTGATGTGCTAGAGGGTAATACCGATAAGCAGCGTCATTTAGATTTGTCGCCGCTGTTATTTAGCCATCCAGCCAGCAGTGGCAAAGCGCAGACTTGTCAGGTAGAACGTAATGAGCCGTTTGATAAAGGCTTGCTTGCGGAGCAAATGATTAGCGATATGCTGCTCAATATTCGTCAAGGTAATGGCGGCGATTATAGCTATTACGTCGGTAATTGTGATCGTTCCATTGGCGCACGTATCTCAGGTGAGATTGCGCAAGTATGGGGCAATCTGGGCATGAATGAGAAGCCAATCAAACTGCATCTGACGGGTACTGCTGGGCAGAGTTTGGGCGTCTGGAATGCTGGTGGCTTACATATTGAGCTAGAAGGCGATGCCAATGACTATGTGGGCAAAGGCATGGCAGGTGGCGAGATTGTCATTTATCCACCCAAAGACTCTAGCTTTACCGCGCAAGATACTGCCATTATCGGCAATACCTGTCTATATGGCGCAACCGGTGGTAAGTTGTACGCAGCGGGCACAGCAGGCGAGCGCTTCGGGGTGCGCAACTCTGGCGCGCATGCGGTCATCGAAGGCACGGGTGATCATTGCTGTGAGTATATGACGGGCGGCATCATGACTATTCTTGGTCGTACTGGTCTTAACTTCGGCGCGGGTATGACGGGCGGCTTCGCTTATGTGCTCGATATGGAAGGGGACTTCTTTGATCGTTGTAATCATGAATTGATTGACTTAAACCGTATCTCAAGCGAGCAGACGGAAGGTCATCGTATTCACTTACAACAAGTGCTTGAGACTCATGTGGATAAAACTGGTAGCGCGTGGGGTCAGACTATTTTGGCTGACTTTGAGCATTACGTGCGCAAGTTTTACTTGGTGAAGCCAAAAGCGGCGAACATTGCAAGTTTGCTTAAGACCACGATGGCTGACCCACAGTAGCTCAGTCAGTAATAGGTTTACGAGCATCTTAACTCATAGGTTTTGAGCAGGTAAATGACAGCCCTTATCCGTAAATTTGCCTCATTGAGGCTGCAGATATTGGCTGTTATCACCCACTATAAAAGAGATAACACCATGGCAAAACGCTTAGAAAATAGTTTTCAGTTTTTAGATGTGCCTCGGCTTGAGCCGACTAAAAAAGACATCGCGACGCGCTCAACGGAGTTTGTCGAGATTTATAAACCATTCGAGAGTGAGCCAGTGGCACAGCAGTCACATCGCTGTCTTGAGTGTGGTAATCCGTACTGCGAGTGGAAGTGTCCTGTACACAACTACATTCCTAACTGGCTCAAATTGGCCGCCGAAGGGCAGATATTCCAAGCTGCTGAGTTGTGCCACCGTACCAATACTTTGCCTGAGGTTTGCGGCCGTGTCTGTCCCCAAGATCGCCTATGTGAAGGGGCCTGTACCCTGAACGATGGCTTTGGCGCGGTCACTATTGGTAATGTTGAGAAGTATATTAACGATACCGCCTTTGCGCTTGGCTGGCGACCTGATATGTCTGACGTGGTTTGGACGGACAAAAAAGTCGCTATCATTGGCGCAGGACCTGCAGGTTTGGGCTGTGCAGATATCTTGGTGAGAAATGGCGTTAAACCAGTTGTCTTTGACAAACGTCCTGAAATCGGCGGCTTATTAACCTTTGGTATTCCAGAGTTTAAGATGGAAAAAGACGTCATGCGCAATCGCCGGGTCATCTTTGAAGACATGGGTATCGAGTTTCGTCTAGAGACAGAAATCGGTACCGACGTTAGTATCGATGAGCTATTAGGCGAGTACGATGCGGTGTTTATGGGTATGGGCACTTACACTTATATGCGTGGCGGCTTCGCTGGCGAGGAGTTAGACGGTGTCTATGATGCGCTAGATTACCTGATTGCCAACGTGAACCGTTGTAACGATTGGGAAAAAAATCCCGAAGAGTATATCGATTTTAAAGGCAAAAGAGTGGTGGTGCTCGGTGGCGGTGATACAGCAATGGATTGCAATCGCACCAGTATCCGCCAAGGCGCTGAGCAAGTCGTCTGCGCTTATCGCCGTGATGAAGAAAATATGCCAGGCTCGCGCCGCGAAGTAGTCAATGCCCGCGAGGAAGGTGTTGAGTTCTTATTTAACCGTCAGCCAACCGAAATCATTGGCTTAAATGGTAAGGTCAAAGGCGTAAAAGTCGTGACGACCCATTTAGGTGCGCCTGATAATCGTGGTCGTCAGCGTCCAGAGCCAATTGTAAATTCTGAAGAGATTATCCCTTGTGATGCAGTGATTATGGCCTTTGGCTTCCGTCCTAGTCCTGCCGATTGGTTCGAGTCACAGCAAGTGGCGATGGACAGCTCTGGTCGTGTTTTGGCTCTCGAAAAGCAAACCTTTAAATTCCAAACCAAAAACCCCAAAATCTTCGCTGGTGGCGATATGGTACGTGGTTCTGATTTGGTCGTAACCGCCATTTGGGAAGGGCGTGAAGCCGCTGAAGGTATTTTGGACTTCTTAGAGGTTTAATGGGTTTGATTTACATCCAGTGACTGATTGCCTTGCTTTGTTCTCAAACGTCTTTTACCTTTTAACAGGCAAAAGACGTTTTTTTTGATAGCTGGTTATGCTGCTAATGTCTAAGTAACGCTTAGTCTTTTACGTCTAATGCCATTCACGAAAATTAGAGTAGCAAGAAAAATCGATATCAGCAGTACATGATGGTTCGATATTATTTCTCACTGACTACATATTCTTCAATTAATAAGAGTACCTGTGCGTGAAACCAAAAATCTGGCAACGATTTACTGCACCATTTATTGAACCTTATGCGCGCTATCAGCACGCTGATATCTTGCATGCCATACGTATAGGTGCAGCCATCGTACTTGCGCTGTTAGCCAATCAAATAAGCCGTTTTCCACACGGAGAATGGACGACGATCACCGTCTTTATTATTTTAGGATTGCTACAGTATCAAGGCGCTATTTATACCAAGGCCAAAGAGCGAGTACTGGGCACAGTTTTAGGTATTGTCGTGGCATTTGCGATCTTATGGTTCAATAAAGGGACGGGTGCTTGGTTAGGGGTAGAATACTTGCTGATTGGAATCAGCAGTGGGGTTATTGGTTATTTTTCGGTCAGGCGGCTAGGCTATACCGGATTACTGACTGGCATTACTATGCTAATGATCGTCTCTAATTTAAATCAAATTAACATAGCGCAAGATGGCGTCTATCGCGCACTCAATATTTTAATTGGTACGGGTATTGCGGTCATAGTGACAGTGGTCTTGCCCCTTAAATCTACCTTGATGTGGCGCTTTTTATTGGCAAATAACTTGGAGGCCTGTAGCACTATTTATGCTGGTGTCGGGCATCATATCGATGCTGAAATAGTGGCTCCTAAATCGATTGTTTATACTAAGATGATAAGCTCAGCTAGCCCAAATGATCCCAAGAATAGTGCTACTACAGATATGCCTGTCAATAAAACGTTGATAAGATCGCTGCAGCAAATAAACAAGCGATTACTCGCAGTACGGCCCCATATAGCAGCGACTGCCAGTGAGTCTGGCATTGATAAAGAAACCATAGAAACGATTCAGCGTACCCACCGCAATATCATCGGTACCATCGATTTATTGCTCAGTGCGGCGCCGCGCTTGGCGAATATCGATATCGATGATGAAAACCATACGCTACTGATTCACTATCAGCACGAGTTGACACAAGCCATGCAGCATATCGCAGCAGTACTACGCAGTCCAAGCGATCAAACCTTTCGACCGATTACGCGTATTGCGCTATCAGAATATCCTAGCGTACAGACTGCAACGTTTGAGTGGCAGGGCTATTTTTGGCTGACGCAAACGTTGCAAACCCAACTGCGACAGCTAAGTGATCTGCTACAAGTGACCAAACCGCAGTGGTATGCTGCTTCTGGTCTGCGCTATCAAAGGCGCGAGCAGCGTAGAATGAAAGAGCAGGGTGGCGAGTCAGACTTACACTTGTAAGTAACAGAGATACTGACACCCACTTGCAACTACTGGTCAGCGCCTCTTAGTGTTATCAATAGCCAAATGCTATCTTCTTCGGATGTTTTTTTGTCGTTATGTGCTAGCATGTTTTGACCTTTGACGTCTTTTATCTTTTAATAGGTAAAAGGCGTTATTTTTTGACCATCGCTTTATTCGTGGTTAAGCCAGTAGCTAGGATTTAACCACCTTTTTATTCCTTTATTATAAGAGATACCCTGCGTGAAACCGACTTTTTGGCAACGATTTACGGCACCGTTTGTAGAGCCTTATGCCCGCTACCAGCATGCGGATATTTTGCATGCCATACGTTTGGGTGTGGCCGTACTTATTGCACTGTTGTTAAATGAGTTTACGCACTTGCCACATGGCGAGTGGACGACCATTACCGTGTTTGTAATTTTGGGTTTGTTGCAATATCAGGGCGCGATTTATACCAAGGCTAAAGAGCGGATATTGGGTACTTTGCTTGGAGTGTTGGTCGGGCTTAGCTTCTTATGGTTGATTAAAGATATCGGTGGTTGGCTGTGGTTGTATTATGGGCTGATTGGCATTATCAGTGGCATCATCGGTTATGTGGCAGTCAAGCAATTGGGTTATATTGGGCTGCTAACAGGCATTACCATGCTGATGATTGTATCGAGTCCTGACCACAGCAGTATTGCCCAAGATGGCTTATATCGCGCGTTTAATATTTTGCTTGGCGCAGGGGTGGCGGTCGCAGCAACATTAATTTTACCGCTGAAGTCGACGTTGATGTGGCGGTTTTTGTTGGCCAGCAATCTCGAGACGTGCAGCAATTTGTATGCAGGGGTGGGCAATCATATTGATGCCGATGTGCTGGTACCCAAGCCGTTTAAATATAGTAAGGCGACCAGTTCAGCCAGTATTATTTATCCATCGAGCAGTTCTATACCGGATACGCCTGTCAATAAAGCCTTGGTGAAAGCGCTACAAAAGATTAATAAGCGCTTGCTTGCCGTGCGTCCCCATATCGCAGCGACTGCCAGTGAATCGGGCATTGAAAAGGAAACGTTAGAAACCATTCAGCGTACCCATCGTAATATTATCGGTACCATTGATTTGCTGTTAAGTGCCGCACCGCGCTTGGCAAATATCGAGATTGACGATGAAAATCATATTTTGCTTATCCATTATCAGCACGAATTGACGCAGGCGATGCAGCATATGGCTGCGGTATTACGTAGCCCAAACGATGAGGTATTTCGCCCCATTACTCGCATTTCCGTATCAGATTATCCAAGTGTGCAAAACTTAGGGTTTGAGTGGCAGGGCTATTTCTGGCTGACCCAAACTTTACAAGTGCAATTACAGCGATTGAGTGATTTATTACAAAAGACCAAGCCGCAGTGGTTTGCTGCCTCAGGTCTGCGTTATCAGCGCCGTGAACAGCGCCGTATTGAGCATAAAGGCAGCGAGACAGATTTACATTTATGAAGAAAACAAATAAAAACGCTGACTCTCACAAGTCAGCGTTTTTATTTAAACAATATTTTAGGGTGTGTTTTTCTATTCTTCTATATTAACGACCCGTTTTTAGCTTATCCCAATACTGTTGGTACACTTGCAGGGCTTCATCACCGACGTCTTCTTGGAATTCAGCTTTGGCCAATACCTCTTTGCTAGGATAAATCGTTGGGTTATTACGCACGCTTTCCTCCATCAGCTCACGCGCTGCCAAGTTCGGCGAGGCATAACCAATCTCTTCACTGACAATCTTGGCGTTCTCAGGACGCAGTAGGTAGTCGATAAATTTGTGCGCGGCATCCACCTGTTTGGCGTTCTTCGGAATGACAAAGTTGTCCATCCAGAGTATCGCGCCCTCGCTTGGGTACTTATAGACCAAGCTGGTCAAGCCTTCGTCATTGGCCATGACGGCTTCGCCATTCCACGTCATACCGAGTGACGTTTCGCCTTCGATATAAGGCATGCGTGTCGCATCTGAGTTAAAGGTTTTGACGTTTGGCATCAAGGTAGTGAGCTTGTCATAAGCGGCTTTGATCTCGTCAGGATTGCTGCTGTTACCCGAATAGCCAAGGGTGAGGAGCGCCATACCAAACACTTCGCGTACATCATTGGTCAGCATCACTTGACCTTTATACTCAGGTTTCCACAGATCGTTCCAGCTATTGACCGTCGCAGGATCGACCGAATCGCCATTGATGGCCAAACCAGTGCTGCCCCACATATAAGGAATTGAGTATTTGTTCTCAGGGTCAACCTTGGTATTGGTAAATGAGGTATCGAGGTTTTTAAAGTTACTCAGTTTAGATTTATCAAGCTCTTGCAATAGCCCTTCTTTGGCCATTTTTTCGACATAATACGTCGATGGAATCGCTAAGTCATACTGACTAGAATCATCGAGTAGTTTGAGCTTGGCGTACATGGCTTCGTTAGAGTCAAAGGTGGTGTAATTGACCGAAATGCCCGTCTCTTCTTCAAAGCCATCCAAAATCTCTTGCGGCATGTACTCTGACCAGTTATACAGATTTAGCGTCTCATTGCTAGCAGTAGCGTTGCCATCAGCGGCATTGTCAGCGTTGCTACAGCTGGCCAGTGCTAGGCCGACTGCCATGGCTAATAAGGCTTTTGGTACTAAACGACCGTTACGCGCCGCTGTGTTGGCAGTGGCATGGGGCGATGATAAATGAGTCAAAATATCTCTCCTAGATAAAGGTAAGGCAAATCGATAAAAATAAATAAAGGCGGCTAATGATTACAGGCTCAGCACCGATAGTTGCCCTGTTATGGTTATTATACCCAGTAATTTAAAGGGCAATCGCGAATAGATATTACGATAGGCAATGCCTTACAAGTCGAAGGCAGTGTCAGAATAGCCCAGCCTAGGTAAAGCAATCAAAGGAAGCAATCATGCTATGATGAGCTGGTTTATTTTTATACCGTATTTTCAATAACGTGAATAGACCAACCATACCATAATAATAAAGGATGCAACATCATGACCCAGAATAACACTGTTATACCGGCGTTATTGCCTGAGAAAGTCGGCATCGTCACTGGTGCCAGTCGTGGACTAGGCGCACAAATTGCCCAGCAAATGGCAGCGGCAGGGGCAAGCATTTGTGTCAATTATCTCAATAGTAAAGAGGCTGCTGAGGCAGTCGTTGCCGACATCGTCGCTGCTGGCGGGCAAGCATTTGCTTATCAAGCTGATGTTACTGAACTTGAGCAAGTACAAGCGCTGGCAAAGGCGGTCGTTGCGCGCTACGGGCGCATTGACATAGTGGTCAATAACGCCTTGCCAAGCTACCAATTTAATCCTAGTGCCGACTATACCAGTATTGAAACCGTTAAATGGGCGCACTTCTCCCAGCAAATGGATGGCATCGTCAAAGGCGCAGTTAATACCGTACAAGCAGTACTACCACAAATGAAAACGCAAAAAATGGGCAAGATTATCAATATCTCAACCAACCTTGTTTATAATCCTGTGGTCACTTATTACGACTATACGACTGCCAAATCGGCGTTGATTGGACTGACGCGTAATTTAGCCGCTGAGCTTGGTCAACATGGTATCCGCGTGAATTTGTTGGCAGGTGGCTTGCTTAAAACCACGGACGCAAGCCGCTCAACCACCGAAGAAGTATTTGATTATATCGCCAGCACCACACCGTTACGTCAAGCAACCTCAGTGGATGACTTTGCCAATGCTGTATTGCTCATGGCGTCGGATTTGAGTGCGGCTATTACTGGTCAATCCATTGCTGTGGATGGTGGTTTGACGATGCCTTAACGAGGCCTCAACGATGAATCAACAATGCTTTAAGCGGTTAGTGGCATAGATTAAGACACTAAAAAATGTATAGGTTTTCAAAATTAAAAGATGAATCACTTGATAAGCAACTTGATTGAATTAAGAAGAGGAATGAGATGAATAATCGTAAACGTGCTGGAATAATCACGGCTGTGCTTGGTATCGTCGCCTTTATGACGCTGTTTAACGCTGGCTCACCGACCGCTATTATTAATTGGCCAGTTGAGACTTATATGGGTTTGGCATTTACGATTGGTTGGTTGAGTAGTGTGCCCAACTGGCTGGCTTATATATTGGCGGCAGTGGTACTTGTTTTGATTATGGTCGGGTTTTATAAAATTGGTAGTTGGGTTTATGGATTGATTGCAGGCAAGAATTGAGTTGATTTATTTTAATCGACTTTTGTATCACTGAATTATATAATCGCTGTTCATAGGGTGAATCAAAACGTTACGCGCTTTCCAAAGCCATAATGTGCAAACGCCCTGTCTATAACTTAATAATAGCGTACATATATCATGAACGAACCAATAGATCAATTTGCCAAATCTAAAAGTATGACAAGAATTGGTGGCATATTTATTATGTTAGTTTCTGCAGCTACTTTATATTATATTTTTACTAGCAGTGAGCAATCCGTGCCACGAATTTACGTGGTACTGCCTTTTATGTTTATGTTGGGATTTGGCTTAATGCTCTTTCCTATTAGCAAAGCTGAAACGCTTCACCTTTATGGCACGACTCAAATACCGTTCAAGCATATGCCACTTGGAATGAAAATTTGCTTTGGAATTGGAATTGTCTTGACGCTGATGTTATTAATACTTCAGATACTATAGTTTAGTCGAGTAGGGCGCGCCCGACAAAGACATCTAGGTTTTAGTACTTTAGCTACTATGCTGGGTTAAAAGCCCAGCCCATAAAAGCAAACAAGTTTAGCACTCTACTAAGAAGCAATATCCAAACGTTCAAGCACCGACTGAATACCGCGCTCTTCAATCGTACCTGTGACAAAGTCCGCACGTTCTATTAATGCAGGTTGCGCATCGCCCATTGCTACGGCAAAGCCTACCAAATCAAACATCTCCAAATCATTCATGCCATCACCAAACGCCATGCAGTCGCTAGCGTCGATGCCATAATATTCACAAACATCGAGAATGCCACGCGCTTTTGAGGCGTCACTCGGTAGAATATCCGCGCCAATGTGATGCCAATGTACTAATTTCAATCCATCCGAGGCAAAATCGATATCTTGCATTTTATCGACCTGATTATTAAAAAATACCGAGCACTGATAGACTTCATTACTTTGGTAATAACAGGGATCAACGATTGAGTTCGGCGTCCGCGCATTAAACTCGCGCAGACGATCGTTTTCATCTGACCATGCGATATGGGTCGCAGAGTCGAATTTATGAATGAGTTTGCTCTCCTGACACAGCTGCACAATTTTAGCCGTTTGCATATCTGATAATGGATAGTGACTGATTCTGCTATGGTTATCAAAGCTATATTGACCATTCATACAGATGATAGCGTCGAGGACATCGGCTTCAAGTAACGCTAAAATGTCAGGCGGTAATATGGCTTTTGAGCGACCTGTGGAGATGACTAATTTAACATCGCTGTCGGCTAAGGCTTCTAAAGTGGCTTGATTGTGTTCTGCGATAATTCCTGCACGACTTAGCGTATCATCAATATCAAAAAAGATGATCTTTGGCGTTGGAATTTTATTGGTACTTGAGGCGCCGCTGGCTTTGAATTCGGTAAACATAAATATCCTTTATAGTTTTATACTTTTTTTTTATTGCAAGTGTTATTTTATAGATACTAGCTTAAGTTTCTTTATCAAGTTTTTTTAAGAAATCATTAGCATTTTTTAGATGCTCTTTTTGTTGAGCTTTATCCATCTTATCCCACATCGATAGTAGCATACCAATACGCGGATTCTTTTCAAAAAAGTCACGATGGACATGCATAAAGCGCCAAAACAAGCCATCCCATATCGCCGCCCATTCTAATGTCTCGCCTTTGGATTTGACGGGATAATCACTCATTTTATTAATATAATTACTACCACTGATATACGGCTTAGTCGCCATAAGACCACCATCGGCAAACTGACTCATGCCATAGATATTGGGCACCATGACCCAGTCATAGGAATCAATAAATAGCTCCATAAACCATTGATAAACCTCATCAGGATCAAACTCACACAGCAGCATAAAGTTGCCAAAGATCATTAGACGCTCGATATGATGCGCGTAACCTGTCTTAAGCAGCTTTTTAATCGTGGTATCAATCGGCTCAATGCCGGTATCACCGGTATAAAAGCTTGGCGGTATCTTACGTTTAAAACCCCAAAAATTACTCGTGCGCTGCTTACGTCCAATAGACTCATAGAGCCCATACATAAACTCGCGCCAGCCGATAATTTGGCGTATAAAGCCTTCTAAGGAATTAATAGGAATGTCATATGCTTCGCTAATCTCAAGCGTGCGCGTGATGACTTGTTCAGGCGTTAACAGTCCCGTATTCAGCATTGGGGTTAAAATACTATGATGCAAAACGTGCTCGTCGGCAACGATAGCGTCCTCGTATTTACCAAAGTCTTTGAAGCGTTTCGATAAAAAATTCTCTAGCCAAGCTTCGGCCTCAATATGACTAGTCGGATAGCGAAAGTCAGGATTGGCCTCACCGTAGTGCGTGCTAAAGTTGTCCTCAACATACGCTATTGCTTCTTCGTAATATACGGTTAATTCAGGGAATTCGACCGCAGGCGGCGTCTGTTTACGTGGATACTTTTTGCGATTGTTTTCATCGAATGACCATTGCCCACCGATAGGTTTTTGCTCGTCATCGATAAGGATGTTTTCACGTTTTCGCGCTTGGATATAGAAGTCATGATGAAACAGTCGATTGTTTTTAAAGAAGTCACAATAGATAGGTAGCGGGTTCAAAAACATTGGCGTTGGCGAAACATCAAACTCAATATCAGCTTTTACTATGGCTTCTTGAATGTGTATCCGTAACCAGTCATCGACGACATCAATGCAGTATATTTTTGCAATGGCATCGCTATTATTAATGTCAGTATCAGGCTCATGCTTAATACTGACAAAGCTAGCAATGAGCTGGCGGCAGTCACTATGCTCATGTGATGAGTCAATATAATGTACGGTTTTGCCAGCATCTATTAGCGTTTGCTCATAAGCTTTCATACTCGCGCGATGCAGGACTAGCTTTTGCTTGTGAAAAGGAAACTGGGTAAAGTATAAATCTTCCTCAATCAGATAGCATTCCTCTTGCCAAAGCGAGGTATCAGCAAACAGTTGATGCGGGAAAATTAGGCTGATACGTTTACTCATGGCGTAAGCTTATATTCACTAAGACAAGCCATTATAAATGAGCGGTTATGAGGTTGTAATGGTGGGTTATGTTACTGGGTTCGCGCCAAAACAACGTCCTTAATACTATTGTTGCGAAGATTAGAAAAGTGTTTTGCTTGGTTGCCACTATAAATCAGATAGCAAAACCACCATATATACATGCATCAATAATAAAAATTAGGACTACCAAATGACCATAGCTGCCAACGACAAAAGCCAAAAAGCATTAGACAATGATTTGTTTAGCTTGTCACCGCGTCATCCTGACAGTCGGCTTGAGGCAGATTGGTTGTTCTTATTTAACAAATTACCACCTGATCAATGGTTTAGCGCAGATTATGCTTACAAAACATCAGGCTGGCTAAAAATACATACTAACATACGCAAGCGTCAGCGTATCTTGACACAGATTAGTGACGGTTATCAATCTGGCGAGTACGACTGGTCAGAGTATCGCTCGCAGCTACTCAAACGTATCAATATGCATGTGCTCAAACTACATCAACATCATGGGGTAGAGGACGAGGGATTTTTCCCTGAGTTTATTAGGATGTATCCGCAGCTACAGGCAGGGTTTGAGATATTGGGTCGCGACCATGAGTATCTCAATGCGCTACTGGATAAATTGCAAATTCAAAACGATGCGCTGGCGAAAAGTGAGGGTGAGGATAAGGCGCTCGCCGAACAATTGCATGAAACGCTGGTAAAAGTGACGGATTTGCTACAGCAGCATCTGACTGATGAAGAGGATTTGGTGATTCCGATTTTGGGGTTGCGGCAGAGTTAGGGATTGGGTTGCGAATATTATTAATATTTTGAGTAGCTACTCCCGCCTTCCGCTTGTATCTGCTATCTGCGTGAGGTGAGGGCTACGGTTTGTGGTGTCTCCTGCTCTGCGAACCACCCCAAAACCTAGCCCTCACAACTCGCTCAGCCAAGCAGGATACCGCTACAGTCGAGGCTAGCGGTGAGCTTATGATTTTTTCATTATTGGTCGTGGTTTGGGTTTTTACATTGATTAGGAAATGGAGCGTAGTAAAATGTATGGTACGCGCATTTCAAAAGTACTACTCTTGTTTTTTGATAAAAAGCACTGCAAAGTAAACGCTATATATTAATCTTCAAATCAAGTTCGCTTTTCGGTATTTCTAAATAACTTACTGCTGTTAGAACGTGAGGAGTAACGCTCATAAAATTTATTGTAAAATACTCATCATCCCAGTGGAAATCAATATTATCTTCATCGATCGAATCAACATAATCTAGTAGGAAATCCTGATCTTCTTTTGCATATTTATTAACTTTATCCGTTAACCATTTTGTTAGATGATCATATCTAATAAAATCTTCAAATCGTAAGGTTCTTTCAGGATTTAAAGCAAAATGCTTGTGACTTAAATAATGATTTGGATGAGCACCACCTGAATACTCACTTATGCCAGTTGATACCGACAAAATTTCTGGCGAATGTATGATTATCGAATTACCAATTTCAATGTAAGCATGTTCCATTTGAGGTGATAAATTCAAACCATATTTTTTTTCATCATTCCGAAAGGTATCAATGAGATCGTAGATCTCTCTTTCAATAAAAGAGTTGCTATAGTTTGCATCAAAAAATGTATTATCTCTACATAGGTAATAGTCGATATGGCAATCATATGGGGTATTAATTTTAAGCTTATAACCGTCTGATTTTTTGACACAGTCTTCAAGTAAGATGTCATGTTTATCGACTGAAGCTAAATATTTCTCTCTTTGAAAATTTAATGAGTCTATCAGATTTTTATTAAAGTCTGTTTGAATGGTTTTCATATAATGATATTTAGATAGGTTTTTTGGGACTTCACAGTCGTCAATTAGTATGGGTAAGATATAAATGTCATCTGAAAGCTTTTCCTCAGAATATCTATCCATACGCTTAATTTCTCTTTGAATGTATCCTCTTTTATTAGTTGCTACTTTTGATAAAATGATAATAACAAAATCTGACTCTCTTAGAGCTTCTTCAATTTCGTAATCCCATTGCATGCCTACTTTCAACGCTTTAAAATCCAGCCAAGGCTCATAGTGATTAGATTTTAGGAGTTCATAGATAAATTCAGCGTCATCTGTATCTTCGGAAGCATGACTGATGAATACTTTACGATACATTTTAATTTCCTTCTCTTATCTTAGAATTAGATTTTATCACTCTCAATATTACTCATAGGTATCGTTAATCAAAAGGGTTTATAACAGGACCAAATTGCATACTGTATCTTATATTAGTCAACTTTATTGTATTGATACATTTTACTTGTAATTTTTCTTCTTTTATTGGATATCCAAACAATGCTATGTTCTCAACTATCTTATTTTGCTCAAAATCTCGATGCTGTGATAATTTTCGATTAGAGATACCTAAAGTCGTATCAAAAGGCATTCCACCTGTACGTAACAGACTAAAATAAGAAGGATAAATAATCCCATCAAATCCAGCTTCTTTTGTCTTTTTGCTAATCTCCCGAATAGTTCCGTAGGAATGTTTTGCTGCTAAGAAAAGCATGTAAATGGCTAAATCCACACTTTCAAACTCAGTTAAATCTTCATCTATAATTTTACTTAAATCTAATAATTTTAAATCAGTGCTTGGTGTTAACGTCGCCATGTATATATCATCTAATGCAGTTACTCTGCACTCGTGTAAGCATACCTCAATATCTTTAGAAGCATATAAAATGGGATGATTTTTATCATCAAGTCTGCCACTACCTAAAAACTCTAAGGGTGGACTATCATATTGCAGATCTTCGTTAGGATTATTTGGATTAATTCTAAGTCTATATATGTTCTCATTCGGACTTAATGTTTTTATAGGATACAAAGACAATATATTATCAATAACCTCAGAACGAGCTATTGGATTTTGTAACTGGATTAATGGTTCGTTTTCTCCTACCATCCACAGTCTTGGTCCATAATAGAAAAAGCCCACCTTCAAAGCAGACTCAAAAACATGCATGTCTTTTAAAAGTTGAGGAGAGGCATCAATATCAGTTTCTTGATATTCATTGAACTCAATTATTGGAGAAAACCCATAATCACATCTGAACAAAGAACCCCATACAAAAAAACTATGAGCTAACTTGATGAGCAAAGCTTTATCTAATTTAGCACCCGAAATGCTTGCACAGTTTGGGCAGCTATCAGTATTTTTTTCTCCCAGCATGAAGGCTTTTAGTTTCAAACCTTCATCTTCGAAACAATTTGAGCAGTAGATCATAATTAACTCAATATATATTAAATTTCAAAAACCTAACTACCCAACCTCAACACTCGTCACATTCTGAAAACCTCTTGGCAACTGTCCACCACGATTACCACGACTGCCCGTATAATTGGCTAAATCATTTGGTTTTAGCGTCACATGACGTTTACCAGCAGTAATAATTAGGCTGTCTTGCTGACTGAGTGGCGTGATGGCAAGCACTTCTTCACCGTCTTTTAATTTAATCAGCTTATTACCTTTACCACGAGCTTGTTCAGGCAAATCATCAAGGGCAAATATCAATAGATATCCCGCATTGGTCACGACAGCGAGATGGTCAGGCGCTACATTTGCATTGGTTTCTGAACCGTCAGCATTAGCAATCGTTTCCACTGTTGCATCGATACGCGCAATAGGGAGTAAACGGCTACCAGCTGCTAGATTGATGATATTTTTGCCCGCTTTTTGATTGCTATCGAGATTGCCAATGGTATTGATAAAACCATAACCTGCTGAGCTAGCAAGGATGATACGTTGATCGTCAGCACCCGTTAATAACTGCTCAAAGCTGGCACCTGCTGGCGGTTTGAGTACGCTGGTTAGCGGATCGCCTTGACCACGGGCCGAGGCGAGGCTATGCGCATCGATACTATAGCTGCGTCCGGTACTATCGAGCACGTAGATTCTCTCATTGGATTTACCGCGCACGTGGTCTTGATAGCTATCACCTGAGCGATAGGTCATGCCAGCAGCATCGACGTCATGTCCTTTAGCGGCGCGTATCCAGCCTGCTTTCGATAGGATGGCGGTCACAGGCTCACTCGGTACGAGGTCGGACTCTTTTAACGCTTGCGCTTCCTCGCGTTCCGCCAATTGTGATACGCGCTCGTTGCCGTGTTCTTTCATATCGGCGGTAAGCTCATCAATCATCAGATTGGTCAGGCTGTCTGGATTGTCCAAGTACTCTTGAATGATAGCGCGTTCGGCTGCCAGCTCATCTTGCTCGCGGCGTAGCTCAATCTCTTCGAGTTTGGCCAGTTGACGCAGACGAATGTCCAAGATGGCATTGGCTTGGATCTCAGTCAGATCATAGCCTTGCATTAATGATAATTTTGGATCGTCTTCTTCACGAATAATACGAATGACCTCATCGATATTCAGATAAGCAATCAGCAAACCTGCAAGGATATGCAAGCGCTTATCAATTTTATCGAGGCGATATTGCAAACGGCGCGTGACCACTGAGCGGCGACAGACGAGCCATTCTTCAAGGATTTCTTTGAGATTTTTGACTTGTGGCTTACCATTTAGGCCAATCATGTTCATATTGACGCGGTAATTGCTTTCGAGATCCGTACTGGCAAACAAATGACTCATCACGCGATCGACATCGACTCGGCTAGATTTCAGTTCAAGCACGATACGGCAAGCGTTTTCATGGTCTGATTCATCATGAATATCAGTAATCCAAGGCAGCTTTTTATCCGTCATCAGCTTCGCAATTTGCTCTTGAATCTTATTGCCTGAGACTTGATAAGGAAGCGCATCGATGATGACGAGATTTTTTTCTTTTGGGTCAATATGAAAGGTGGCGCGCATTTTATAGCTGCCGCGACCAGTCTCATACATCGCCTGCAAGTCTTTTTTACTGGTAATAATTTCAGCGGGCGTTGGCAAATCAGGCGCTGGTATTGATTGGGTTAATTGCTTAACCGATAGCTCAGGATTTTTTAGCAAACGAATAGCCGCGCGTACCACTTCATTTAGGTTATGCGGCGGGATATCGGTTGCCATACCGACGGCAATACCAGTCGTGCCGTTTAATAAAATATTCGGCAGGCGGGCAGGCAGAGTGGTTGGCTCTTGCATGGTGCCATCGAAGTTATCTTGCCAATCGACCGTGCCTTGTCCGAGTTCTGCAAGCAAGGTATTGGCATAAGCAGACATTTTAGCTTCGGTATAACGCATCGCGGCAAAGGACTTGGGATCATCAGGGCTACCCCAGTTACCTTGACCAGTGATCAGCGGATAGCGATAACTAAACGGCTGTGCCATCAGTACCATGGCTTCATAACAGGCACTATCACCATGCGGATGATATTTACCCAGCACGTCACCGACCGTACGCGCAGATTTTTTCGCCTTCGCCGTTGATTTTAGCCCCAGCTCGCTCATGGCATAGACGATACGGCGCTGGACAGGTTTTAGACCGTCAGCGATATTGGGCAACGCCCGATCCATGATGACGTACATGGCATAATTGAGATAGGCTTGTTCGGTGAATTCCGCCACGGAGCGGGTATCCATCACATCATCAGATAGAATCGCAGGACTGTTATCAATAATATCAGGCATAAAATAGGGTTCACTTATCAGTTTTAATAGATATAAATAATTGGTGCAAGTGTGCAAATAGGATAGTGCTATCGTAAAGGATATTGGCAAAATTAAAAAGGTATAAGTCAGAATAGACGACAGGTCATGACGTGCCAGATAGATGTACTGATGGCACTTTGGCTGATAGCTTTTACAAAATAAGATAAGTATAGTGAATTAGACGCACATGGTTTGCCTTTTTACTAAGCGCCTGTTTCATAAGGCACTATGCAATAGTGCTCAGCAATAATTATTATAAAGGCTGTAACACGGAACCGTTATCATCGAACTGTCTATCCAAGCCGTCTATCATATGGAGTAGCTATTATGTCATCGTCATCTATATCACCTGCCTATTTATCACGAACGCATGCTCATTCTTTAACCAAAAATGCGCTATTAGTCAGTGCTGTCGCCAGTATGATGGGACTGACGGCGTGTAGCTCATCACAGGTAAGTAAACCGATGACGGAGACATCGAGCAGTACCGTCACGCAAGATGCAACAGCGTCAAACCAAAATATTACGTCACCTGTCATAGTGGTAGAAACATCAGCACAATCAGAGATGATAGCGCCAAGTAGTTTCTATACGAAAAGCGCCAATACTAGAATGATAAACGCTGCACCGCAGTTGAGTGTACGACCATTATCAGGAATCATTGTACAGCCAAAAGACCGTGATAATTATCAAAAAAACGACGCCAATCCGGTACACCGCACTACTGAGATGGCGGTTGCCACTCTATCCATCGATACCGATACTGGCAGCTACGCCAATGTGCGCCGCTATCTTAATGACGGGCAGCTGCCACCTGTCGATGCCGTGCGCGTAGAGGAGTTGATTAACTATTTTAATTATCAATTTGATGATGGCAAACGTATCGCCAATGCACCTTTTGTGGTCGCAACAGAAGTGGTTGATTCGCCGTGGGACAAGGCCGATCAGGATAATAAAATTGTCAAAGTTGGGATTAAAGCAGTTGATAATAGCTGGTCTAATAAAAGCACCAATCAAGTTATGCCGCCCGCCAACTTAGTGTTTTTGGTCGATGTGTCAGGCTCCATGTCATCACGCGATAAACTGCCATTAGCACAGTCGTCATTGAAGTTGCTCACCGAGCAGATGCGCGCGCAAGACAGTATTAGCATTGTCACGTATTCGGGCAGTACAAGTGTGGCATTGCCTGCGACCAAGGGCAATCAAAAAGCCAAAATACTTACTGCCATAGAGAGCTTAAATGCTGCTGGCTCGACCAATGGCGAAGACGCCTTAAAACTGGCCTATAGACAAGCGCAACAAGCGCTGAAAAAAGACGGTATCAATCGTATTATCATGCTCACCGATGGCGATTTCAATGTCGGTATTAGTGACGTCGACGAGATGTTGGACTTGGTCAAAGCCAATCGTGATCGTGGTATCTCTCTATCGACTGTCGGTTTTGGTCGTGGCAATCTCAACGATTATATGATGGAGCAGATGGCGGACAACGGTAATGGTAATTACAGCTATATCGACAGTTTGACTGAAGCCAAAAAAGTCTTTGGCGATGAGCTGGCAGCGACCTTTAACACTGTTGCCAAAGACGTCAAGGTACAAGTGGAGTTCAATCCAAATGTGGTTAGCGAGTGGCGTTTAATCGGTTATGAAAACCGTGTACTGAACGAGCAGGATTTTAATAATGATAAAATCGATGCCGGCGAGTTGGGAGCAGGTAAGGCAGTCATTGCATTGTTTGAAGTGACATCAACTGGTGCAAAAGGATTGTTTAGCGACCGCCGTTATAGTGATAGCGATAGCAAATCTAGCGTCAAAAACAGTCAGGCACTAAATGAGCTTGGCTATCTAAAAATTCGCTATAAAGCGCCAAAAGGTGGCAGCTCTAAGCTCATTAATCAACCGATTAATAAGCGTAGCCAGTCTTTAGACAGTGCCAATGTAGATACCCAGTTTGCCATCGCCGTTGCAGGATTTGGTCAACGCTTAAGTCAGAGTGACTATATCAATGATTGGCAATATAGTGACAGCTCTAAACTGGCGACAAATACCTTTACCGAGCAACCAAATAGCGATAAAGAGGGCACGCGCCGTAACTTTGTGACCTTAACAGAACTTGCTAGTGCGCTCGACAGCAAACGCTAATGAAACGGCTATTAGGCTACGATGGCTGATATAAATGGATAAATGTTCAGTAATTAGATATGGTAATAGTTGCTGTTAACTGCTATCAATTATCAGGTAAGCTATTGATATAAAAAATAATATAGTGCGTCAAGGTACTTTGCGAACTCAGGTAGCAATCTTTTGTATTGAGTAGTTTGTATAAAGTGTGTATGTTAAAGAACAAAGGGCTATTTAACGCTATATTGTTTACTCATCGCCATACGCCCACTTCGTCAGCCTCGCCATCCTGAAGAGGATTTGCTTGCGCTCCGAGTTTTCGTATGTTTATCACCCTGTGATTGATATGGGTGAACGATAGCGCACTATTTACTAGGAGAGATAAGATTATGGAAAATCAAGGCAACCTCATTCGTCGTAATGACAAAGTATGGGTCAAAACTTACGAAAAACTTGGTATTCAGTATAATATTGAGATGCCACCTGCCAACACTTCTTTAATCGACATACTTGAGCAAAACTTCATCAACCATGCGGGTAGAACTGCATTTGTCTGCATGAATGTCGAGCTCTCTTACGAAGATTTAGACCGTTATAGCAAACAAATTGCCGCTTATTTGCAGTCACTTGGGCTGAAAAAAGGCGATAAAGTCGCGGTTATGATGCCAAACATCTTGCAGCTACCCGTTGCTGTATTGGGTGTATTGCGCGCTGGTATGACCTTAGTGAATGTCAATCCGCTTTATACGACAAAGGAGCTTGAACATCAGTTAGAAGACTCTGATACCAAAGCTTTGATTCTGTTAGAGAACTTTGCCAAAACCTATGAAGACATTGGCAAAAACTTGGTTGATCATGTAGTCGTGACCTCTATGGGTGATTTGATGAGTCCACTAAAAGGCCTCATTGTGAACACAGTGGTGCGTCATGTCAAAAAAATGGTACCTGCATTCCATATCAAAGGTAGCGTAAAATTCAAAAAAGCGCTAAACCGCTTCCCAGCCAAGAGCTATAAACGCCCTAATAATATTGGTCTTGACGATGTTGCGGTACTTCAGTATACCGGTGGTACTACTGGTGTTGCCAAAGGCGCGATGCTGACCCATGGCAACTTAGTCGCTAACCTGATTCAGTGTGATACTTACCTTGGCGATGCTTTTGATAAGTTTGACAAAATGAATGAGCAGCCGGTTATCATGACGGCCTTGCCGCTGTATCATATTTTTTCGTTTACCGTTTGTGGTATGTATGGGTTATATCGTGGTTGTATCGGCTCGCTGGTACCAAACCCGCGCGATGGTGCGAGCTTGATTAAGGCTTATAAAGATTATCCACCAGCATTTTTCCCTGCGGTCAACACCTTATTCAATGCCCTTGCTAGCAGCGAAGCTTTCCAAGCGTTAGACCATAGCAAGCTTGAGATGTCTATGGGCGGCGGCATGGCAGTGTTGAAGGACACGGCGGACAAATGGCAGAAGATTACTGGTAATGTGATCGTACAAGGTTATGGCTTATCAGAGACCTCTCCCGTTGCCTCAGCGAATCCGCAAGGGACAGGCGAGTTCTCAGGCAACATCGGTTTACCAATGCCAGCGACGGATATGGCCATCTTGGATGAAGAAGGCAATGAAGTGGCCCTTGGTGAGCGCGGTGAAATTTGTGTTCGTGGTCCGCAGGTTATGAAAGGCTACTGGAAACGTGATGATGCGACTGCTGAAGTCATGACATCTGACGGTTATTTCCGTACCGGTGATATTGGTGTTATGGACGAAGAAGGCTACTTTAAGATCGTCGATCGCAAAAAAGACATGATCTTGGTGTCAGGCTTTAACGTGTATCCAAACGAAGTGGAAGATGCTATGTCAGGTCATCCAAAAATTTTGGAATGTGGCGTCATCGGCATCGATGATGAAAAGAGTGGAGAAGTGCCGAAGATTTATGTGGTGCGTAGTGATGAGAGCCTTACCGCTGAAGACGTCATCGCCTATGGCAAAGAGAATTTAACGGGCTATAAACGTCCTCGCTATGTTGAGTTTATCGATGAGCTACCAAAATCTAACGTCGGTAAAATCCTACGTAAAGATCTGCGTGCGCTTGAAGAAAAAAATCATGCTAAAGGATAAAAAGGTAGACGGTAAACAATCTATTTTAGATAGATTGTTATCAGTGACTTTCGCAGTTGTTTGCTAAGTGACTTTTTACGAGCACTGGTAACCATTGTCGCACTATGAGACATTGTGATGACCAAAAATGATAAGGCCGTTTGGATACAGTCTTATCATTTTTTTTGTTTCTAGCAGCGTGTTTTGCCAGTATTCATAGAGAATTATGAGTAAAACTGCTATAGTGCCTGCCGATATATTTTCTTATTTAGCGATAGAATAGCATGGGTTTGGCGCTATAGAGCTGGCATAATTATCGTCGTAAAAACGTATTAGCGGCTTAACTTTTTTGCTCGATTTGTAGTAGGCTTAGTAATGAGCGTCAGGATTGTTTGTCTATTTGAAGGCATAAATAAGTCTCTGACGACCAAGGTATTTCATCAGATTATTCTATCTTTTTAACGGTAATATTTAGGGAAAGTTATGACGGACAATATCAATAAAGAGACAACCAACGACAATGTGGCGAAAGATACTCAGTCAGCAACTGAGACAAACACCTTTCCTACGATGCCGACGATAGCCAGCGACAGTCCTTGGCTGAATGCTTATGAGCGTTATGGTATCGATGCGACTATCGACATGCCAGATGACAGTACCTCTTTACTTGAAGTGTTCGAGCGTAACTTTAGCCGTTATGGACAAAAACCTGCCTATATCTGCATGGGTTCGTCTATTAGCTTTAAGCAATTAGACCTATACAGTCGCCAAATTGCTAGTTATTTACAGTCGTTAGGACTGGTCAAAGGCGACAAAGTGGCAGTAATGATGCCCAATGTCCTGCAATATCCGATTGTGATGCTAGGTATCATTCGGGCAGGTATGGTATTGGTCAATGTCAACCCGTTGTATACCAGCCGCGAGCTGTCGCATCAGTTGCACGACAGCGGTGCCAAAGCGTTATTCATCGTCGAAAACTTTGCCAAGACTTATGAAGAGGCGCAAGATAAAGGTCAGGTCAAGCACGTCATCGTCTGTAAGCTTGGTGATATGCTTGGCACGGTAAAAGGCACTGTGATTAATCTCGTCGCTCGCCATGTCAAAAAGATGATTCCTTCTTATAGTCTGCCAGAGAGCACCAGCTTTAAGCATGCGCTAAATGCGGTCTCAGCCAGCAAATATAAGCGCCCTGATATGAATCTAAGCGATGTGGCGTTGTTGCAATATACTGGCGGTACCACTGGGGTGGCCAAGGGTGCGATGTTGTCGCACGGCAACTTAGTCGCCAATATGCTACAGATCAGCGCCTTGATGAACAGCGCCTTTGAAGACGATGCTGAAGCGAATGATGTCATCCTGACTGCGCTACCGCTATATCATGTGTTCTCATTTATGGTGTGCGGTATGTATGGTATGTATCAAGGTTATGCGGGACTACTGATTCCTAATCCTCGCGACCTTGACGGCCTGATCAAAGAGATGGCCAAATATAAGCCGTCTTTTATTCCTGCAGTCAATACCTTGTTTAATGGCTTAGTACATAAAGAAAGCTTTGCAGACTTAGATTTCTCTAACCTAAAAGCAGCTATCGGTGGCGGTATGTCTGTCCTGCCAAGCGTGGCAAAAGAGTGGCATAAAATCACTGGTTTGCCTATCGTTGAAGGTTATGGCTTATCTGAGACCTCGCCTGTGGTGGCCTTTAACCCCATGACCATCGCTGAATTCACGGGTAAAATTGGTATTCCGGCCTCTAGCACCGATGTGATTCTTATCGATGATGACGAAAAAGAAGTGTCTATTGGTGATCGTGGTGAGATTTGTGTCAAAGGTCCACAGGTAATGATTGGTTATCAAAATCGCCCAGAAGAAACCGCTGAGAGCTTTACAGCCAATGGTTACCTAAAAACAGGTGACATCGGTATCATGGACGAAAAAGGCTTTATCAAAATCGTTGATCGCAAAAAAGACATGATTTTGGTCTCTGGCTTTAACGTCTATCCGAACGAAATCGAAGAAGCCATGAGTGAGCATCCAGCAGTTGTAGAGTGCGGTGCTATTGGGGTGCCAAGTGACAAGCGCGGCGAAGAACCAAAAATATTCGTGGTCAAAAAAGGCGACGTGACCGAGCAAGAGCTGCTTGATTTTGGCAAAAAGCAATTAACTGGTTACAAGCGTCCGCGTCATGTTCAGTTCGTCGATGAATTACCAAAATCAAACGTGGGCAAAATCCTGCGTAAAGAATTGCGTAAGATGGAAGGGTTAGAATAAATGTAGCATTACAACTGACCAACGCAGCGGCGTAATGGCTTGAGCGAATCTTGCTATTGCGCCGCTGCCACGTTAGGATATCTTAAGATTTGGGTTCGCTAAGGCGTTCAGTTAGCTTCTATTCGATCATAGAATTCTATTTGACGATATAAACACAGTGCTAGATAAAGTTTGGCTAGTCAGTTGACCCTCTATTTATTATTTTTATGACATTGCTTTTATAACACCGTACTAGGGATTTTTATGCGTATTGACAATCGTGAGCTTGACCAACTTCGCTCGATCAGCTTTGAGCGCCATTATACTAAGCATGCTGAAGGGTCTGTATTAGTCAGCTTTGGCGATACTAAAGTACTGTGTACGGCTAGTGTCGAATCAGGCGTACCGCGTTGGCTCAAAGGTAAAGGTAAAGGCTGGATCACCGCAGAATATGGTATGTTGCCACGCGCGACCAATACCCGTAACCAACGTGAAGCGGCACGCGGCAAACAGTCAGGTCGTACCCAAGAAATCCAGCGTTTGATTGGTCGTAGCTTACGGGCGATGATTGACTTGAGCAAGCTGGGTGAAAATACCATTTATCTTGATTGTGACGTGCTACAAGCTGATGGCGGTACTCGTACTGCAAGTGTGACCGGTGCAGCGATTGCACTTATTGATGCGTTAGAAAGTATCCAAAAAACTAAAAAGCTAAAAGCGGATCCCCTGATTGGTTTGGTCGCGGCGGTGTCAGTTGGTATGAAAGATGGTAAAGCGTATCTAGATTTGAACTACGAAGAAGATGCTAGCTGTGATACCGATTTGAATGTGGTTATGACCCAAAAAGGCGAGTTTATCGAGTTGCAAGGAACGGCGGAAGAAAAGCCATTTACTCGTGCGCAAGCCGACGATATGCTGATTCTCGCTGAAAAAGGCATCGCTGAGCTTATTGCCATGCAAAAAACAGCCTTAGGTTGGTAACTTGCTATTAATGCTTAAGAGACTTTGATAGTCTATTTTGATTTTATCGTTATCCTATAATAGGTAGTACTGCATGCTTAAGCTGACTGATGATGGCGCCAAAATTACCTTACAGGATCAGCCACCAATGGCTGATAATGGCCTGTTTTGGTTTGGGGCCGCGTTATTGGTTGGTGCGGTTGCAGTTGCGATGGCGATGAGTCTACTCTCTGAGCGTTTGGCTATTGGTGCGCTGGCGTTGCTTATTATCGGCAGTTTTATTTTTAATAAGCAACGCCAGCAGCGTAAAAAATCCATGAGTGGCGTTATCAATAGCGGCATCTTGTGGGTGCGTGTAGGCGAATTGGTTCATGACAATCACGGTAAGCGTGCGCATATTCAACTGCTTGATGGCGATAAAGTGAATCTCATCGGCGCACAGCTACAAATTGTCGATAGTGACAATGCACGTAAGTACCATATTAGCGGCTTCGATACTGCCCAAGAAGCAACTGCTGCCAAAGCTATTTTGCAAGGTCAAGCATTGGGCAAGCGCCATGTGAATATCAAGATGGATGATGATACGCCCTAGCATTAAAAATCTAGCATGGTATTTAGACATCATAATATGTAATGACGTAACGCAATCACTTAAACCTCACCGAATATCTGAAATACTCAGCGAGTTACTTTATTTTTTGGCTTTAATTTATTAAGGTAGCTTCTCTATAAGAATAGATTCTTTCGTTTTTTTATTGAAAATGAATGTTTGCTTATCGCCTACAAAGTGTAATTCATCCTTATAGCCGTAATCGAGCGGCTCGTCTTCAAAGTCTATAGGAATGATGATTTCTCCTTTAGCGTCAATTAATCCCCATTTTTCTTCTGACTGAACGACAATGCTGTCATTATTTAATGCTGTGATTTTAGAGAACCGCTTATCAGGATGAAGGCGCTTGCCTTGAGCATCATATAGGCGCCAGTCTCCTGGGTCAGAAAACCCTACCATTGTGGTCGTCATACTATCTGTCGTTGCACTATCAAATATACTAAACTCTTTTATATCATGGTATTTGATAGGCACTATGGTCTTATTGGTGGAACTTATCATACCCCATGCGTTTGGTTTTGCCGCAAAGTAGGTCTGCGTCCCAATTTGCATCAGTCTATTGTACATGGGCGGTATAAGCACGTTGCCTTTCACATCTATCATGCCAGTCTTACCGTTTTTACTGACCCTATAGCGGTTAGGATTATTATAAGTAATCCTGTCAAAGGGTAGCAGTAAAACCTTACGACCTTGTTTATCAATAAACCAGTTTTTATTGTCTATTTTGACAACCGCAATACCGTCATGAAATGCTTGTGCACGCTTATAAATGTTTTTAATGACCAGCGTTCCAGCAGTATTTATATATCCCAATTTGCCGTCTTTTTGAACTGCTGATAGGCCATCACTAAATGGAGATATATCTTCATATACGATAGGAGTCATGAGCTGTTCTTCTTTATTAGCCAAACCTTGTAGATCATCACGTGCCACTAAAAATAGCCCATTGAGTGAGACGCCTTCATAATCATAGTCATCGGACAAATATATCTTCCCAGACGAATCAATGACTCCTTGATTATGGCCTTTTGCGATAGAGCCATAGCCATTTGCATAACAGCAAATTAGCATATCATATTCAGGGGGTATCAGGATGCTGCCGTGACGATCGATAAGCCCGTACTTGTCCTCTTTCCTGATCGTTCGAACACCTGATTCATCATCTGGATATCCCAATTTATCGTATTCTACTGCTAAAATGATTTCGCCAGCACCATTAATGAGACCGTATTTTTTGTTTTTTTCAACCACTCTCAAATCTTGTTCATCGGCGGTACTAATATCAGCGTATTCAACTGGAGCGATAAGTTGACCCGCGGAGTTGGCAAGGCCGTAAAGATTGTCGTTTTTTAATTCGTATTTTTTATCGTCAAAAACGGAGATGTTATCGTAGTTGGCTGACGATACAATCTTACCTTCGTTATTAATAAAGCCAACCTTGCCATCCTTTTTGAATGTTTCTATTCCAACCTCATCGGGATAGAAGCTAGGCAGTTGGTCAAACTCAAAGGGATGTAGAATATTGCCTTTTAAATCTAGGAGCCCCCATTTGTCCTCCTTCTTTGCTTTTAGCATCATAGGACGATGCGAAAACGTTTTAATCTCTTGATACTCAATTGGGCTCAGTAGATTTCCTAGTTCGTTGGTTAGACCATATCGGTTACCTATAGCAACTTTGCCGTAATAAGGCTCTCTACAACAAAATAAGCGGTCGTATTTTGCAGGTAAGACAATATGACCTTTTTCGTCAATTAACCCTTTTTTCTCCTGTTTTGAAATCAAGGCTCGATTGTGATTGTGATCATTATCTAGACTGTCAACCCAATCATACTCCAAGGGCAATACGATGTTTCCAAGAGGATCAGCCACTCCATACTTTCCGTCTTGATTTAGACGAAAGTAGTGATTGTCATAGAGCGTAATGCCATCATAAACGGTCGGTAAAATCTGTTTTCCTTGTTTGTTGATGATACCTTTTTTACTGCCACTAGCCACCCCTAATAGCGTGTCATTAATATCAATAAAGTTGTCGAACGTATAATCTGTTAACAGCGCCCCTTTTTCATTGACTAAAGCCCATAAGGTGTTATCAAGCGTTGCCACCGTTAATTTATCTTCGCGTAAACAGCCTACGTAGGTAGCACCATTCACTGACGGTTTGACGCACTCTTCATTGGCATGAACCATAGAAATGGGTATAAAAATACAAACAATAATCAGTTTTTTAATCGATAACACGCTATTTCCTAAGTTTTTTATCGTTTGGATGAATAATAACTCAACTAAATTTAAATGGTAAGGTGGTCTTAAGGTTTTCTTATAATGCATTTGGGTTTGAGAATGTATTCACAAAGCTTGCAGACGCATAGCGAAATAGTTTATAAGTAAGCCTGCAATGTTCGATTGTCATTTATGCGATGACTTATATATTATTGGCAAGGAGTTAGCCCATGTCGTGTTTGCCCATATCGTTGGTTTCAGCGTCGTGTAGCTTATTTTTATTAACTTTTGGCGTTGTCAGCCAAGCTCAGGCAGATAGTATGAGCGCACTCATTGCCCAAAAGTCCGTCCAGTCTGATTATGCTTCACCTTCATACTCTTCCGTGCCCTCTGCCAAAGTGAGCACACGCTCCACGATTCAACGTGTTGGCAGATATCGCTCTAGCCCTGTTAATGTTCGCCCAACGACCAGTACCACTTATTCAACCACGACTTATTCTAACAATAACCCTTACGCAAATCCGCCAGCGCTGACTACTTCTTATCGTTATCCTGACGTACAAAGTCAAGCACCTAGGGCATTACCCGCGTTTTTGTCCGGTAATTATGACAATGTTGATAGTGAGTATTTACCGTTACTTAGCAGTGCTGAGATGCAGAGCAATACGGCGGCGCGTGAGGTGGTAAGTACCGCGCGCAAAATGGCACTGAACGAGCGCGCGATTGTTCAAGGCGGCTGTTGGGATTATTTGGATGCGGTATTTAAGCGCGCAGGGGTGACTCGTGATACTGTGCATAAAGGCACTTATGGGCAAGGACCTTATGCCAACAGTAGTGAGATTGAGGTCGGTGATTGGCTCTATTATATCAATCATGGCTACAATGGCGTCGAGCATAGCGGTTTGTTCGTCGGTTGGGTCGATGAACGTGCAAAGCAAGCCTTGATACTGAGCTATGCAGGCGAAAACCGCCGTGAGCCTGCGCGCTACCGTGTGTATGATTTAAGCAATGTCTATCAAATCATGCGCCCTAGTGTGTAAGCACTAAGGTTCAAAAGGTTCTAATAAAAAACGTCCGTTACTTATTAAAGTAGCGGACGTTTTTATTTTTAGATCGTTAGTTCTAAAGCCGGTCATCAGTCATTTGTCTGAATGTTAGAAGGGTTTGACCACCACTAAAATGACGATAATTACTAAGGCAAAAACTGGTACTTCATTAAACCAGCGCCAAAACTTGTGTGATTTATAGTGAGGATTATCCATCAGCTTTTTGCGATAAAAACTACACGCACCGTGATAGCCAGATAGTAGTACCACTAATAACAGCTTGACGTGCAACCAGCCTTGGGTTTTATAAACATCCCAGCCAAGTCCCAACATCCATAAACCGAATACCCATGTCGCTATCATCGATGGCGTCATAATACCGCGATATAACTTGCGCTCCATAATGACAAAGCGCTCTTGGCTAATGCTATCATCGCTCATCGCATGATAAACAAACAGTCGCGGTAAATAAAATATCGCGGCAAACCAGCACACCATAGAAATAATATGTGCTGCTTTAATCCAGTTAAAATAATCTGGCATTATCCTCTCTCTTACTTATTTTAGGACACGCCCTCGTTTATTAGGGCGTTCAATAATGTTGGCAAGCTTAGCGCAGATTATCCAATAATGGTAGCGTTATACCGCAAACTATTCCGCCAATACAACTTGCGACTGATGACCGTTCATCGCATCCATAACTGGCACTTGTTTGGGTGCTCTCGGTGCGGCAAATTGCGCGGTCAAACCAAGCTCACGCATCAGTCGATTGTCGCTTGATTGACTGGCATTACCCGTGGTTAGCAGCTTGTCACCATAAAAGAACGAATTGGCACCACCCATAAAGGCCAATGCTTGCTCAGCATCAGACAGGCTTTCGCGGCCAGCGGACAGACGTACATAGCTGGTTGGGCAGCAAATACGCGTCACCGCAATGGTACGAATCCACTCAAGAACGGACAGCTCACCTTCTGCCAATACCTTATCGCCAATCGGTGTGCCTTTGATAGGCACTAATAGATTGACCGGAATCGACTCTGGCGCTTTGGGCATTTTTAGCAGCTCATGCACCCAATCGATGCGATCATCACGGCTTTCACCCATGCCAACGATGTTACCGCTACACACGCTAATACCAGAATTGCGCACATTGGTAATCGTATCTAAACGCTCATCATAGCTGCGCGTACTGACAACCTGCTCATAATAACGGCGCGAGGTGTCCAAATTGTGATTGTAATAATCCAATCCGGCATCCGCCAATTGCGCTGCTTGCTCAGTGTCGAGCATACCAAGGGTCATACAAGTCTCAAGACCGAGGGCTTTTACTTCTTTGACCAGCTCAACCACATAGGGCATGTCTTTGGCGCTAGGGTGCTTCCATGCCGCACCCATACAAAAACGTGATGAGCCACTGGCTTTGGCACGCTTGGCTGCGGCAATGACTTTATCGACTTCGATACGCTTCTCTGCTTGCAGGTTGGTTGTGTCGCGATGATGACCCGATTGTGAGCAGTAGCCGCAATCTTCAGGACAGTTACCGGTTTTGATGGATAGCAATGTGCTGATCTGCACTTCATTGGCAGTAAAATGCTGGCGATGAACGGTCTGTGCTTGCAACAATAAATCCATCAACGGCAAATCAAACAATTGAGCAATTTGTTCACGACTGTGTTTCACGCCCATATTTGAGTTCACTGTAGTGGCATCTGTAGCTAGTGCCGCTAGCAAGTCATGGGTTGCATTGGCTGAATGATTAAGCGTGTTAGTTGGCGTTTGGCTGTTGGCGTTAGGTTCTGAGATACTAAGCAATCCTGCCATAATATAAATCCTTTTATAACGGTATTAAAATTTGAATATTGGTGCCTTTAAGGGTTTTGAAATAATAAAAAAGGCTGCGATATAGTATACCGCAACCTTTTTAGAAAGTCAGAACGCGACTAGCTAGTATTTATAATGACTACAATTAAGCACATTAGAATCATTTTAGCTGCACCTCAGGCGCAACCAATAGCTACTCAATGATTTAGCGACTTATGTCTGATTATTTGCCCAATTTGTGCTTAGCAAAACCAATCCAATGCTCCGCAAATTTCTGCGCTTTATAGGCATAAGGTTTGGCTTTATCAATATACGGCTTACACTCTTCTGGAATGGCTGGCACGATGTGCTTAGCAAGCTTGTTAAACCACATCATCAGGCTATAATCACCCTCAATGCTCAGATTGCCTTCTTGTACGGCAGTCATAAAAGCAGGAAGACTGCCTTGAGTCAAAAGCTTAACACCAGTCATAGAATCTTTAAAGTTAATCGTTAAATCTGCTTCTTTTGCATGACCGCTATGTTGGCTAAACTGTCCATTATCAAAGCTAAAATAACGTGCGATATCCGCCTCAGTGCTGGCAAGCTCGATAGTGACTTTGCGATCAGCAAACAGCGCTTTAACGTCTTCGTTATCGCTATCAGCCAACATCGATAAGCGATAGCCAACCACAGCCAATAACACGTCTAACGGATCAGATTTGATATCTAACACAGGAACAGTAAACATAGTGCAACTCCTAAAGAATGGACATAAAAATAAAGCGTACTTTATACCAATTTTTGCGACAAATATATAAGTAGATTATAAACCATTGCAAGGTCACAACTCTTTAGTAGTTAAGTAGAGAGCGTTAAGTATCTTGTAACATTAATCGCTCAAGGTTTACTGATTATCAGTTTCTTCGCATTGGCTTTCTTACTTCTGCTGAACTGTTTGCAGTTATCTACTTTTTTATAAATTACTTTTTGATTGTCTGCTTTTTATTTAACGTCTCAATGAAAGCGCGGCTGATAATCGTCGTCGTAGACAGGAGTGTGTTCGATATAGCGTGCCGCTTCCAATTCTCGCTGTTGTTGTACCGTTTGACTGACGTCGTCGTAACGTAGCGCCCGATACAGTACCCAAGCACCTAAAGGTAGCCAGCTGATACCCATGGCGATGACATAGCTGTGCCATTCTGAGAGCGTGGCGAGCATCGGCCAAGTCGCCAACAAACCTTGGATGACTTCAACAGCCAGCCAATAGGCCATACCACCAAACAGATATAGCAGCAGCCAGCGCTGTGATGACAAGGCAAGCGCCACTACCAAGCTTGCCAACAAGCCATAGCCGAGCCACGTCGCGCTGCTCCACGTGTCTATACTGATCATAGAAAATATCGTCAATAACATCATTCATCTCGCTAGTCATAAGGTGAATTCCAATGTGACCATTATGAAAGTTTGCTGAGTAAAGCTAAAGAGGGCAGAGGCGACTTTGCGACAACAGATGACGTTTGGTTTTTTGACTAATTTTGACCGTTGAGCATGTGTAATTGGCAGGCAAAGCGCCGCAAGGATGGGCGCTTATTTTTGAGACTGGCGATGGTTTAAGAATAAGATATTAACAAAACTATTGCTAAATCGAATTTTGACAGTTTAACGGTTAAAGACGATTGCTGCGGTTGCCCCACCAAGCCAATAGTGAGACTAAAACTGCGCCTAATAGCATCAGTCCTATAGTGGTGAGCCACTGCGGGCCAGTAGGGTATTGCCACGGCATGACATTGGTGACTGCCTCGCTATCCAAAGTACCCAAAGCGTCTGTTTTCCACGGCCAGACTTTAACCAAGGAGCCAGCGATAAAACCGGTAAGCAAGGCCAAGGTGGCTTGATAATAATGTGACAGTAGCCATTTGAGTGCGCGTGTAAATAATAACAACCCTGTGACCATACCCGCCATAACAGTAAGGATGATAGTAAAGTTATGGGTATGCACCGCTTCTAATACCGTATCATAAGCGCCCATTAGCAGTAAGATAAACGACCCTGAGATGCCCGGTAAGATCATCGCACAGATGGCAATGGCTCCGGCAAAAAACAGATAGGGTAAGCTTGGCGTGGTGGTCAATAAAGGCAAACTACTGATAATGACCGCTGCCGCAATCCCGATGACAAACAGCACCGCCCGTCCCATGTTCCAGCGCTTAATCTCACTCAATAAAATAAAGACAGTGGCGACGACCAGTCCAAAAAAGAACGACCAAATCAGTAGCGGCTCATTGTCTAGTAGATGCTTAATAATGCCAGCCAAGGTCACAAAGCTGGTCGCAATGCCGAGTAGCAGACACAATAAGAAGGTGGCATCGACTTGTCGCCAAACGGCAAGCAAGCCTTTGATACCACCATCTTGCCGAAATACTCGCCAGAGACTGAGGCCGATGCTGCCGAGCGCATTGATCAAACGCTCATAAATACCGGCAATCAGCGCGATGGTACCACCAGAAACGCCAGGCACGATATCAGCCGAGCCCATCGCCATGCCTTTGAAGTATACGCCCAGTAGCTGTTTTGGATTGTCGGTGGCAGGGCTAGTGCTGTTATCCAAAGATTGTGGTAAGGGTTGTGGCGCTGACGGCGCATTTGGCCGTGGTGATTGTGATGCCGTCATGGACAATCCTTTATGATTAAAAAAATAATAAATCTAAAAATCAGCGAAACATATAGTCGATACTAAATAAAATAGAGATACGGCAGTATAAAATGCATGACTGGTACAAATTTTTCTTGCTGGCTGTGCCTACGCAGACAGAGGCGACAAAAAATTTATCTCAGTCACGCTGGCTCTTTTTTATATTGAACTGACCATACAAACCAGAGTAATGATAAAGCATTAACCTAATTTGTATGAACAGATCTAAGCATTTAGCCTCTATACAGTAGAAGCAAGCGCTGGATAACCAAGCGCATAGAGCGTGCCTTCTAGCCCAGTGACATTGATTGCGGCATCGGCGCGTGCCTGTACAATAGGCTTGGCATGATACGCAATACCCAAGTCCGCAATCGCCATCATTGGCAAATCATTAGCACCATCGCCGATACAGACCACCTGCGACATCTCGATACCCAAGCGCTCGGCAGTATGCTCAACGATGGCCGCCTTTTTGGCACCATTGACGATAGGCAGCTGGATATGACCGGTGACTTCATCTTCGTCGATGTCTAAGGCATTGGCGTGAACCTCATCAATGCCTAATTGCTCAGCGATATAGCGCGCAAAGTAGGTAAAGCCGCCGGAGACCAATACCGTATGATAGCCCAATGCTTTGAGCGCCTTGATCGTTGTGCGAGCACCCATTGATAGCGTCAAGCGGCTGCAGATATCATCCAGTACATCGGTTGAGATACCTTTTAATAACGCCACTCGCTGGGCAAAAGACTCATCAAAATCCATCTCGCCGCGCATTGCCGCTTCCGTGATAGCTTCGACTTCCTCACCGATGCCCGCTGTTTTGGCCAGCTCGACGATGACTTCTTGCTCAATTAAGGTTGAATCCATATCAAAGCAGGCAAGTTTGTGAGTACGTAGCATATGACCGACTGATAAAATATGACAATCGACGACGTTTAAGTCATCTACACTGCCAGCGCTACGCGTATTGTTATAGGCTTCGGTCAAGTCATGACGCAGACGCGTGGTTAGCTGATCGTCGATGATGTGAGCCGCTGCCGTTTTTTTAGCAGGGTGCATGAGCGTGTCAGTCACTGGTACTAGCAAATAGCGGAAGACTTGTGATTGTGTAAAAGGCAGGCGTTGGACGTCTGCTGCTGTCGGTTCTGTATCAGAAACCATGATGTCGACGAAACTGGCATCGGTATCTTCAGCGACGGTCACCAAATGCCAGCTTGGCTGCTCATCGACCCATGACTGTATATACTGATGGATATCAAGCGTTGTGACTTGCATCGGCAACACTACAATGAGGGCAAAAACCGGTAGTGATTGCAGCGCGTCGAAATCTTGCAAGTTAGTACCGTCGGGTAGTAGTGAAGCGATAGAGTCGACGGCTTGTTGCCATGCTTTGCTGTCTTTTGGTAACGAATAAGAGGTATTTTTTGGCATGGCTCAATTGTCCCTTGTATGCTCATATAAGATTGGGAATAATAACAGCTTTACTCGGCAGCGCCTATAGATGAGGCGCAAAGTCTCAGCGTTGTATCAAAACGACTCTGAGGGGTAAAAAAGCCGTTAGAATAAATTCAAACGATTATGACAAATTTATAAAACGGCTAACGCCATCAGGCTTACTATGGTGATATAGTAGCGTTATTGCCTTGATAATGACTTTATATTTAAGATGATGACTTTATATTTAAAAGGCGATGCTGAGCAATTTTATCTTAAGCTGTGCTATTTTTTAGACCTCGTTAAGTTTAAGGCTGTGGTACCTTTTAGATGGTAAGGCTTTTTAGATTGTGGAGCTTTTTAGAACATATTACGTCTTATAATGTAGTGCTTAATGTCATCATCTTTATAAATATAAACATCGCAGAATTTTTTAAAATTAGCCAAAAAATGAGCCATCGCCTTGTTTTTTAATTTCTTTTATCCAAAAAAGTTTACTATATCATGACGTATTTAGCGCCGCGGCAAGGGTTGTTTGCCATTATTCTTCTGGTTAGTTTTTGTTTGCAAACTCTATTATTGGTCATCAGTACCGATCAACAGCTGAGCGAGAGTCGGGCGCAAAAGGGCGAACAGATGGTCGCTCAACTGATTGATGAGGCGCGCTTGTCTTTGGAAAACAAAGACCGTGTCAGCTTGAGCGTCATTGCCAATCGCTATACCAGCGAGCAAGACGTGACTCGCATACTGATCAAAGACAATAACGACGATATATTGGTGCCGGTCGGCAATGCGCCGATGCAACAAGGCAATACGATCAGTCAAATCGCGACTAAAGGCGATGCGGTGATTGGCAGTGTGTCATTGACGTTGAAGGATATTAGCAAAGGCGAGATCATCACCATGCAGTGGCCGTTTGTAATCGGTACTATGCTGCTGCATTTATTATTGTGGCTCATCTATGGCTATATTGCCCGTCCGACCAAAGAGCAGATTAATGCCCTGAGCCGTGATATCGAAGATTTGCACCGTGAGCAATATCGGCAGATTGATCAGCGTGGTCATTACCGCGAGAATGCTCGTGGCTATGCGGATGATGGAAAAGGCAAGCGCTCAGACGATTTTGAGACAGCGGATAAAGATATTAACCTTACTGATAGCCAAGCGAATGCCAGTGGTGAGACAAACGATACAACCACGCGTACTCGCAAAATTGATGTTCACAATGAAGTCAATGCCTACTTAAGAGCGCAGCAGAATCAAGAGGCGACTGCTGTTAACTCTGATCGTATATCTGAAAATCACACAGATTATCAGGTAACCAACGCGACGCACCATGAGGAGCTTGATACTGATAACGGCGCTCACAAAACTACTCGTAGTGCCTCCCAGCTATCTACTAATAAGCTATCTAACGCCAAGCTATCTGCCACCCGCGCATTTGACACGGTCAGCGTCCAAATCGTCTTTCATGACGAATTTAATATGCTTGAGCGCCTAGCGCCTTCTCAGCGCTTGCCTTATCTGGCGCTATGTACGCAGCTTCTGAATCAAGCAATGACCGAGCTACTCAAACAGCCACTGCTGATGGGTGTGAGTGCGATGAATGAACCGCGCTTTGATGAAAGCGGTGCTTGTGCGCTGCTCAAAGCAGATAATAGCCACGCCAAAGTTGCGCTAGCAGGTGTAATGTTGGGTAAGCTCTATTTAATGCTTAATAAAATCATCCACGACAAGCATATTGAGCTATCACGCTTTGCTTTGCCAGCCAAAGCTGGGGTGAGCGATGATGCCCAAGCCGATGCCATGAGCCAACTGCTACAAAGCGTGGGCAAAAAAGAACAGATGCTGATATTGCTCCCCAATGCTGGCCTTAAGCAAATCAGCAACCATGTCCAAGTACACAGCATCATGCGCCCAACGACTGTCTATGAGCGTGAGTGCGCGATATTTGATGGTGGCAATGACGCCATGATTCAGCGCTTAGCCGATGTCCGTAATGCCGTATTGATGATTGAAGACGACGAGTGATGATGACAAGTATGGTATTTCGTTGCCTTTAACGCAGCTACTTTCTCTACAATTGCCTACGCGATAGCTGGTCAGATTCACTTTGTATTTGCGACTAAATAGCGCATAGTGATAAAAAGGATTGACAACGCTCAGTAGAGACTTTATAAGGCATATATATATTCATGTATTTTTAATACACTTGCCGAAAAATGATAGGAGTTTGTCATGAGTGACGCTGATATTGACGACGATTTTGATGATGATTTTGTCGACGATGACGACGCAAAGATGGTAGAAGAGGCTGAGACCAGTGTGCGTACGCGCCTAAGCAGTCTCGAGAAGCGTCGACTAATCGATAATTTGCTAGAAGAAAAGCGTTTGGCAAAAGAGTTAAAAGACGACCTTGATGATCTAGATAACTTCGATGAAGATGGCGATGATTGGGATGATGACGACCTCTAGCTTTAGACTTAAGTTAAGCGCTAGAGGCGTCAGCCAAACAGCCGTTATAACCTTGGTTATACGAAGTAGATCATACAAATTGGGTCACGCAAACTAGGTTATGTAAATTAGGTCGCGCAAAAGAAGCTCAATAAACTAAGCCAACGCCTTAGCAGATTATCGCGACTTAATTGTGCTAAGCTGACTGTCTACATATTAGTGGTTAACGCTTGATTTTCGTTTTTACCGACTGCGACATTATCTACTTTATCTAATAGACTTATAGTCTGTTCGATATAATCTGGATACCAGGAGAGCGAGTGAAGTACTACAAATAGTAGACTAAGCGAGCTTGATACCGTATCTGATTTATAGAGGACTGACTATGCTTTATAAAGGTTGTTTGGTTTTAAGTATGCTCGCCAAGCAACTGCTATCCTCTTTTTATTTACCATCTTTTATTTACTACCTTACATTTAATCGATCGTTTGTGGCGACTGACGCAATCTATCTTTCAAGGACCATCACACCATGAATAACCAACTAAGTTTCGATGAATTATTAGACTATTTGGACAATCAAGAGAGCCAATTTGTGCTTGATAGTGTCGCAACCCATGGTTTTTTGACGGCGACTGTCATTGGGCGTCCGTTGCCTAACTGGCTTGAGGCGCTTTTTGAAGGTCATGTGAGCGAAATTCCAGAAAACGTTATTGATGGTATCCAGCGCTGGCGCGACTCTATCATGGCTGAGCTAAAGAACGAGACGCCTATTGAATTGCCTTTTGGTGAAGATGCGGGCAACGAAGAAGTGGCTGTTGATTTTTCTGAAGAGTCCGATATCGTTGCTTGGTCAATTGGTTTTGTCGATGCCATGTATGGTGATGAAGCCAGCGACTGGTTTGAAAACGAAGAAACGGCAGAAGACGTGGCTGTATTAACCTTGCCAATGATTGTGCTCAGCGGTATCGATGATGAAGATCCAGAGCTGGCCGAAATGCGTGTGGATCAAGATAAAATGGCACAGATGGCCAACAGTATCGAAGGCAATCTGACTGAGCTATTTTTATTGTTCCATACCAATGATTAGTTTGTTGGAGACAGCATTTATTATTAACACTGTTTATTTCTATTAATATTGGGTTTTGTTCGCAGCCATGCGCGCTAACATTACCCTTAATCAACGTCGATGAACGCTGAATGTTACTCGCTAAATTATTTTTATAAGTCACCGATAAGGTCGTACTATGACTGTGCAACTCTCCAATCTTGAGCACTTGCCCAACTATCAGATCACTGAGCGCTTGGACGTGGTTTACGGCAGTACCGTGCGCTCAAAGCATGTCGGTAAGGACTTGTTCGCCAGTCTAAAAAACATCGTTGGTGGCGAGCTGACTGCCTATACTGAGCTACTAGAAGAGTCGCGCCAAGAGGCGATAGATCGCATGATTGTAAAAGCCGAAGCACTCGGTGCTGATGCCGTCGTTGGTCTGCGATTTTCGACCTCTAGCATTGCCCAAGGCGCTTCTGAGCTATTTGTCTATGGTACTGCGGTCAAAGCAGTGCCGGTACAACAGCAGCCTGCCTCAGCGCAACCACCACATTCTCCCTCTAGTCACGACCCATCTATTCAGAATTCACAACCGCCAGCCCCAGCGGATGATTTGCCACGTTTCAATCCTTTTGGTTAGTTAATTAAGTTTTAAAACACTAAAGCTTTTTTATGATAAGAGACGTGCCATGAATAACTCTATGACTCAGTTCCTCATTAACTACGCGCCGCTTATCATATTATTCGTGGTAGGGTGGTTCTTTGGCTCGCGTCATGAGCGTCAGCATTTGGCGCAGCTGATGGTTTCAGAGCAAGCCGTGGGTCATATTGTGGTCTCAAGCGAGCGCTTTTATCGCCCCAAGCTGGTAGCCAATAGTGACAGTGAGCTGGTGCTTGGCAGCGTGGTGATTGCGCAAGATTACTTTAAGATGATTATCGCTCGGGTGCTGAGTTTGTTTGGCAAAAATCTAACCACTTATGAGACGCTGTTAGACCGTGCACGACGTGAGGCTATCGTCCGTATGCGCTCGCAGGCACAAGCCAAAGGCTACAATCATATCTATGGTTTGCGTCTGGAAGTCACTAATATCAATCAATTGGGCAGCATGGTTGAAGCCATTGCCTATGGTACGGCAGTTCTTAGCACTGAGATTGCTACCAAAACGTCCCCAAAATAAGCGCTCATAGCACTATCAATATTTAGCCATCATTATTTAGCTATAACTACTTCACGCCAAATTATCGACCGCCAATTCATTTAAAAGCCAAATCCTTTAGAAGCTGACGGTACACACTCTCATTTAATCTTATTAAACCCGCTTTTATTGTTGTTCAATAGACCCTATTCTGCATTTGACTGATGAGTCGTTGAATAAAGCAGATAAACCTAACTTTCGCCCTATATACTCCCTTTATTGATTCTTAATAATTATCAATGATTAATCACAGTATCTATAAAGTATTTTATAAAAATCTATATCAGAAATGGTATAAAAAAATGGGTGATGTCCGTTATTCATAAGGGTCGGTAACGATGAACCCGTATTAGCAAGGAGCGCTAATCTGGCATCAT
The DNA here is from genome assembly GCF_002836005.1 of Psychrobacter sp. Sarcosine-3u-12. Lineage (NCBI taxonomy): Bacteria > Pseudomonadati > Pseudomonadota > Gammaproteobacteria > Moraxellales > Moraxellaceae > Psychrobacter > Psychrobacter sp. Sarcosine-3u-12. The sequence goes on from NZ_PJBY01000109.1 coordinate 69,753, forward strand.
TTAATCATTATAAACTGACCTAGTATTAGGTCTTCTACATGGATGTAGTTATGGAAAATCTTGAAATAGTCACTTTAGTAAACTCAGTCGTGATTCCCCTTTGCCTATTTTTGATCATGATGGGTATGGGTATGACCCTCATTACTAACGATTTTAAACGTGTTTTAAAATACCCAAAAGCGGTCAGTATTGGCTTGCTCAATCAGCTTATTTTGTTGCCTATTATAGGTTTTGCACTGGCAAATATCATGCCGCTGCGACCTGAATATGCGGTAGGGGTCATGTTACTCGTGCTCTGTCCGGGTGGCACCACTTCCAACTTATTTACCTTCCTCGGCAAAGGCGATGTAGCGTTATCCGTCACTATGACTGCGATTGCTAGTATCATCACGGTATTTAGTATTCCTATTGTTCTAAGCTTTTCATTGATTCACTTTATGGGTGCTGGAAGCGAGTTTCAACTGCCAATTATAAAGACAATGATTTCTTTATTCGTCATCACCATTTTGCCTATTAGTATTGGTATGCTGATCAAACGCTTTGCGCCAAGGGTTGCCGATAGCTCACAAGTATTGGTCTCTCGTTTTGGCGTGACGTTTTTGACATTTTTAGTGGTGTTTTTGAGTTATGTACAAAGAGATATCATCGTTGAGGCGCTTATCGCTACTGGCCCCGTATCGTTGCTACTAAACCTATCAACCATGGCGCTTGGTTACTACAGTAGTAAATGGTTGGGCTTGAACCTAGCACAACGAACGTCTATCACTATGGAAGTCGGCTTGCAAAATAGTACCTTATCTATATTTATGGCGCTCACGCTCTTGTCTAACTACGATATGTCGATGACCCCAGCTATTTATACCTTAGTTATGTTCTTGACCGCTGGCATATTGGTGAGAGTATTTAGCTCGAAGTTCAATAAGTTGAAGAAAAAAGAAGTAGAACAAGGGGTTTTGGCCGCCCGTATGCTCTAAAGGTATCATCAGTGTTGAGCACTTATTGCTTATAAAATATAATTACTGATAAAATATTGCCAGCGCACACTCTTAAATAATGAGTTTGCGTTGGCATTTGCTTGTATGAGTCAGAGGCTTTACGAGTCGATAGGCATTTGATTACCCTAGCGCCGTCGTCTATTCGTTCTCGCTATTTGATGGTCTGCATTTTGTTGCTTAACTCTTTCGATTTCAAATAAGAAGGTACGGTTTTTGAGTACCGCGACAAACACCACACCGCCGACCGTATTTCCCAATGTCACTATCACTAAAAATATTAAGTAACGCCAAAAGCTGACCGTATTGCCATACAGTAGGGCAGAAAACACCTCAATATTACCCACGATACTATGATGTAAACCTAAAAAACCAATACTACCCGTGATTAACGAGACCAGCACGATACGGCTAATGGTATCGCGTGCCGACGTCACTAGCCAAGCCGCAACCCCCATCATCCAACCTGCTAGTACGGCACTACCAAATATGACCCACCATTCAAACTCTAAAACATGCTCGGAATAAGCGTCAATGTCGCCCACGCTAAACAGCTGCATATGTAAACCCAACCCGATCATTAACGCTGCAAATAAACAACCACCCACGACGTTGCCAGCGATGACAATGCCCCATAAACGCAGCAATTTATTTAAAGGTTCGATGCCATTTAGTACAGGAAGACTCAACAGAGACGTTTGCTCGGTAAACAATAGCGATTGCCCAATGACGACAATGATAAAGCCAATCGGGTAAAGTAGGGAAGCGAGGACAATGGCATAATGACTGGGTAGCACGCCACTCAACAGCGCAAAAGCCGATAAAATCATAAAAAAGCTAATGCCAATCTCCAGCCCAGCGGTAAAGGCACTGGTAAATAACGAGCCAAGCGAGCGTTCAAAGGTTTCTTTGGCATCCATTACTTGCTCGACCAAGATGCTGGCATAGCTTTTAGGTTCGCTTAAGTTGTCATCGCTGGCCACTTCTTTGATAGATTGTTTGTCTTCATCGCTCATGCCTTCTGAAAAGTCTTCGTCTTTTAGGGTTTTGCCCTCTGACGCACTTTCATCTTGGTTTTCATCTTCAGAGTCATCTTGGCTTTCATTTTTGGAATCATTTTGGTCTTCATCCTGAGCGACGTACTGATGGGTTTCATTGCTCACTGCTACTGCATTGTTCTTGTCATCGGTATTGGCATTATTATCGTCACTGCTCTTTGCTGCGTGACGGTGAGTGGTGACGCTGGATTCATTATTTTCATGAGAATGATCTTTGTTATTAGGCATGCTAGTAAACTTATATAAGAGAAGCGGTGAGTAAAAGATATAAAAGTGCGAGTCAAACCGACATCGACTTATAGCCATTGCCATGCTGTAATGGCGCTATGCCGTGCTGCTGTATTACTAAAGACAGCTTATTTTAATAAGTTACAGTAAGCCAATAACGACTGCAAGCAGCGAAAAAGCATTCGATGCTAACAAAATTTGCCCATATAAGATAAAATCATCCTACTAACTTTTTTGTTTGCTCGGATGACTTATTATTATCCAACGTTAGCGCTAGGTCTGAACCTAGCTTGCGTTGGTTAATTGTATGAATTCGACGATAACCATACCTTTGCTTATTATTTAATCCATTTACATTTTAGTCTGAGAGCCTTATGAGTAACCCTGATAGCAAAAATAATTTAACCCAATCGATTCAAGCCGCCTTAAGCCAATTAGAAAACGCCTACAATCCAAGCGATGTCGAAGCAGGCATGTATCAAGGCTGGGAAGAAAGCGGTTATTTTAAGCCAAGCTTTGATAAAGACGAATCGTTTTCTATTGCTTTGCCACCGCCAAACGTCACCGGCTCGCTACATATGGGACACGGTTTCAATAACGCCATTATGGACGCATTGACGCGTTATCACCGTATGGATGGTGACAATACCTTGTGGCAACCGGGTACCGATCATGCGGGTATTGCTACCCAGATGGTCGTTGAACGTCGTTTGGAGGCGCAAGGTATCAAGCGCCGTGACATGACTCGTGAAGACTTCGTGGATAAAGTATGGGAATGGAAAGAAGAGTCGGGTGACAATATCACCCGTCAAATTCGTCGGCTTGGTAGCTCGGTGGATTGGTCGCGGGAACGCTTTACGATGGATGATGGCTTGTCCAATGCGGTAAAAGAAGTGTTCGTACGTTTATTTGATGATGGTTTGATTTATCGCGGTAAGCGTCTGGTCAATTGGGATCCTAAATTCCAAACGGCGTTATCAGATTTAGAAGTCGAAAACCACGACGAAAAAGGTAGCTTGTGGCATTTCCGCTATCATTTCACCGATAAAGATATCACTACACAAGACGGCAAAAACTATCTGGTTGTCGCCACCACACGCCCTGAAACTTTACTTGGTGATACCGCCGTTGCAGTTAATCCTAGCGATGAACGTTATGCACACTTAGTTGGCAAAACCATTACCTTGCCGATTACTGGGCGCGTAGTGCCTATCGTCGCTGATGATTATGTCGAAAAAGACTTTGGTACGGGTTGCGTAAAAATCACCCCAGCCCATGACTTTAATGACTATGAACTTGGTCGTCGTCATAACTTACCACTGATTAATATCCTCGACGAGCGCGCCAATATCTTAGCTGACATGGAGGTCTACGCTGACTTGCAAGTGCGTGAGCCTGCACTTGAGCCTACGCCTGCTGAGTACGCGGGACTTGAGCGTTTTGCGGCGCGTAAATTCCTCGTTGAGCAAGCAGGTGAGCAAGGTTGGCTAGAAGACATCGAAGACTACGCGCTCAAAGCACCGCGCGCTGAGCGTGGCGGTACGATCGTCGAGCCATTTTTGACCGATCAGTGGTACGTCGCCATGAATAAGCTGTCACAGCCTGCGATTGATGCGGTAGAAGACGGTAGCATCGAGTTCGTGCCTGCGCAATATAAAAACATGTATATGGCGTGGATGAACAATCTGCAAGACTGGTGCATCAGCCGTCAGCTCTGGTGGGGACATCGTATCCCTGCATGGTATGACGATGCGACAGGTGAAATCTATGTCGCCCGTGACGAAGCGGAAGTGCGTAGTAAATACAACCTAAGCGAAGATGTAAAACTGCGCCAAGACGATGACGTGCTCGATACGTGGTTCAGCTCTGGTCTATGGACGTTTAGTACGCTTGATTGGGCAGACGTCAACGCCGATCCACGCGTGATGGACACTTTCCACCCGACCAGCGTGCTCGTGACAGGTTTTGATATTATCTTCTTTTGGGTGGCCCGCATGATCATGATGACCATGCACTTCGTGAAAAACGAAGACGGCACGCCGCAAGTACCGTTTAAGACCGTCTATGTGCATGGTCTGGTACGTGATGGCAATGGTCAAAAAATGTCGAAATCAAAAGGTAACGTCTTAGATCCGATTGATTTGATTGATGGTATTGATTTGGAAGCGCTGGTCGAAAAACGCACCAGCAATATGATGAATCCAAAAGACGCGGCCAAGATTGAGAAGCAAACGCGTAAAGAGTTCCCAGAAGGCATCCCAGCCTTTGGTACGGATGCACTGCGCTTTACCTTCACCTCCTTAGCCAGTACCGGTCGCGATATCAACTTTGATCTAAAGCGTGTCGAGGGCTATCGTAACTTCTGTAATAAAATCTGGAACGCCAGCCGCTTTGTACTGATGAACTGTGTCGATAGCGAAGGCAATGCCAAGCCTATCGATCAAGCGGCGAATCCCGACGTATGGGAATTACCAGAAAAATGGATCATGAGTCGTCTGAACTCTAGCATCAAAGACATTCATCAGCATTTCGCTCAGTATCGTCTCGATATGGTCAGCCAAGACATCTATGAGTTTATCTGGAATGAATACTGTGACTGGTACGTGGAGCTTGCCAAAGCCAGCCTAAATGATGACTCGGTGTCTGATGAGCGTAAAGCGCAAATCCGCTATGTATTGCTGCATGTGCTAGAGACAGCACTACGCTTTAGCCATCCAATCATGCCGTATCTGACTGAGCAAATCTGGCAGACCATCGCGCCGCTACTGGGTCGTAAAAACACCGACAGCATCGTGATCGCTGACTATCCACAGACTGATGCCAGCCAAATCAGTGAGCAGACCGAAGCGGATATGGCATGGTTACAAGAGCTCATCGCGAGCGTCCGTAACATCCGTGGTGAGATGAAACTGGGTAACGCGGTACGTCTGCCAGTACTCCTACAAAACGTCTCTAGTGATGAAGAAGCGCGTCTATCACGTATCAAAAACCAGTTCAAAGCGCTTGCCAAAGTCGAGAGCTTAGAGATTATAAATAGTGGTGACGACTCTGATCAAAAGATTCCACTATCGTCATCAAGTATGGTCGGTCAGCTACGGGTACTCGTACCGATGAAAGGTCTGATCGATCCAACGGCTGAGCTGGCACGTTTGGGTAAGTCATATGATAAGTTGAAAGGTCAAGCAGAAGGCATCGCGCGTAAGCTAGGTAATGAAGGCTTTGTCAGTAAAGCACCTGCAGAAGTGGTCGATGCTGAGAAGGCAAAACTGGCTGAGCTAGAAGGGCAGTTGACAGCGATGACGGCGCAGATGGAGCAGTTAAAAGCGTTGTAACTCACACCTAGATATCTGTACTAACAAATAGCGCTGTCACAATTGTGATGGCGTTTTTTATTGGCTACTGCTTAGTTCTCTGAATAGCTCTTGATCCTGCATTATCACTGAATATTTGTGTGCTATTATTTATCGAGTTTTATAGATTGATATCATATTAATCTATTTATTTTGATGACTAGAATAAGAGTTTTCTCAAAATTTAGTGAAAGATGTCTGTGATAATATCGAAAAATAGAGTTCGTTAAATATTAAAGTGAATTAATTTAAGGAAAGAGAGGAATGAAATTCAAGAAACTGATAATAAAAAACTTTCGTAACTTTGATGAATGTAAAGTAGCGCTTACTAACAAGAATTTAATATTCGGTATGAATGACGTTGGTAAAAGTAATATGATTTATGCTTTAAGAATGTTGTTCGATTATAGAGTCAGAAATAAAGAAGTTTTTGATACTGATTTTCATAATAAGAATACTACAAGAAACATAGAGATTTCCTGTTCATTTGAGATTGAAGATTTAGATGATGACAACGACAGTAAAAAAATAATTGCAAAGACTAGAGAAGCTATTAATAATCTTGAAAATTATTTCCAAATAAAATTAGTAGTTTCTAAAGATGACACAAGAAATGAGTACATATCTGAGCTGTTTTGGGGGACAGAAGATGATTTAATTGAAGTAAGAAATATAGGGGTCAACAAAAGCTTAATTGATGATTTGTTTCATTGCATATATATACCCTCTCAAAATGAAACTAATAATAATTTTAAGAGTTTTCAGAAAGAGTTATTATCTCAACATGATATTGAGACGAGTGATGAAAAGATTCGAAATGATATAAATGATTTGTTCAAAGACATTAATAATAATATTTCCAATCTCTCTACTGTGAAAAGTATGGAAAATAATATAAACACTCACCTTGAAGCATTTGATGAGACTTACAAGGTAAAGTTAGCTTCAAAGCAGTCATTCGGTGATTTTCACTCCCATCTAGATTTTTTCATATATGACAGTGAAGTATCTGATGGTGAGCCTAACTTATTTCCAAATTCAGGGGATGGTAGAAAGCGAAAAGTAATGTATGCGATGATAAATTACTTGCTTAATCATTCACAAGATATAGATAGAAAAATTCCTATACTACTAATCGAAGAACCTGAGAACCACTTATTCTTATCTTCACAAATTGAATTGTCCCAGACTGTTTTTAGTGAAGATTTCAACAAATACTTATTCTTAGTTACACACTCACCTCAGCTTTTTTACAAAATTAGTAATGACTCGAATTTAATTCGTCTATTTAAAAAAAATGGAAACATTATTGCCAAATCTCAGACAGCTATAGTGAATGAAAGCTATAATTCAACTAAAAATATTTTGGTTGAAAGCTTAGCACATTGTTTGTTTGTTGAAAGAGTACTGTTGGTGGAAGGTCCTTCTGAAACAGTTTTGTTTAACTGGATTATTGATAATATTAATATTAGTACACCGTTAAAAGGTAAAATATATGTGCTTAATGTAGTAGGTGTAGATTTTAAAAGGTACTTAAAAGTGTTGTTAGATTTAGGCATCGAGGTTATTCTGAAAACTGATAATGATGTCAAGAAGAATAGAAATACAACTCACAGTGCCATAGGTTTTAATAGATGTGTAGAGGCTTTTAATTTAAAGAAAGATGAGTCAGAGGCTTTAATGGTTAAAATGGATTCATCTACTTTAGGTAAAGAAGAAATTAAATGTAGTATTAATGCAGATACCGTATCTATGAACAAGTTTCATAGTAAAAATATATTTTTATCTATGATTGATTTAGAGCATGATTTAGCTGAAGCTCTGAGTTTGGAAGGAGATATGAAGTCATCATTCATAACAGATTTACAAGGCAAGAAGTACCATAATATGTGGAGCTTTATAAGTGGGGTATTTGATGAAGTTTTTGAAGATAATGTAGCTGATTATTTAAGTTCAATTAAAGATGCTATACCTGAGAAAATACTTGAAGATAATAACTTCAAATGTTTGAAGGTATTAACACATGAGTAATAAATTTCACCCTACAGATGAGCAAAAGGCAATTATAGAACCTGAAGCGTGGCAATCTTCTCTTGTTATTGCAAAAGCAGGTTCGGGTAAAACCACTACAATCATTCATAGAGCTATTAAGCAAACGGAAAGCTTAGAAAGTTGGGAAAGTATAGCTATTATCAGCTTTACTAATAAAAGCTCAAAGGATATTAGTAATAAAATAAAAATATTAAGAGCTAAATCTATTATTACTATGACTTTCCATTCATTTTTGCTACAGCATGTACTTGCATTCTCCAAAATATTTAAAGGTAAAGAAGTAAGTTTTGACTTTTCTAAGAAAGTTAACAGTTTCCAAGAGTGGCTTCAAGTTGTCAAAGAAGAAAATATAATACCTGTTGCATCTAATTCTTATAATGATTATTTATTCGAATGTGCAATATTACTGATAAAAATAAAACCATACATATTAAAATATCTAAAGACGAAATTTGTAGCTGTATACATAGATGAAGCCCAAGATAATAATATGCTCCAATATGAAATCGTTGACATATTACTATCAGTAGGTATTCAAGTTGTCATGATTGGTGACCCTGAACAAACTATATATCAGTTTAGAGGAGCTAATGCTGATACATTTAACGAATTAAAAAACCATGAAAGCTTCAAAAATAGTATATATATTTTAACAAATAATTTCAGATGCCATGAATTGATAAATAAATGTGCCGATAGTTATCAGGTTCCAATGAACCATGATTATGTTCAAGAAAATAATAAAAATTATGGAGTTTTTAGAACTAGTATGAGTATTAGAGATATTAAGCTGGCTTTCGAAAAAGAAGAGTACGAAGGAGAGAAAATATGTTTCTTGTTTCGAAGTATCGGAAGAAATGCTGAATGGCTTGAGATTAATGATATTCCGGTCATCCAGTATCCTGCCATAATACAGAGACAGTCATTACAAAGTTCAATAGCAATCTTAGATTCTTTATTCGAGACTTACTACGGAGATAGTTATCTCGAACTAACGTTCATTGATAAATTCCTACCAAATATGAGGATGGCAAATGCTTCATTATTAATTAGAAATTTTAAAGACGACCCTTCGGTAGTCAGCTTCGAAGCATTAAATACTCACTGGAATATATTTAAATCAGAAGATTACAATGTAATCATTAATCAGATGTTACTTGATTCAACAAAAAGATTTTATAATCTTTCTTCAAATAAATTTATTGCAATGACTATTCATTCTGCTAAAGGATTAGAGTTTGAAAATGTTATTTTAAATTCACCAGATTTTAAGGATTTACAGTATGACGATGTTAGAAAGCTTTTTTATGTAGCTTGTACTAGGGCAGAGAAGGTTTTGATTTTTATGTAGATGAAATATATATCATAATGAACTCGTATCGAAGAACAAGAGTTAACTGAAGACTACAGCTGTTGCTTCATCTAGCTGTGAGCAATGTTTTATTGTCAATAATTACGCTATATTATCTCTAAAGAAATAATATGCTAACGTAAGGAACACCATGAACCATCTCACTGTCGGACAACGCGCGCCTGTAAGCAATCTTGCTATTGACGATACCGCGTCAATCACGCTTAAGTTTACTCGCCAAAGTCCAATAGAGATGGACATTAGCTGCTTTGCCTTAGACGCAGCGGGCAAACTGATCAATGATGATTACATGGTGTTTTATAATCAGCCAACCTCACCTTGCGGGCAAATCAAGCTCACTCATTACGAGTCGCAGCCAACGGCGAGTAAAGGCATTCAAGCTGAGTTTGAAGTCAATTTATCCAAACTGGCTGCGAATATAGACAGCTTGTTTTTTGTATTATCAGCCGACACGCCGCTCAATCAAATTCAATCGTTAGAGATTGGCATTTGGCAGCAGTCGCAAAAGGTACAGGCAGAGTATCATGCAGCAGACTTTGCTCAGCAGCAAGCCAGTATGTTGATGCAGCTATATCGTAAGAGTGGTGTTTGGCGAGTATCTAACGTCGCGCAAGGCTTTAATGGTGGACTTGCCGCCATCGTGCAGCATTTCGGTGGTGATGTAGAAGAGAGTAGCTCGACAGCAGCAGAGGTAACCGCAACACCAGTTCAAACAAAGCCGTCGTTAGAAAAGGTCATGTTAGATAAAGCACCCAAGCTCGTTAATCTTGCCAAAAAAGCCACGATATCGCTTGAGAAACGCCAATTACAGCAATTAACCGCAAAAGTGGCATTGGTGTTAGATGCTTCAGGCTCAATGAATAGACAGTACAAAAAAGGTCGCGTACAAGAGGTAGTCAACCGCTTATTGCCATTAGCCGTCAGCTTCGATGACGACCAAGCGCTAGACTGCTGGGCGTTTGCCCGAGACCCGCAGTATTTAGGTGAGATTGGGCTGAGCAACTATGACGGTTTTATTGACAACGCTCATGGCGGCTGGCGCAAATGGGCACTTGGCTCGCGTGTGAATAACGAAGCAGAAGTCATGAAAGCAGTGACGGATTTTTACCAAAAAGATGGGTTGGATGTACCTGTGTACGTACTATTTATCAGTGATGGCGGAGTGAGTGATAATCGCGGTATTACTAAAGTCATGACTGAAGCCGCGAAACTACCGGTATTTTGGCAGTTTGTGGGCTTGGGTGGTCGTGGTTATGGCATATTAAAAAAACTAGACGACATGACAGGGCGCGTGATTGATAACTGCAACTTTTTTGAATTAGATGACTTGGATGACATTAGCGAAGAAGCCTTGTATGAAAACATGCTAGAAGAGTTCCCAAGCTGGCTCAAAGAAGCACGCGAGATAGGATTGATAGTGAAGTAAATAAATATCGGCAGCATCAATTATTTTTGCGTTGTTTATTTTGCAGCGGATATACCAACTGCGCCACAAAGCCCTCTGGTATTTTTGTATTGGCTGTCGTACCGTATTTTTTGGGTAAATGGTCTGGCAGATGAGCGGTTTTAAATATCACATCATAAATGGGTAAAAAGGCGGCAAAGTTTTTGTCCCACGCTTCTTTTTCTGAGGAATGATGCCAATGATGAAATTCTGGCGTTGCCAATACCCAGCGAAAATACGGAAAGCGGAAACGTACGTTGGCATGAATAAAAATGGCGTGAAAAGAGATAAATACCAAATAAGCATAAGTTGCCGCTGGAGAGAAGCCCATAAACAATAAGGGAATATAACCGACAAAACGATTCACAATCAGCTCAAACACATGCACCCGACTTGCCGCCAACCAATCCATGTGATGCGAAGAATGATGTACGGCATGTATGCGCCACAGAGACGGGACTTTGTGCATACTGCGATGAATCCAATAACTAAAAAAATCCACGATAATCAAAATTTCTATAAACTGCAGCACTAAAGGCTGACCACTGACCATCTGATGCCATGTGGGATTAAGCCATTGGTTAAATAAAATCTGCGCTGGAATGATGGTAAAAAAACTCAATAACTGAATACCTAAATGGCTAAACATGAAGTATTTAATGTCCGTTACCCAGCCAGATCGCAACAGTTTTTGTGCTTTATATTTAGCATAAAACCGCTCCATAGGAATAAACACCAATGCGGAAATTAACAGCGTTAAAATAAAATAGTCCAAGCCTGCATACATACTACGGTCATAGTAATTGGGCTCGATCTGTCCTGATGCGAGCAGCGCTGCAAAGGCATTGAGTAACATACCCGCCATTCCCCAGCGCTTAGACGGATTGCGTAGTAGGCTAATAACGCCCGACACAAAACCAATGATAACGCTGGCAAACAATAGGCCTCGTAAAATATTGGCATTATATAAGGGTCTAAAATCTGGGGTGGTGAGCAAATTGGGGAATAAAAAACACAAAGCAGCAAGGGTGGCAAGTATGCCTAAAGACAGCGCAATAAAGGCGGACACTTGCCCTGAGCCTTTTTTAATTTCACGGTCTTCAAAGTGTTGTCGGAGTAATTTGCTCATAGTTTTAATTTGCTGATGCGATTTGAGTTTAATCTAGCATTGTTTAGCGCAAATGAGTATATTATTTACTCGACATTATTAGATAAATACTGTTTATTCGCATAATGTAAGCTAGCTATAGTCAAACCACTACGATGCCACAGCGATGCTAACGAAAGTCCTGCTGCTAATCATAATTTTATGCTTCTTAAAACCCTACTGCTGGATAGCGATTTATGACTGATTTGACAACCTACTCTATAGGCAGTCGTGCAACCGTTTTGGCCTCTTTACCATTGAGTATTTTACTGGCATTAGCTGTCAGTGGCTGCTCTTCAGAATCTGTTGATGATAACAGGGACTCGGTAGATACCAATAATACGAGTAGCCACCAGCCCAAAGCAAATAAAAGCTCTGCTAACTCTGCTTTAGAGCAAATTACAGCGCTGCCCTTTACTAAAAAGACGTCACAAAACGGTCAACAAAGGCCGTTATCAGCATTTCCAGTTAAGACCAATAATAAACAGCTTCAAGAGCTGCTATCGCGGGATTATATGAAGCGGGCAGGATTTTATCAGCTCCCTGATAAGGATGATATGCAAGTCTTTGTCATATTTCATGCTTATGAAAGTGAGTCCCTTGAGCTTGAAGATACCTCTGGTTTAACCATTGATCAACTTGAAGATCAACACAGCTATCTTGTGACTATTAAAAAAACGCGTACTCCAAATGCTAATGATACGGTTCATATATTTGAGCTGGCTGAAAACGACTTTGTAATAGCAAAAGACTATCAACAGATCATTAACACTTATTATGATTTTAACCGCCAACCCATTCATTATCAGTTAACTGATGATGGTTCAGTGCGAGCAGACCGAAGCATCACCAATGTCACTACACTACCCTTTAGTAGTTATGATGTAGATGACGCCGTGCAGCTCGATACCAATCTAGTCACTAGCGAGTTTACAATGGATGATCAAGTGCATGCCAAGCAAGTGACTAATAAGCTTAAGCCTGTGCTGGGTGGCTCCTCTGACCGAGGGTTTTTTAAACTGCCCAGCATTGGTGATATTGAAGTATTTTTGGCATACGGGTTATTCGAGGATAGCGGTGCGGACTATATTACTGACGATAATCCTGAAGGTATGTTTGTTGATCCCGAATATTATCTCATTACTGTCAAAGACGACAATATTGCTATTACCCATTTAGGTAGCACGTTCACTATTGAAGAGGATTACCAAGAAATATCAGTAGTTGATAAGTATTTCCAAATCACGGTCACAGGAAAGATTGTCCCTGTTGATGAACGTCCTAAACCAACCCCACCAAAGGCTAGGATCACCCAAGCAAACTATAAGCATTTTTTTCCCAGTCCTTTATTTGCCAGTTTTCATTTCGATGTCAATAATGATGGCAAGCGCGACTTACTAGTGGCTAAAAATAACTCTAATGGCGATAGCCAGCAAGATGATGAGTTATACGTTTATTTAGCAAAAGGTAAATATTATGAGTTAGATTTGTCTTCGATTACCTTTGCTGATGCACCTTCTACCCTTTTTTCTACCATTACTCCTAGACATAATAATAAGGGATTTATTGTAAGTACATACTGGGCAAATAGTGAAAAAGACTATATCAAAGAGTATCTATTTGAACAGGTTGGTACTGAATGGTGGGTGACCCATGGCGTTTTAAAAAGCACCGTAGATACGGGGGAGGCATATTATTGTCAAAGTAGAACGCAATATAATGCCACGACGGATTTTGCTCGATTTGATTTAGATAAAGAAGTCGACGATGACTACAAATTGCAAAATTGTCCCATACCGCCTACCCGCTATAAGGTAGTCAGTGATAAAGCAGAAATTTTGAATGAAAATTTTATGCCCAATAAACCAGCAAGCTATTTTATAAAAGGCGACATCATCCAACAACCTGATATTTTTTACGGACAAAATCAGGATTGGGTTAAAGTAAGCTATAAAGGTGGCTCAAAGTCAGGGTGGGTGCGTAAGCGTGATTTGCTAGGTATGAAATAAGATCTTTTCACCCTTAGCGCATAAAACAAAAGCACCTAAAACAAAAACAGCTAAAATGAAGTTTTTAGCTTGCCTGTTATACTATGAAATGCAGAAGGGAAGACTCATAGTCAAAGGAGAGACGCCATGCACACCACTAAAATGCTTACCTTAAGCCTCTTGATAGCAAGTCTAACGGCTTGCGTCTCGCAGCCTACCAATGAAGACACCTTAACAGATGCCGATCTTATTCAAGCGGCCAAGCAAAAAGAATCAGCACCAACCGAGGGCGCGCAGCAGTGGGTGATTGGCTATCATCATGGTACCGCAGTCGTCAAATCCTTCCAGTGCGCAGACCTCTGTCCGCAGAATACTTTGCGAGTGATTTATTATGATGTGCCTGATGTAGAGAGCTGCGCTCGCATTGGCGGTGTCAGTAAACAGATTTTAGTTCCGATAGCGATTACTGTCGCCCCAAGACCGTTTTGTTTTCCTAAGGCGATTGCGGACAACTGGGAAGGCTATCTTAAATAAGCCGATATTGAGTAAGATACCATCGAATAAAGCTCAAATTTAGCAGTTAGCCTTTTATACTAATAATTAAGAGTGCCAGACAAACGATTAACCAAACATCGTATTCTGTTTGCCAGTGATTGTCGTTACTACAGTCAAGTTTTTCTTTAGACATTTTGTTACAAATCAAAGCGATAAGGCTGATAATATAAACCTAAGCGCATTAATTCATGTGGACGTTTGCACTATACAAACACAACGTTTTATGTCGGACTTTAGTAGTACAGCCGCTGTTTTTAAATCATATTTTCATAGATTTAGGGATAATTACTATGATAAATATATATGTAGTCTTTTGGGTCGCCCTGACGTTTTTTACTTTCCTTTTGACCGTCAGTAATATCAGAGGTCATAACTCAATCATTACTAGAGGTGCTCTGCCCAGAGCGCTCAGTAGCGACAGGCTCAATATTGAGAGCAGCTTTTATAGAGCCGATGCCACATTGCACGACATGATATTCTTTCATGCCTCTGCATCAGGCGTGGCCATCGTGCTATTGGTACTAATTATCAAAGGTGAGGTTTTATTCCCCGGCACCGTGGTGTTTTTTGGCGTCCTGTCCTCCGTGGCGATATTCGCTATTAGTATGGTGCTACTATTATTAGCGTTCTATTTTTATACCATCTCGATTTTGAAGCTTGGCGATACCCTCACTAAAACGCAGATCGATGGCAAGCCGCTCAAGACCATGTACGCAATTATGGGCGTCTTTGGCTATTTTCTAGTATTTTCAGTACTGGCATTGATATTGGTTTAGAACTTATTTGTCAAAAAATCCTTATAAGAAAACCGCTCACAGTGTCGATTGTGAGCGGTTTTCTTATTAATACAGTGTATCTCATAATATTCTGGCTATTATTCAGCATATAAGGGAGCAAGCACCCCTTTATAAGTAAAACGTTCGTTCACAGACATTTTAAACAGCTGTCCTGTAAATGGCGTAGACTTTACCCAAACACTAACCAATTATACTTATCGATAGCAAAAGCATCGTAAAAATAGCCTTGTGCAGATTTATAAGATATTGCACGCTTATCCACCTATATGGGTAGTTATCTGATAGCTGCTTGACCTCTATTGCCACCATCACCAAGTGATACCTTTTTATGAGCGACAACAAAAAAGCGTTTTATTATCGACCAAAGACCAATCAATCCAACAGCCCTACGGTGCGCTGGACGTTTGTGACGCTTGGCTGGATATTTTTTATTTTGGGCATTATTGGCGTATTATTGCCCGTAATGCCGACCGCGCCCTTTATACTACTGGCGGCGGGTTGCTGGGCACGTAGCTCGCGGCGCTTTCATTTTTGGCTGATCAATCATAAATATTTTGGGAAGTTCGTCCGTGATTGGGAAGATCGCCATGCCGTACCGCTGTATGCCAAGTGTCTGGCGACAATTATGATGGCGTTATCGACAGCAATGTTATTTTATCGTTTACCCAGCGACATGATGTGGGTTGCATGGCTGGTAGCCACGGTGTGTAGTGGGGTTGCGGTCTATTTGTTCCGTTTACCAAACGCCTAAAAAGCTATAAAGTTGAGGCTAAAAATAGAAAAAAACGACCTTTAGTTACACGAAATGTCAGATAAGGCTTGCGCTATTAGAATGTACCCCTTATAATACGCCCAAGCTTAAGAGCAGTTCTGCACCAAATCATTACCTCGTAGTATTAGTTATAATCCTTCGTTTTAATATTTATCGTTCAGTAGCTATTTGCAAGCGTTACCGGTCACTAGGCCATTAATAAATTAAAAAGTAGGATTATCAATATGTCAGATACTCAAAAAGGTACAGTTAAGTGGTTCAACGAAGCTAAAGGCTTTGGTTTTATCGCTCCAGAAACTGGCGCAGACGTTTTTGCTCATTACAGCGAAATCACTGGTTCAGGTTTTAAAACTTTGGCTGAAGGCCAAGAAGTTGAGTTCACTGTAACTCAAGGTCAAAAAGGCCCACAAGCCCATAACATCGTTGCTATCTAATTTGTCTTTATAGACAACTAGAGCAAGATGAAAAAAAAGCGAACCTTCGGGTTCGTTTTTTTTCGTCTATTGTTTATGTTTATCGCCTATGACTTATGATAAATGCTTTGATAATAAGACATTAAGCAAGGTTTTAGAGTAAAAATGCCTACGATTGTGATGATAGTCGTAGGCATTTTTGGTTTTGGTGTTTAGTCAGTAACTGTTTTAGAGTGAAGCAATCCCTATATTAATAAGTCCGCCGCCAAGAATAAGCCAAGCAAACATAATGGCACCCAAGATAAGCGGTTTTACACCGGCTTGCTTGATAGCGCCTAGATGGGTGGTGAGTCCCAATGCAAACATAGCCATGGTCAGCAAGACGTCATCTAGCATAACCATACTACGCTCAAAATTCTGAGTCATTGGTACCCACGTGTGCAATACCACAATAAGAATAAAAATAAAGGCGAACCAAGGTATTTTGACCTGTTTGGCACGCATAAGTAGGGTTTGTTTTTCAGGATTTTTGCCCGCGCCTTTGGTTAAGGCAAAAGATAGTACCAGTAAGAATGGCGCAAGCATCATCACCCGAATCATTTTGGAAACCACCGCAGTATTACCAACGTCAGTACTGATCGCATTACCGGCTACCACGACTTGTGCCACCTCATGAATGGTTGAGCCGGTATAGATACCGTATTGTTGGGCACTCAGCCAAGGTTGTAACCAGCCAAGATGATAGAGGAAAGGGTAGAGCAGCATGGCAATCGTGCCAAAGACTACCACCGTCGCGATAGCAATCGTTACTTTATGGGCTTCAGCTTTGACAACTGGTTCAGCTGCAATCACCGCCGCGGCTCCGCAGATACTAGCACCTGAGCCAATCAATAAAGTGGTTTGCTGATCGATCTTTAACCATTTTGTACCCAGCCAATAAGTGAGCAAAAATGTCGATGTTAGCACCAAGGCATCAGCCATCACCGCTGGCATACCGACACTGGCCACTTGGGTCATCGTCAACTTAAAGCCATAAAACATAATAGCGAGGCGTAGAATTTGCCCTTTGGCAAAGCATACTCCCGCATTCAAGCGCTCAGCTAAATGAGGATAAATGGTATTGCCCAATAGCATACCAAGCAAAATGGCCAATGTTAAGGAAGACAAACCAACGATGCGTCCGTTCGACCACGTCGCCAGACTCGTATTTAACCATAGACAAAATACACTACCGCTCAGCACGACAAACAACCCTGCCAAATGTCGGTTGTTTGGAACATAATGATTCACTGATTGGGCAAAAGCGTGCATAGCGTACGCATCCTATTATTGATAATCAAAATAAGCATAAGCTTATGAATAGACAGTATAAGCCAAGCTGATTTATAATAAAAACAGATTAATAAGATACAAGCTATCGAAAAAGTAGGTTAATAATTGGTTTTTAATATTAAGTGATTTTTTAAATTTATAGTTTGTATAGGATGTTAGAAAGATTATGAAAAAGCCCATGCAGACGCTACCGAAAATTACCCTCAAGCAATTGGCGGTATTTGTTAGTATTTATCAGACAGGTAGCACCAGCCGTGCCAGTGAAGAGATGCATCTATCACAGTCTGCGGTGAGTAGCGCGTTGACTGAGCTCGAGTCAAGGTTGCAAATGCCCTTGTTTGAACGGGTCGGGCGCAGGCTTAACCAACATCCCAACGCCCATCCCGTGTATGTACAAGCGCAAGCGATCTTGGGGCAATCATTAACGCTAGAGCATTATCATAAATATCAAGCAGGACAGATTCATATTGGTGCGAGTACCACCATCGGCAACTATGTATTGCCGCCGCTACTTGCCAAGCTATATGAGGTGCTACCGGATGCCAATGTCGATGTCTACATTGCTAATACGCAAGAGGTGGTCAGCGAGGTTGAGCAATTAAACATCGATATTGCTGTGGTCGAAGGCATGCCGCGTCCGACTGATATAAAAGTCATCGAGCAGCGAGAGTGGCGCACCGATACCTTGATGGTATTTGCTAAACACCATAGCAAATGGTTGGCAGGATTGGTCAACTATGACAAGGACGAGCATTGTTATTTGTTGACGATCGAGCAATTGGCACAGCTACCTTTATTGGTAAGGGAGGCAGGTTCGGGGACACGGCAGATTATCGATGAGCAGTTACTAAAGCACTTACCCGATCCAAAAGTGGTCATGGCTATTCAACAGTCAGAGGCCATCAAGCGTATGGTTAGTGCCGATATTGGGCTTGGCTGTCTGTCACAACACGTTATCGAGGCAGAGCTAGCAGCAGGGAAGTTGGTACAAGTAAAAATAGCCGGTATCGATTTGTCACGCACATGGTGGCTAGTTTGGCACAAAGCCCGCCATCAAAGCCCGATTTGGCAGACCTTTATTGATATTATTGAATAGGATAATAAGTAAGTTAGGGCTAAAATGAATGAGCTAAAAAAAGCGCCCCGTAGATTGCTCACCGATGCGCTTTTTATCAACTTATACAAACCATTTATCAAAACGATATTTGGGTTCAGGTTAGCTGCGTTTTGATACGGGCTTGTCGAGTCTAACGACTAAACTGTCACAGGGGACGTTTGGCAAAATATTATCTGCTGTGGCACCGCTGAGCCATGCGACGATACCATGACGCTCATGGCGACCGATGACCAAGAGATCAACGTCATGCTTATGGCAATAGTTGACGATACCTTCGCTACTAGAGATGGCGGTGGTTACCTCGGCATTAACGGCAGTTAAGCCATTGCGCTCTAAGAATTGTGCCAATTTGGCTCGTGCCTCTTGGCAGCGCTCATCGTCAATCTGGTCATATAAGCTTGATGCGGGCACCAACTCATAACCAAAACCGACCATGGTGTCTTTGACAATGTGCAGTACAGATAGCTTAGAACCGGGGCGGTTATCGACGATCTGTTTGGCTTTTTGTGCCACTGTGTCGGCATCAGATAACAAGTCGGTGACCAGTAAAATATGTTGGTAACTCATGAGGTGCTCCTCGTAGCAAGTAGTCTTAACTATAGCACTACTGATGGCTGCTGTTAAGTAATGTCGGCGTACTTTTAAACGGTTGCGGTGTCGTGCTTCCTAGTTGTAGTATCAGCACTGTTCTTTCTGCTGTCACTGTCTTGACTTCTCAATCTGCCAACCCCATCTATTAGCGCTAGACCAATTGTTTTCATGACTAGCGTTTGCCACTATAAAAACCAATACATCACACCTTTTGACCATTCTATTTACCCTGAATTGCAGGGTGCTATTTACCTAATAAGCTATAAGGACAACTATGACTGACACGCCATTTACTGTAGATTTAACGCTACATCCAGCGTTTGAGCTGATTGAGCATCGCCACATTGAGGCGCTATCGATGGATGTGCTGATCAGTCAGCATGTTAAAACTGGGGCGATGCATTACCATTTGGCGCATCCGAGTGATGAAAATGCCTTTTTGGTCGGCTTTCGCACTCAGCCAATGGATTCAAAAGGTGAGGCGCATATTCTAGAGCACGTGGCTTTATGTGGCTCTGAGAAATTCCCTGTCCGTGACCCATTTTTTTCGATGATTAAACGTTCACTAAATACTTTTATGAATGCGATGACCGCTGCCGATTGGACGGCGTATCCGTATGCGACGCAAAATAAAAATGATTACTTTAACTTGCTTGCCGTGTATCTTGATGCGTCGTTTTTCCCCAATATTCATCCGCTCGATTTTGCTCAAGAAGGCATTCGCGTAGAGTTAGACGAAAATGATAAACCGCAGTTTAAGGGCATCGTTTTTAATGAGATGAAAGGCGCGATGAGTGGTGAGATTGACCAGCTCTATCATACGGTCGCCCATCATTTGTTCCCAACGACGACCTATCACTATAATTCGGGCGGCGATCCTGCTGATATTCCTGACTTGACCCATCATGAGCTGGTTGAATTTCATCAAAGCCATTATCACCCATCAAACAGTGTGATTATGAGCTTTGGTAATATTCCAGTCGCTGAGACGCAAGCGAAAATCCATGAAGATGCCTTGATTCAATTTGAAGCCGGCAAAAAACATGTATCGCGTCCTGAAAAACGTCTGTCTGCACCGATTAGCGCGGTCGATACTTATACCGCTGACGAAGCCGGTCCTGACCAAACCCATCATGTGGTGGCGTGGTTATTGCCATCAATTACCGATCCAAAACAGCGTTTAGCACTGCGTCTATTAGAAGGTGTTTTGGTTGAGCATGCTGGTTCGCCATTGCGTGCCTATTTGGATAGCCATCCACTTGGTAAAGCGCCAAGTCCGCTATTGGGACTCGACGACAGTCATTATGAAATGGTCTTTTATACCGGTCTGCGTGGTTCAAACCCTGAGCATGCCGAAGCGGTAGAGCAGGGCATTATTGACTTGCTTACCCAAGTTGCCAGCAAACCGATTGATGATGAAACCATTGAGACTATATTGCACCAAATCGAGATTGATCAGCGCCATATCGGCGGTGATAGCATCCCTTATGGTCTAAATCTCATGCTAGAAGGTTTTAGTACGGCCATTCATGATGGTAATCCTATCGATGTTTGGGAGGTCGACGAGCATTTGCAGTGGCTACGTGAGCAAGTAAAAGATGCGCAGTGGTTACCGAATTTAATTAAGCAGCACTTGTTAGACAATCAACATCGTGTCCGCGTCACACTGACACCGGATAGCGAAAAAACTGCCCGCCTTGCAGCAGCTGAGCAAACCCGTCTTGATACCATCGCGATGGATTTGACCGCTGATGATAAAGCTATCTTAAAGCAACAGGCATTGGATTTGGCAGCGCGCCAAGCAGCACCTGATGATTTAAGCCTATTGCCAAAAGTTGGCTTAGAAGATGTCCCGACCGATATCAGCTTTAAACAAGGCACACAAAAACAAGTAAATTTAAGCGGGCAAGACAGCACCTTATTTGAATATGAAGCCGGTACCAATGGCTTATACTATTATCAAGTGATTGTGCCGTTGACCGATGCGATTGGTAATCAGGACACCAGCGAGCTACCCGTTAATGAGGTAATCAATCATCCATTGTTGCCTATTTACCTGAGTTTATTGTCAGAACTGGGCACGGATTCGCTAAGCGCTCATGAGATGCAAGCTAAGCAAGCGGCGCATTCATCAGGGGTGACGGCGCGTATCAGTCAGCGCACCAACATCGATGACAGCCAAGCGATTAGCAGCTACTTTGTTGTGGCAACGCGTGCGCTCAATCGTAAACCTGAAGCGATTGATTTGCTCAAAGAAGTCATGGAGCATAGCGTCTTTAGTGAGCATGATCGTATCAAAGAAATCTTGCAGCAGCGTCAAGCAGGTTGGCAATCAAACCTTGCCGGTTCAGGGCATTCGTATGCGATGCAAACTGCCAGTCGCGGCATGAGTCGCCAAGCGCAGTTAGAGTATGTGCGCAGCGGTCTGCCAGCACTAAACGCGCTAAAAGACTTCTTAGCCCATGCCAGTACTGATGATGCACAGTGGGATAAATTGGCAACCAGTTTGATGGATTTACATCAACGTTTAATCAGTTTACCTAAGCACGCAGTTATTATCTGTGAAGCCGAGCAAACCGAACGCTTAAGTAACTTAATCGTTGATAGTTGGAAAGACAGCCAAGCGCCAAAGATTGCGGAAAAAATCACAAACTCTGATGCGGGTATTGAAGACAATATCCCAAGCGAGTTTGCCGAGTTGCAACTTGATGCGGCGTTAAATGGCGAGACAGACGCGGTCAAAGCACTAGAAAGTGGTGTGGCGCTCGATGTTGAAGATTTGGCGTGGCTGGTTCCGACCAACGTCTATCATAATGCTAGCGCATATACCGTGCCAGCAGCCGACCATCCTGATACCGCTGCCTTGATGGTATTAGCGCCTTATCTGCGTAATGGCTATCTGCATAGTGCCATCCGTGAGCGCGGCGGTGCTTATGGTGGCGGTGCGGGCTATGATGCCAACGCTTGCGCCTTTAAGTTCTTTAGCTACCGTGATCCGCAGTGTGCTGAAACCTTTGCGCATTTTGATGCCAGTATCGAATGGTTATTAAATGAGCCGCAAACCGATGAGCAGTTGGAAGAAGCCATCTTAGGCATTATTTCAGGTATGGATAAACCAGGCTCTCCAGCAGGCGAAGCTATCAAAGCTTGTTTTGCTGATTTGCATAATCGCGGTGCAGACTGGCAACGTAAAATGCGTGCAGCCATATTGGCCGTGACAGTTGCTGACATACAACGTGTGGCTAAGCAATACCTGCAAGGGCAAAAGCATGTCCGTGCGGTACTAGCACCTTATGATAAAGAAGAGCAAGTGAAAGCGCTTGGCTTTAAAGTGTGTAAAATTAAAAGCTAGTTTTTGACTTATCGTGAAATCAGTCATAGCAAATTATTGACTGTATAAAAAAACCGCCACCTTCAATATTTATATTGAAAGCGGCGGTTTTTATTGCCGGTAAGTATTTTTAAAGGCTGTATTAATAACGCTTAATGGCTTGGTCTTTGCCAATCAACTCTTGATGAATGGGAAAGTCCTCATGGTTATCGTATTGCTGACGGTCGGCAAAATAGCTTTTTAAAGTGCGGCGCACGGCTTCAAAGGCAAGCTTATCCCACGGAATATCTTCTTCGGCGAACAAAGCGCAGTCCAGACTTTCAGAGCCAATACCGTAAGCACCGTCTTTTAGTTCGGTGATGTAGATACTATAAATTTGCCCGATATCAGGGATGTCATATAAGCAATATAGTTGTGGATTGAGCACAACTGCTTCCGCTTCTTCAAAGCTCTCACGCGCAGCGCCTTCCGCCATGGTTTCACCATTTTCCATAAAGCCTGCGGGCAGCGTCCATAGACCATACTGCGGCTCAATTGCGCGGCGACATAGCAGCACACGTTGCTTATGCACGACCAATGAGCCACAGATGACTTTTGGGTTTTCGTAGTGAATGTAGCCGCAATTCGGGCAGACCAAACGCGGTATATTATCAGTGGCCGGTATTTTTCGTTCAGCCTCGTGGCCACATTGTAGACAATAGCGCATATAAACTGCCTTGTTATTATGATGAGAAAGGATGGGGGTGTAATGTAATTGCTAGCACTCAGTTCGTTTGTATCGATATCATGGTGGATTGATTATACTCAAGGTTAAGCGTCATTCCACAAGAGTGCTATAAATAATCGTTATTACCTTAAGATAGCACACATTTTCGTGGCACAGAATGATGATAACAGTAACGCATCATTTCACTTGTAGTGACATTGCATAATTCTATTAACCAAACGGCCTCAAGCAATTCTGATGATACAAATAAGCAGTCACATAAATAGCATGCAGTTGACAGGCGATTGCGCTAATCTAGATTCAGAGATTATTTTAGGTTTTTAGTTAGGGCGTGTCCTCAATTCAAGCGATTGTACCTAAATGGGCTAAAAATGGCTAAATTTTGCTAAACATCGTCAAATATAGTCAGTGAGAAGTAATATCGATATCAGCAGTACCGTAGCGATTTTAGGATATGGTGACAAGGCTTTATACCGATAAAAATACAAGGCAATTATAATGGCAACCCCCAAGCAGTCTGCACCTTTTAGTGAATTGTCAGTCGCTGTACCCACTTTTATTCGTCATCCGACGCTGAGACAGTTGGCAGAACGGGTGCAGCATGAAACCTTAAACGCGGTGACCAGTCCAGCGATGTACAACTCTCAAAATACCTCGCGCAGTGCTCGTATCTTAGACAGCCTGTATCAGACACCGATAGCTGATGCCTCAGTCTTGGTTGCTATCACTCATGAGCGTCATCCTAAGCTGCTCTTGACGCGCCGTGCAGCTCATATGAACAGTCACGCTGGCGAAGTATCCTGTGCTGGTGGCAAGTATGAAATAGGCGATGGCAATAACGTCATCACCGCGCTGCGTGAAGCTTGCGAGGAGACGGCGCTACCACCAAACAAAGTCCAGCTGCTCGGTCAACTGCCTATCCAAACCTCCAAAAGCGGCATGAGTGTCCGTCCTATTGTGGCGCTCATTGCGCCGGGTCTGGTATTGGTGCCTGAGATGGGTGAGATATCGCGCATCTTTTGGGCAGATTTTGAAGCGCTGCTCACACAGCCGACAGTAGAGTATGCGATAGAGTATACGATGCAAGAGGAGACTGCGACCATCCTTACGCCCAGCTGGCAAGTGGATGGTGAGACGGTTTGGGGGTTGACAGGACGCGTCATCGCCAGTTTGTTAGAAACGGGGTTTGATCGACAATTGGAATGGTACTACCGTATCCAAAATGAACAAGCGCAAAACGTAAGGCAGTAAGAATGAGCGGCTGATAACTTCTCACCCAAAACCATGAGTAAACCTATCCGTTATAGATTGATTATAATGAGTGTCGAGGCGATTGATAATGCTTTCACCTATTCTAATGACTACTTATAATAGTCATCGTTTTTCTTAAGCCACCAATTCATATTGTCTTGGCGTTTGGCACGGAAGGCTTCTAACTTATGCGCTACGGCTTGATTGTGCTGTCTGGCAGTGTCAAGAGCAAAGAGAATCGGCACCGAAGATAAGACGCCAAAGCGTATCTTTGATTTGGGCAAATCTAAGCCATCACCGATATCATCGCCGACTAGAGTGCGAGTCACGCTGGCATTGACCATCTCGACGAAGCGCCCGCGACGATTGTCTTCACCCATCAGCTGACGCGGCAAATCGTGCAAGGCTTTTGCTAGTGGTTGTCCCATCTTAAAGTCAAGCTGTTGAATGGATAAATAGGTATATAACCACTCCCAGCACGCAGCTTCATCTGTTGGCAAGCGCTCTAAATCCACCCCCATCCAGTAACTCGCAAGATTCCATAAATGTAAAATACCTTCCGCCTCCTCGGGACTGATGCGTGCGCCCAGTAGTCGTAGGCCGCGCATTATCAACAACGAAAACTGCAAATGGGTGGCGATCATATCGGTCTGGTTGATGGGCAGACCCCAATAAATCGTATTCCAGCTGCCATCGAGGTTATGATGCTGATCGGCACTCGGTATGAAGCCCTTAGCAGCATTGCCTTTACCTTTTAATAAATTCTGCCGTACCAATGTATGAATTTGCCGCACCTGAATAGATTGCCGCCAGCCTTCAGAGCCAATCGCTAGTACTTGGTCGATAGGCTTGCGGCCGTTAGCTATGTGCGCAATGACTTGCGGATGTTCAGAGACGGCTAAGATATAAGCATAGGTACGCATCAAACGCGGCAGCGCATCGTGCATCAAAGCGCCGGTCTGAATGAGTGGCAAGGAGAGGGCAGGGATGCTATAGCCTGCCATCAGCGCGACGTTGCGTAATAGCCAAATCAGCATCAATGGATAACGGCGATAGGCGACTGCGCCAATGTGCGCAAGCTTGGGATCGAACCAAGCAGGCTGCCTGCTAAATTGCTCAGTTAAGGCGTTAAACGCAGGGTTATCTATCAGATTGGTATCAAATTTTGCACTGCGATCATTAATAATGAATTGCTGTAAAGGTTTGGCAAAACGAATGCCATCAGCGGCTAAAGTATCTGCCAACGGATCGCCAATATCGTAGCCTGCCACTATCTCGTCTAATAAATCTTGCGAGATTACAAAGTCCTTTGGTAATAAATAACGCTTGATGCGCTTTAAAACCTGTAAGTCGCTATGATCGTCGATAGCAGTAGTACGACCATGACGCTGGTAAGAAGATGCCGACTGACGATGGGTGTCTGAATTCAAACCATTGTACTTTTTGTCCATATTTGTCTCTACACCCATCCTCTATCGCTTGCATCTGTTACTTATCGATTCCCTTATTGCCCGTCAATCGTATTAATGACGGGTCAAATCTACCGAAGTGCTGTTGATGTCTTCTTTTAGCGTTGCTTTGAGCATCATGTAACCGGCGATACCAGAAACAATTGACCCCATGATAATACCTAAACGCTCATCGAATAATGGAGTGTCGCCTGCGAATGCTAAGCCACCGATGAATAAACTCATGGTAAAACCAACCCCACATAGTAAGGCGGCACCATAGATTTGTTTAAAGTTCATGCCTCGTGGCATGGTTGAGATGCCAAGTTTAAAGATTAACCAGCACATAATCATAACCCCTAACTGCTTACCGATGAAGAGACCAGCAGCGATACCCAGCGGTACCGAGTGGAACAGTTCAGCGAAGCCTGCACCTTTCAGCGAGATACCCGCGTTGGCAAAGGCAAACAACGGCAAGATACCAAAAGAGACGGTATTTTGTAGATCATGCTCCAGCTCTTCTAATGGCGAATGCTCAGGGTCAGTACGATCAAACATTGGAATAAATAGAGCCAACACTACACCTGCCAACGTCGCATGAATACCAGATTTGAGTACCGCAATCCACATAATCACACCGATGAGTAGATATGGGGTGATGCTCGTCACGTTGCGACGATTGAGGAGGTATAAAAACGGCAGACATAAACCAGCGACGGCTAAAGAGCCCAATGACAAGTCACTGGTATAAAATAAAGCGATGATTAAAATGGCGCCAATATCATCAAAAATAGCAATAGAGACCAAGAACACTTTTAATGAGTTAGGAACGCGATTGCCCAAAAGACTTAAGATACCCAAAGCAAAAGCAATGTCCGTCGCGGCAGGGATTGCCCAGCCTTTCCAAAAATCAGGTTCATTATAGTTAAAGAGCAGATAGACAATGGCGGGCATAATCATGCCGCCCAGCGCCGCTCCAGCGGGCAGGATAATTTGCTTAACGTTAGAGAGTTCACCAATCAAGACTTCACGCTTGAGCTCAAGCCCGACTAAGAAAAAGAAAATCGCCATCAGACCATCGTTGATCCAATGATGCGCATCCTTAGCAATGCCAAAGTCGCCGATGCGAATGGATACGGGGGCGTGAATAAAAGCCTCGTACCAAACGTTGAGAGGTGTATTGGCAATGATCATTGCAGCAATGGCAGCCAATGCTAAGACGATACCGCCTGCTGCCTCAAATTCGAAAAATGCTTTGATTCTTTTTATTGCCATATCATCCTCATTTACTAAATACAATTTGCTAAATAATTCAATAACCTCAAGTGTCTATACTGGCAACTTTGACGCTGGCGCAGCTAGATGCTAACAGTTTCTCATAATCTCATTCAGATAGACAACAAAATCCGTCAAAATGAAACCATAAAACTATCTTACGCTCGCAATAATAGCGAAATGACAGTGGAATAACAGCAATATGGTGAAAGGCAGGACGGAAATAAGCTATAAAATCTGCTGTCAATAAAATATTATTCTTAAAGATTTCAGTAACCTGTTAGACAAATCTAGCAGACTTTGTTACGTTTTTGGCTTTTTTTAGTCTTTTATCTCTATAATGAGTGGCATTACGTGCACACAGATGCTCTTGCGCACGCGGTTATTTAGGCGCTTTTTGCCTGTTTGATTGCGGTGTTCTTATTCTCGATTTCACTCTTATTTTTAAGGTTGTTTTCTACAGATTGTTTTCTAAAGTTTGTTTCTCTTTTTATCCTCAATGTTGAAGGTCGGCGTCATGGACTTATCCCTCTCGTTAGAGATTATTTTAATGCTTACTGCTGTGGCAGCGTTGGCAGGCTTTATTGATGCTATCGCAGGTGGCGGTGGCTTATTGACTATCCCAGCCATGCTACTGGCGAATATTCCGCCAGTGCTCACGCTAGGTACCAATAAGCTACAAGCGGCTTCAGGCGCATTGGCTGCGTCCATCACCATGATTAGAAAAGGGGTCGTCAAGCCTCAACGTATCAAAGTCGCCATTATTGCGGCTTTTATCGGTTCGGTTATTGGGACTATCGCCGTACAGATGTCACCGCCTGACTTGCTCGAAAAGCTCATTCCTTTCTTAATTGCCGCGATCGGTATCTATACCTTGTTTGCACCTAGGCTTGGCGAAGTAGAAGCGGCACCGCGCATCTCAGAAGGCAAATGGCAAAAAGTCGTTGCACCCTTAATTGGTTTTTACGATGGTTATATCGGTCCGGGCACCGGCATGTTCTTTGCGTTAGGTAATGTAGCACTGCGTGGGCGTCAGATCATCGAAGCAACAGGCGCGGCGAAAGTTTTGAACTTATCGACCAATATTGGCTCGCTGATTTTCTTTATTTTGGGCGGCAATGTCTTGTGGAAAGTAGGGCTGGCAATGATGGTGGGACAGACGATCGGCGCTTATTTTGGCTCGCATATGGTCGTCAAAGGCGGTAGTAAGCTGATTCGTCCGATGATTGTGTTGGTCTGCTTAGCCATGGTAACCAAATACGTACTTGGCTAGTTTCCTTGATGTAAACATGCTTTAGACTATACCAAAAAAAACCTCAGCCAATTTGACTGAGGTTTTTTACTTGAATAAGCATTCAAATTTTATAGAGTCGGTTCAATCTAATGTAGATACAAGGAAGGTGGGTGAAAGTACTACAAGTAGTAGACTAAGCGAGCCTGACACCGTATCCAATTGTTATGAGATTGACTATGGTTAATTATGGTTAGCGACGATCGACGTCATCGTATTCACTACCCATAATGCCATCGCTAAAGACATTTGAGAACTCGCGCTCGTTGTCTTCATCGATATGACCATCAAACACGTCTTTGGCACCCGCATCAGGATCGTTATAAATTGCAACGTCCATTTTGTTTTCTGACTTTGCTACAATAGCGGTCACTGCTGCATCACCGCCGACGTTCACTGCGGTACGAAGCATATCAAGAATACGATCCACGCCTAAGATAAGACCAATACCTTCGATAGGTAAGCCCACCTGAGCAAATACCATGGACAGCATAATCAAGCCAACACCCGGTACGCCAGCCGTACCGATCGAGGCCAATACTGACATTAAGATAACTGTCAGATATTCGGTCACACCCAAATCAATACCATAAATATTGGCAATGAAAATGGTCGCCGTTCCTTGCATGATAGCCGTACCATCCATGTTGATGGTGGCGCCAAAAGGAACGGTAAACGACGCGACAGAGTTATTAACCCCCATACGCTTGGTCACAGTACGTAAAGTAATCGGAATCGTCGCATTCGAGCTTGAGGTACTAAACGCAAAAATCTGAACTTCGCGCATTTTTGCCAAAAAGGTTTTGACCGATAAGCCTGAAAATAACTTGAGGACAATCATCATGGTAATAAAGAAATGGAAAGCCAGTGAGCCAACCAATACCGCAACGTAACCAAGCAATGACCAAATTAAGTCTAAGCCGAGCTCAGCCATGGCTTTGGTCAATAGCGCAAAGACACCATATGGTGCAAGATTCATAATGATAGTCACCATCTTCAAGATGACTTCGTTGATCAATTCTAAACTTTTTACCAACCCTTTAGCAGGCTTACCAACCATTAAGATACTAATACCGATTAGGACGGCAAAAAAGATGATGGATAGCATATCGCCATTTGCCATCGCACTGATGGGGTTAGATGGGATAATATTGGAGAATACATCAAGCAGAGGTGGCGCAGAGGCTGCTTCAAATTCTGCTGCGGTCTCGACATTCATGCCTTTACCAATGCCAAATACGATACCCAGCCCAATGGCTGTCGCAATGGCTAATGCTGTCGTCATCATATAGATCATAAAGGTTTTGGTACCAATACGACCCAGCAAACGGATGTCACCAATCCCGCAAACTCCGCAAATCAGTGAGATTAACACCAAAGGTACAACCAACATTTTGAGCGAGTTCACGAACAGTTTACCGATAATGGCAAGGAAGCCATTGGTAATGTACGTATTAACAAAACTGCCTTCAGCGTTTAGCCCTGAATAGTTTATAAATAAACCCAGTACGATACCGAGTATCATGGCAACGATAATCTTGCCCGTTAGTCCCATATTTTTCCACATAACCTCTATCCTTTTATATGCAACGCTCAGTAGTCAGTACGGCAATAAGTCAATACATTTATGATTGTTGTCTCAACGTCTGATATTGTTACGTCTATATTAATTTGTTACTTAGTGTCAGACTTTTTGACAATATAAAATAATTGTTAAGGGTACTGCAAGATTTTTTTATGATTTAAATAACGTGACATTAGCGATTTTTTCCGTTTCATTTATTCTTTTGTGCTCAAAAAGACGTAAAATTGAGAAGATTTGTATGGGTTTTTATGAATATAATTGGCCATTATTTGAGGTAAAAAAAGCGAGACCGTCTGAAGTAGACGGTCTCGCTTTTTTAAGTGATATGGTTGATTTAAATAGCAATTTAACGTTCAAGGTTAAGTGAGGTTAGTAGGTATAAGCCATACTGATTATAAATAGTTGTTTGTCAGTATTTTTAAGTGACGTTCAACAGACCCTAATTTCTTTCAACCTTAGTTTTTTTCAACCTTAGTCTTTTTAAACATAAGCCCCTTTAAACATAAGTCTCTTTGATCACCATTTAAGCTTTATCGTTTTCATCACGACGGAGACCATCTTGCCATTTACTGTCCTTGGCTTCCTCGGCTCTTTCGGCTATTGTCTTGGTCGAGGTTAAGTCTGAATGATTAGGCAAATCAGAGTCTGCTTTATCAAGGCTATGATTGTAGCTCATACGCTGATTCAGAGTCGACTCGGCGTCACGATAACGAGGATCTAGCGCTTCTGCCTCTGGATTAGACTCATCAAAATCCGCTTGCCCGCGTATTTCTTCGACAGTATTTTGCTCATCTACCATTTTTACATCGCCATCACTTTCATAGCCGTGATCAGGATTGGCATCGCCCGTTTGCTCTTGAGTATCCGCCGCTGCAACCGTATTATTGGTCGCTGTGCCATTTCTTGCTTGGGCATCATTTTTTAGTTGCGCATAATCAGTCAGCTTGTGCACAGCATTTTCTAAGCTATGAGGGTTTTCACGCTCTTGTGCTACCTCGAGATGCTCATCGAACACATCTGTCAATAATGAATCGAAGCGTAGACCATTATATCTAATCAGTTGCTCCGCTTCTTCTTCAGTGATATCACCGCTTTGACTAGCATTGACCACATGATCTTCGAACGTCAAGCCTTCGAAGCTGTCTTTATGCTCCGCTTTTTTGAACTTCTGCCACAATGGTTCGACTTCAAGTAGCGTCTGATAAGCGTGCTCCATACGACCGCTGACATCATCAGGTAAGGTATTATAATAGACCATGGTTTTGAGGTAATCACGGAACGGGTTGGCTTCATGATCATCCATAAAGACATCACCCAGTTTGGTTTTTAACTCATCGCTCGCTGGAGTAAAGATACGACCACTTGGGAATGTCACAAAGCTCACAACACCAGCCGCCATACGATTCGGGAAGTTGGCAAAGAAAGAAACAAAGGCTTCTTGAATGGTATAGAGGCTATTCTGTAGCGCAACCTCGGCATGTAAACGTTCGGCTTCTGATTTGCTGCCATGCTCATAAAACTGCAAGATAGCCGTCGCAATGAATAAATGACCATGAATATCTGCCAAACGGCCAGAGAGCATCTCTTTGCGCTTCAAGTCACCTGCCAATAATCCTAATGCCATATCTGCTGTTAAGGCAAAGCTGGCACTTAAGCGGTTGATATGTTTGTAATAAGGGCGAGTAAAGTCATCGACAAAGCTTGGCGCATCGTTGCTACCACCGACATAACCTGCGATAAAGGCTTTTGCCCCGCGATTAAAGGTATAGCCTAAATGTTTAAAGAACAACGTATCAAATTCTTTGAGCGCCGATTCTTTGTCTTCGCTCTGTAGAAGTTGTAATTCGTCAAATAGATACGGGTGACAACGCATAGCCCCTTGACCAAATATCATCAATGAACGCGTCAATATGTTCGCGCCTTCTACGGTAATAGATACCGGAATGGACTGATAAGGAATGGCCAAAAAGTTACGTGGACCCATCTGCACAGCACGCCCACCAACGACATCCATACCATCGTTGACCACACTACGCATGGTTTCTGTCGCATAGTATTTTGCCATTGCAGTCATTACTGATGGCGTACCACCTTGGTTAAGACCACAGGTAACTAAGTGGCGAAAGGCTTCTAGCATATAAGTATTACTGGCCATACGACTCGTAGCGTCTTGCACGCCTTCAAATTTACCGACTGAGATTTTGAACTGTTCACGAACCTTGGCAAACGCGCCAACAGACAGATAAGTCATCTCACTGGCTGAGGTAGATAACGCTGGTAAGGAGATACCGCGGCCCACACCCAAACATTCCATCAGCATGCGCCAACCGCGTCCAGCGTTTTCAACGCCACCGATGATGTAATCCAACGGGATAAAGACGTCTGTACCATCGACAGTACCATTCATAAATGGCGAGCCGATGGGGTTATGACGAGGTCCTGTGATGACCCCTTCGTGGCTGGCAGGAACCAACGCACAAGTAATGCCATAATCGGTCTTATTGGGGTCGCCCAGCAGACCTTCAGGATCGTGCATTTTGAAGGCCAAGCCAACCACGGTAGCGATAGGGGCCAAGGTAATCCAACGCTTAGAAAAATTCATACGCAGACCGAGCATTTGCTCGCCTTCGTGAGTTCCGTAGCACACCACACCAGTATCAGGGATCGCGCCAGCATCAGAACCTGCTTCGGGGCCAGTCAGACCAAAACAAGGCACTTCTTCGCCTTTGGCTAAACCGGGTAACCAACGCTGTTTTTGCGCGTCCGTACCATAATGCATGAGCAGCTCACCAGGGCCGAGCGAGTTCGGGACCATACAGGTCACAGCAGCGGTCGGCGAACGTGAGGCGATTTTACTCATCACCCGACTTTGTGCATAAGAGGTAAATTCAAGACCTCCGTACTCTTTCGGAATGATTAATCCTAAGAAACCGTTTTCTTTAATGAATTTCCATGCTTTAGGAGACAGCTCTTTATCATCATGATGGATTTTCCATTCATCAATCATGGCGCACAGCGTCTCTACCTCATTATCGATAAAGCTTTGTTCTTCTGCAGAGAGCTGTGGATAGGGATAATTGGCAAAGGTATCCCAGTTCGGTGCACCCATAAACAGCTCTTTTTCCCACCAGCTAGTACCAGCATCTAGGGCTTCACGTTCCGTATCACTCATGCTAGGCATGGCACCCGCAAGTGCCTTGTAAACAGGCTTGGTCAGCAGTGACTGACGCAGAGGCGCGACAAGCAGCACCAGACACAATAGCAATATCGGTATGCCCAAAATGAGCGACCATGGACTGATAATAGCGGTCACGACCACAGCAATAATGGCGACTATACTACCAGTGACGCGCGATAAAGACAGCAAAAATATGGCCAAAACCGTGGCTAACTGTATGATTACTGCCAAAATAAATAAGCCAACTGCCATGACTGTCTCCTTGGTAAAACCTAACTGGAAAATGGGGTAAAACTCAGAAAAAAATTATATTGAGAAAGCATCTTATTTAAGATCAGGGGTTTAAATCAATTAACGGGAAATCAAAACCCTTTTAAAACAAACAATGTCATTAATTATATAACCATGCTATTAAAAACTAAAAACCTATTGGTAAACAAACTTATAAACGTCTATCACAACATCATTTCGACTCAAAGCACTGTTCTTGAGTCAAAAAAAAGTAGGATAAAACAAGCATTGCTGACCATTAGAAATATACGTTTGATGCTCTACAAAAACTAATGAATCAAAATATAAATAACTGAGCGAAAGTTAGCTACCAATATGAAATAGTTAATGATAACTATCAATAGCGAAAATGCTATTCTGTGTCGATAATATGTATCAACTACTAGGGCGTGTCCTCAATTCAAGCGATTGTATCTACATGGGCTAAAAATGGCTAAATTTTGCCAAACATCGTCAAATTGCTGATTAATATCCCGATATTATTTGCGCTATTTTCCTCGTTTGAAGGCAATTTATCTCATTTTTATGACCATTTTTAAAATGAGGACACGCCCTAGATATATCGTCAATAAACCAGCGCTATAATTGGTTTAACACAACTGGAGCTCCATTCTCAAAGCATTACGGCGTTAACCTCGCTTGAATGATGGCCTATAAATCTTTACTCGCCTTTTTTGTACCTGAACTATCTTGAACCGACTATAGAACTAATTATATTTTCGACTAACCGAAGGGCGCTAAGCAGCTCTCGGCATAAGATAATGTTTCATTACGTCCAACGATGATGTGGTCTACCAAGGATAAATCTATCAAATCACAGGCTTTTTTTAGCTCGTAGGTCAATAGGTTATCTGCCGTTGAAGGAGTCGCATCAGTATGCGGATGATTGTGCGCGACGATTAATTGACCAGCGGCGTGACTCAACGCGTGACGGAGTACGTGCTTGATACAGACCGAGCACGACGAGATGCCACCAGTAAACAGTATTTCAAAGTTTAGCAGATTTAGCGCATTGTCTAAGCAAAGGACGGCAAAGACTTCACGATGCTCACCGCGCAATTGGGTGCTGATATAGTCCTTGACGACTTGTGAGCGCCCAAGCGCTTGCCCTGTCTTTAGCTTACTGTCTAAATAACGCGTACCCATCTCAAGCGACGCCAGTATCTGTGCGTACTTGGCAGGACCGATACCATGACAAGCAAGCACGGTCTGTGCCGGCGCTGCCAATAGCTCGGCAAGACTACCGAACTCATCGATCAAATGACGCGCCAGCTCGATTGCCGACTGCGACTGGGTGCCAGTGCGTAAGAATATCGCTAATATTTCAGCATCCGTTAAGTGAGCGGCGCCAAATTTCAGCAGTTTTTCTCGAGGTCGATCATCTTCATGCCAGTCTTTAATCGCCATTGTCACTCCTTAATGGGGGATGAATGCTAGATATATGATATAAATGCGGAAAACCTTACCCAACTTATCTCATAATTGTTACTATAAGCGCAATTTTATCTTTCAACTTTTTTATTGATGCCACGCTTATGTCCAATATTGTGCTCGCTATCACCGGCGGTATCGCCGCTTATAAATCCGCTATCTTTGCCCGTCTGCTCATCAAGGCAGGCTTTGATGTGCGTGTCATTATGACCACAGGCGCACAGGCCTTTATCACACCGCTGACGCTGCAGGCTTTGACAGGTAATGAGGTGCATACCTCTTTGCTGGATGAGCAAGCCGAGGCGGGGATGGGTCATATTGAATTGGCCAAATGGGCGGACTTAATCGTCATTGCGCCAGCGTCTGCCAATACACTGGCGCGTCTGGCAATGGGCATGGCAGATGATCTGTTGACGACCGTGTGCCTAGCAACGACGGCACCAGTCATTATTGCTCCAGCGATGAACCAGCAAATGTGGGCGCATCCAGCGGTGAATCTGAACGTCCAAACCTTAAGTGATATGAATTACCAAATTATACAGCCCGCCAGTGGTGAACAAGCCTGCGGTGATGTGGGGGCAGGGCGATTGCCCGAACCTGAGCAGTTATTAGCTGAGGTGTTGTTATTTAATGCCATGCAAACCACGCCGCAATTATTGGCAGGTAAAAGAGTGGTGATTACTGCTGGACCAACTGTCGAAGCGATTGATCCGGTACGCTATTTGTCCAATCACTCTACCGGTAAAATGGGTTTTGCTTTAGCGCGTGCTTGCGTGGCCGCTGGTGCAGACGTGGTTTTGATTGCGGGTGGTAAAGTAGCACTGCCCACACCGCTTAATGTCACCCGTATTGATGTGTTGTCCGCGCAAGAGATGCTGATTGTCGCACAGCAATGTGTGGAAGGTACGCATAGTGCGCTACAGTATATCTCTGAAGATGAGCATGAGCATTCACACGAACACTCACACGAAGATCATCATGCTCATCACCACGGTGACTGTGATTGCGGCGATGAGCACGATGTTGATGCCATGGTTACCAATGATAGCGTGAGAGTCGCAGATGTCTTTATTTCGACGGCGGCGGTCGCTGATTATCGTACTGAAGAGGCTGCCCCGCAAAAGATTAAAAAAACCCAAGGTGCCATGACGCTGAGCTTGGTCAAAAATCCTGATATTTTAGCAACCATTTCGCTTGCCCATCCAGCGCTATTTGTCGTCGGCTTTGCGGCAGAAACGCAAGATGTCGAGCGCTATGCTCGCGGTAAACTGATATCTAAAGATCTAGATTTGATTGCTTGTAATGACGTGTCGCGTGCAGATATTGGTTTTGCCAGTGATGACAATGCGATGCAAGTGTTTTTCTCTGAGCGCTATAAGAATGAAGCAGTAACGCTAGAGAAAGCAAGCAAAGATAAAATAGCTGAGCAGTTGGCCAGTATTATTGGTAAAGCTATCTGGCAGCGTCACAATGCACAAGACACGCCCTAGTTATGCTTTCGCTAATGTCGCTATTAGACACTAAATACTGATGGCAAATATGATAGATAGCGATAGCACCCAGACGTTATTGCTGATTGTGATTTTTGCGCTGGCATCATTGCTGCACGGGATTAGCGGTCTGGGTGTGACCTTGGTGACCACCACTGCGCTTGCCAGCATCTATCCGTTGCCACACGCCATTGTATTGGTGATATTCCCGTCATTATTGCTTAATGCAATGACTTGGCTGGCGGGTGGTGGTCGCACTATTTGGCAAAACTTTATCTATTACGGCAGGCGTTATTGGCTGCTCGCTTTAACTAGCCTGCTCGGTAGTATTTTGGGCGCGAAGCTCTTGCTATGGGTCGATAGCGCTTATATTTTATTGGTATTGGCGGCTGTCATTGGCTTTTATGTGATCAGTGCGCTACTCGGTAAGCAAATTCGGCTACCTGCTACCAAGCCTGTGCTGATTATCGTTGGACTGAGTGCTGGTATCATTGGCGGCGCGACCAATGCAATGTCGACCATATTGATGATGTATTTACTGTCTGCCAGCGATGATAAAAACACCGTCGCCAAAGTCGGCAACATGTGCTATTTCTTAGGAAAAATTGCCCAAATCATTGTATTGCGTGAGCCTATTATGGCGCTGAGTAGTGGTGAATGGCAGCTGATTACTTTGCTGAGTGTTTTATCTATTGTCGCGCTTTTAGTCGGTATCCGCCTGCGTCGTTACTTACCGCAAGCACGCTTTCGTCAGCTTATTTTATTAATTTTGACCGTACTTGGGCTGCGCGTGGGTTGGCAAGGAGTTACGGCATTTTTATCAATCTAAGCAGTTTGCGGTGTTAGTTAAGTTTTAGATTTTAGGTCAAAGGTATGCTTGGCATGTCGTCACTCATATTTGCGCTGGTGATTTAACGATTAAACAAATTCAGTAAGATGGTAGCGACGATGCTAATCACTATCATGGTAACGACCGGAAAATACACGCGTGTATTGCCTGATTTGTGTTTAATATCTCCTGGCATGTTGCCTATCCACGAAAACGCACTGGGAAACACCAGCCAAATGATTCCGATAACAATGAACACAGTGCCTATACCAATCAATATTTTTGCCATATAAAACCTCGCTAACTTTCTGACGTTTTTTCATTTTGTCTTAAGCATCGATATGCGACAAAGTCACTATTTAAACCGCCTTACCAAAATAAAGCTGCTGCGCCACTCGAAAAGTATTACAGTGCGCTTCAACCACATCTTCAATATCTTCTGAATAGCCACCACCCATGACGATGGCAACGGGGATGTTGGCGGCTTTTGCTTGGCGTAACACATATTCATCACGCGCCTTACAACCTTCTATCGTCAGTCCAAGTTTTCCCAACTTATCGGTCGCCAGTACATCGACAGCAGACTGATAAAAGATCATATCTGGTGCAACGTCGCTAATTAAGCGCGGTAGCGTGTCCTCTAATATCTGTAAATACTCAGCATCACCAGTATCGTTGGCAAGTTCAATATCTAGGTCAGATAGTTCTTTGCGAAAAGGATAATTCTTGGCGCCATGCATACTAAACACAAAAACCCGTGGCTCATTTGCCATAATACTAGCATTGCCATTGCCCTGATGGACGTCTAAATCGACCACCAAAATCTTTTGCGCCTGTCCACGATTTAATAATAAATTACTCGCGATACAAACATCATTAAACACGCAAAAGCCCTCGCCATGATCGGCAAATGCATGGTGCGTACCGCCGGCGACATTCATCGCCACGCCATATTGCTGAGCATAAAGCGCACATTCATAAGTCGCATGGGCAATATGACGACCACGATCGACTAAAGCTTCAGTCATCTCAAAGCCGATAGGGCGTGCTTCCTTGCGCGGTAAGGTTTGGGTTTTAAGCTTATACCAATAGTCTGCCGTATGAGTGGTCAAAATCTCCTCTTCGCTTAATCGCGCAGGCGCAAAGAAATTATCGGTACTGATAGTGCCTTCAGCCAATAAGCGCTCAGGAATCATCGTATATTTTTGCATGGGAAAACGATGCTTGTCAGGTACGGAATAACGAAAGACGTCGGAGTAAGCAATTTTTAGCATAATGTTTAAGTGTGTCGGTATTTAAGAGGTGATAAGGTGTTTTTAGAAGGTTTTTTATTAAGCGTGATAAAGGGGTAGAAAATAGACGAATGACTGATTTATATTTTGCTAAACTCTTTAAGTTAAAAGGCTTTTTTAAGTTAATAGACTTTCTAAATTAAAGGGCTTTTGTAAGTTAAGAGATTTTCTTAAATAAACTATTTTTTAACTTAAGCATCTTTATTGGACAAACTGAGTCGGCAAAAAGAAGGTGCGTGAGTCGGATTGTTGACGCAGCTCTGTTAATAACGTTTGCATATCTTCAGCGGGATATTGGTTATTGAGTAAATCACTAAACAGCTCATTCGCTACCGTGGTCATGGCAATGACACTTTGTAGTAAATGCTCGATGATTTCGTCATTAATACCAATAGTTTCGACATCGATGGCATGCTTGTAGCGTATCTCGCCATCGTTGATATCCATTTCTAGATTGCCAATCAGCATGTCATAATTGATTTGAGTAATCAGTAACATCGCTGCACTTTGATGACTCTCTGGTATCAAAAATGGCAAAATTCCATAGACCGCTAGCAGCTTGTTTTTCTCTTGCACCCGAAATAGGTAGCCACAGTTCAGTTTTTTATGCCGCATTCTTAAGGATAAGTGATGCGATTGCTGACTGTCACTGCTTCTGGGTCGATAATAGGTATATTGCCACTGATTATTACTAAAGTACTGTTTTAGACAGTCGACGATGGGCGTTTCATTGGTTTCTTGCTGCGATGCTTGCAAATTCGCTTGAGCTTGCGAGCGCTCGCTATCATGATTATTATCACGGTGACTGGTCAAACTGCCAGTAGAGTCAGCCGTATTTGCCTCATCGCTATTACGAGTATTGGCGCTCGAGATTCCTGCCTGCATCATATCAAGATCAATATCATCGTCAGCCGCTGCTGCCTGTGTTGGCATTTTTGCGCCATGGATAATAGACTGCGGTGCTGAAGCAGTCAGTAGCCGTTTGAGTTTTTGCCACAAGCTGAGTTTATTACGTTGACTCATAGGTATTGTGTTGACATATAAATGGATGATATTGAAAAATGGCCGATAAGCAAAAACAGTCAGTTAGTTATTATTAAACACCAAACCCTCTCTGATAGTGGGCTGCGCATAAAATGCTTGCAACATCTCACCTATATGCGCTGCCAACCACGGACTTTCAAGCGCATCGTATACGATGGGCAGTAGGGCACTACTAAATTGCGTCATGGCTTGCTCATCTATATATAAACTCGCGGCCACCGTTGCCATGCTATCGCCATGATGGTTGGCATACCACGTATCGATACTGGCTGACACGAGGCTGTGCAGATAAGGCGACATACGCAGACGGTTGTAGCTCTGTTGAATACTGGCTTCAATATGATCGATACTACTATTGCCCGGCTCATCAGTTAAATAATTTTGCAGTTGGCTAATGGGCTGATCTTTGATTCTTGCCCAACCGCTTACTAGCAACCGAGCGACTTCGTCATTTGATAAGTGCTCTTGGGCATTGGCTTCTGCACGACGTGCTAAGTCTTTAATATTACGGTGCAAATACGTTTGCAGTTTTTCATCAAGGTTTCTATTGGTCGCCTTTTCAAAAGAGCTGCGCCCAAATTTCATCAGTTTACCAGCAGCGCCTGCTTTATCCAGCGTGGTTTCCATAAAGTCGTTGATCGCGTGATAGAGCGTTTGCGTCAGCAAATCTGCAAAAGTCTCGTTGCCGACTAGCGTATGAATCAAAACATTACGCTGCTGCTCATGGCTACCCACATAATCGGCTAAGGTCTGCACTTGAGTGTCATCTACCAGCTCAGACAACGGCACATTGTCATTGACCGGATGATAAATAATCGTATGCAAGATATCGCGAATATCTTTACGTATCACATCCGTCATCGGTTGGTTCAGGAGCCAGTCGTTGATCAGATGTTGCAAATCATCGGCGCTGACATATTTATTCAATGGCTGGGCAGCAAACCACTGCCAAGCCTCTATGCTCAGCGGTTCAGCTTGCGTGCGTAACCATTGCTGCATAAAGGCAACTTGTGCCTCGATTAAGCTGTCAATGGTCAGCGCTGGCGTATCTAAATGTTGGCTATCTTTTGAAGTCTGCATAGGTTTTGAGGTCATAGTTATCGACAATTTGTTATACTGTGTGGTTGGGGTAAGCATAAAGTATTATGCCACGAACATGATATTTGTTGGTGATGAATATTGACTGCTGCTTGATAAATAATAAGAGGTTTGAATGACAGCTCTGAATATCGCCTTACTTACGCTTGATGAGCTGACCGTTCAGCGCGGTGAAATCCCTCTATGTGAAGGCGTTGCGCTCGATTTACCGGCGGGCAGTATTTGTCACTTGATTGGTGCTAATGGCACAGGCAAAACGACGCTACTGATGCAGCTGGCTGGATTATTACCAGTGTTGGAAGGTCAAGTTTACTATCAAGGAACAGCCAGTTTACCGGTTCAGCCTTTATATGTGTCGCATCAGTTGGGCATACATCCAAATCTGACGGTCACGCAAAATCTGACTTTTTTGCTGAATTTATACGGCATTAGCCCAAGTGTTGCTGATATTGATGACGCTTTAGCTTGGGTTGGACTGCAAGGCTTTGAGACGATTAGCTCAAGCCATTTATCTGCTGGACAAACCCGCCGTATCACCCTTGCACGGCTTTACTTGTTGACCCCTGAGGTGACACCGTTATGGCTACTTGATGAGCCTTTTACTGCTCTTGATGTCGATATGGTGGCGCGGATGGAAGACAGATTACGCGAATTTTCTAATGCTGGCGGCGCTATATTAATGACCAGTCATCAGGCAGTCGGCGTGGCCAATCAAGTGCTCGATTTATCCGGTTATATGGTTTGAATGTTGTTAGCATAAGTGTGATAAGTAGTATAAGTGTGCCAGTCATCCGTGGAAGAGCGAATAAATGATAGAAATAGACGAGCCAGTAGACAAGGTTAATACAAGCTCAAACGTTAGCGTATCACCTGCGCGCGCTATCAGCTTTAGGCAGTTATGGCGGCGCGAGTGGCACGTGAAGCAGCAAGGAGCGGTACAATGGTTGTACCCTTTGGTACTGTTTTTAGTGATTATCACCTTGTTTCCGCTAGCCGTTGGTAGCGAACCTGCGCTGTTACAGCGTCTTGGGGTCTCAGCGGTGTGGATTGCTGCTCTATTGTCACTAGTAATGGGTGTTGATGGCTTATTTAAGCCCGCTCTTGATAATGGCACACTGGCGCAATTGGTTGTTGCCAAAGCGTCGCTGCCGTTATGGGTGCTCATCCGCCTAGTCATCCATTGGATTTTTAGTAGTGGCATTGTGGCAGCGCTTAGTTTACTTGCCGTGCCTTTGTTTCAGCTTAGCTGGTTTGAGGCGTGGATATTGATGGCGTCTATTTTGACCGGCAGTCCGATGCTCTTGATGCTGTCAGCAGTGGCAAGTAGTTTGACGCTGTCATTGAAGAATGGTGCAGTGCTAGTGCCTTTGATCGCCTTACCAATGCAATTGCCGGTGTTGATTTTTGCCACAGGAGCAGTGGATTTATTTGCCACTGGTCTTAATGGCTTACCGATACTGGCATTATTATTGGCAGGTAGTATTATTTCAGTGTTGGTGATGCCATGGGTGATTGCGATGACCTTAAAAATGTCATGGCTCAATTAAACAGTAGACTTTCTGTACTATCAACACCCAGTCGTTTAAACCCAATGTATTAACAGCATGTTGAAAACTGGCAACTTTGCTATAATAGCCAGCTAACTAAGTAAACAATCACTCGTAGATTCTATCCAGTGTTTAACGCCGGCAGGTTGACAGGTAGTCGCGCCCATGATGCGCTATATCGGTTACAACCAATACGCTGTGCCAATAGGTTTATTCCCATGCCCAACCTGAATAACATCTCATCTCCTAGCCTGTGGCAGCGCATCTGGCAGGGCTTTTTGACCACTGTGGGTACCAAGCAGTTTTTTCGCATTTTTTCGCCTTGGGTCAAGTGGCTGGCAATATTAGCCACTATTTGTCTTGTGATCGGTAGTGTCTGGGGTCTCGCTTTTGCGCCGCCTGATTACCTGCAAGGTAATAGCTACCGCATTATCTTTATTCACGTGCCTGCTGCTAGCATTGCCATTTCTATTTATTTTGCCTTAGCAGTGCTCGGGGTCATTTTTTTGGTTTGGAAAATTAAGACTGCCAGTCTTGTGGCGCAGGCGCTTGCTCCGCTAGGATTTTTGCTCTGTGTGATTAGCTTGATTACGGGTTCTATTTGGGCAAAACCGACGTGGGGCACTTACTGGGTTTGGGATGCGCGTTTGACATCTATGCTTATTTTGGCGTTTTTGTATGCGGGCGTAATGGCACTGTTTGCCGCGTTTGAGCATACTGCCAATCGTGGTAAAGCTGCCGCCATTTTGTCTATTGTTGGCGCAGTAAACTTGCCTATTATTAAGTATTCGGTACAGTGGTGGAACACTTTGCATCAAGGCTCGACCTTTACCTTGACTGCTGCGCCCAAAATGTCTGCAGATATGTGGATGCCATTATTACTGATGATTATTGGTAGTTACTTATTAGTGGCAACATTAGCGATTTATCGTACCAATACGCTTATCTTGTATCGTGATCAAGGCAAAGCGTGGGTCAAAGAGTACATTCGCGGGCAAGCCAAATGACTGCGATGACCGTCGTCAAAACAAATAACGGCTAGGAAAATATTATGCAGCCTTACTTTTATAGCGTATCTGAGTTTCTCGCCATGGGTAAGCATGGTGTTTTTGTCTGGTCGTGCTGGGCCATTACCGTTGGCATGATGCTGGCTTTTGTTATTTATAGTCGCAGACAACGACAGGCTTTAATCAAGCAGCTAATCATTCAGCAAGCGCGGCAAGCACAGCGTACGGCTAAAACCCCTAACTCTGCCGCTAATACCAAGTTCAAAAAATACGATTAGTGCTGTCAAATTTGCTTAGCATTATCAGAGTAGTGCTGGTATTTGTTTCATGTGCTACTCAAATTTTTGATAATGGTATAAGTATGATATCTAAAAATTATTTTAATATCATAACCTTAGCTCACAAAGATATGACCTCTCAATTGTAAAGATATGACCTCGTCAGTTGCTAGGGGCTTATTGATTTGTCCGAAAAATGCTACCATATAGCTATTAGAAGAGTACGATTAGAAAGACATTTTTAGAACGTTTTTCTAATGGTAGTTTCTTTAATATTTTCTGTTTTATAGACTGTCTATGTTCTACAAAACAGCGACTCATCAATGAGGTAGTGGTATGAACGCAGTTCGTCGCAAAAAACTGATGTGGGTTATGTTTACGCTTGCAGGGGCAGCGATAGCCGTGGTGTTGGTTATTTATGCTATTGGGCAACAGACCGATTACTACTTTGATGCTACCGCAATCGCGCAAGGTGAAGCGCCGCAAGACAAGCGTATTCGAGCTGGTGGTATGGTGGTCGCGGGTAGTGTTCAACGCGCCGAAGACAATCCATTGAACGTTGAGTTTGCCATCACGGATTTTCAATCGACCGTACCTGTGACCTATCAAGGTATTTTGCCAGATTTATTTGCTGAAAACTCAGGTGTCGTCGCTACCGGTAAGATGCAAGGCGACATCTTTGTGGCTGGTGAAGTATTGGCCAAGCATGATGAAAACTATATGCCGCCAG
Source organism: Psychrobacter sp. Sarcosine-3u-12 (assembly GCF_002836005.1). Taxonomy (NCBI): domain Bacteria; kingdom Pseudomonadati; phylum Pseudomonadota; class Gammaproteobacteria; order Moraxellales; family Moraxellaceae; genus Psychrobacter; species Psychrobacter sp. Sarcosine-3u-12. Next base: position 114,084 of record NZ_PJBY01000109.1, read on the forward strand.
AGGTGGCCAAATCGATGAAAGAAAACAATCGGAGCGTCGCAGTGCCTTCTTCTGAACAATATAACCCTGCTGAGCCGATACATGAAACCAAAACGCTTCAACAATAGTGGTTGCGAATACCAATAAAAAAACCACCGACTTGCTCGGTGGCTTTTTTTGTTTAGTAAATTAGGTGTAATGGACATTATTCATGCTGGCGTAGGGTCTAACGCTATATACTGTCTATATTTGCAAGGAATCAAAGCCATGAATCAAAAAACTGCCCTTTTTGTCGTGATAAACACCTCAAAAAGAATGGACGCAAGCTAGGCAAACAACAGTATCAATGTCTAGCTTGCAGACGGCAGTTTTTAGGTGGCAAAAGACTCAATAACCAAACCCTTTGGACGGAATACACTCAGGGCAAACAGACCTACAAACAACTGGCTGACAAGTATAGCTGTAGTCTTAAAACCATTCAAAGACGCTTAGACACAGTCAGTATTGACTATCAAGTTAAGCGACCGAATACTGCTAACATCATCATGGACACCACTTACTTCGGTCGTAAGTTCGGTTTAATGGTTTTTGTGGACAATACCACTAAAGCCGTTCTTTACTACGCGATAGTCAGTCATGAAACCAACAGTGCCTACAAACAAGGAATTGATCATCTAGCATCGTTAGGCGTTGATATACAAAGCATCACCTGTGATGGTAGACGAGGACTGCGTACGTTATTCACCCGCACCCCTTGCCAGATGTGCCAGTTTCATCAGGTGCAAATAGTGACCCGCTACCTCACTCGTCGACCTAAGAACAGTGCCAGTATCGAGCTTAGACGACTTACTTTAGAAATAAAACTGCTTGATAAAGAGGCGTTCATACAGCGCTTAGATCACTGGTATGTGACTCATGAAGCCTATCTCAATGAACGTAGTACCAATGACGATAACAGTAGAACGTGGTACACGCATAAGCGCCTTAGAAGTGCTTATCATAGCCTCAGAACCAATAGTGATTGGTTATTCACTTATCAAGAATATAAGCATTTAGACATACCAAATACCACCAATTCTCTTGAAGGATTATTCAGCGAGCTCAAGCGACAATTACACAGTCATCATGGTCTAAATGAGCAGCGTAAGTTGCGGTTTATTAAAGACTTTTTAGGGTCAAAGTCTCTCAAATAGCATGAATTATGTCCATTAGCGACTACCTTCTACTTTTTAGCATGAATTTTGTCCATTACACCGTAAATTATTAATTGATTAAGTATATAACGATTTTACGTCAATCAATCGTCCCACTCAGGTGAATAATCAGGATGTTCGATTTTACGTCCATCACTACTGGCAAGTTTGCCAATTTTCTCTAGTTCCTCTGCACTCAAATGCACCTTCATTGCATCCAAGTTACCTTGTAAGTGGTCAGGATTAGACGTCTTTGGAATAGCAACGCGGTGCTTGTCTGACAGAATCCAAGCCAACGATACTTGTGCAGGCGTGATGTTATGCTTATCAGCGATTTCTTTGATAACCTCATTGTCAAACACATCACCGCGTGCAAGTGGCGAATAAGCTTCAAGTAGAATATGGTGATTGTTCAAAAAAGTTTGCAAGGTTTTTTGCTTAATAAAGGGATGAAACTCAACCTGATTGACCACAATCGGCACATCTGCATATTTCTTGGCTTCAATGATATTGGCAATATTAAAATTAGAAACCCCGATATGGCGCGTCAAACCTTGCTTTTGCAACTCACATAGTGCTGGGATTGTCTCAGATAGTGGTACGCGGTCGTCAGGCCAATGCAAGAGTAGCAGATCCACATAATCGGTATCTAAATTCTCTAATGAGCGTTTTGCTGCTGCCATGAGTTTTTCTGGCTCAAACTTCATATCATCAGGGAAAATCTTTGTGGTCAAAAAGAATTTATCACGAGCGACGCCCGATTGCTTAATACCTTGACCAACCTCGAATTCATTACCGTAAGCTTGGGCGGTATCGATATGTTCGTAGCCCATCTTAAGACCTTGGCTAACGACATCGATACAATCTTGACCGGTTGACTGCCAAGTGCCCAGTCCTAATACTGGAATGTTGGCTTGTCCTGCGGTACGAATATTATACTTTTTAGCATGCATATTATTATCCTTGTTATTTTTTGACTTATTAATGGCTCTTATAGTTATTAATAGAGCAGTCAATCAGAAATGCTATATTCACGATTTCTATTAAGTATCAGTCTCTATTAGACTTATCCACTATAGAAAGAAATTGCGGTAAGTGAAAGAGCCCGTGACGCTTTCCTACAAAGGGCAAACAGGCTGTAACGTCATTTTAGAGATGGTTAGGTTTTTATGGACGGACTTATTAATAAAGGAAGGTTACCTAATCTTCTGAACACTTCATTCAACTAGGAGAGGATGTGGCTATTTTTTCAGAAATCACTCATTCAAAAGACGGTCTGGCAAAAACCAATAGCACCGGACAAAATCCTCTTTCTTGGTTTATCTTTAGTCTCATGGCCAGTGTTACTTTTATCGGTATTCTCTCAGAGCTGATGCCTTCCGGTATTTTGCCGCAAATGACAGCAGGTCTTGGTATCGAACAGACCCAAGTCGGATTCTTGGTCGGTATCTATGCGCTCGCATCAGCGATTTTTGCCATTCTACTCATCAGTATGACGCTGTGGGTCAATCGAAAGATTCTCCTTATGGCTTTATTGACAGGTTTTGCTGTCTCTAATATCGTCGTCGGCCTCACTTCTTCTTATTCTCTCATCGTGGTCATGCGTATTTTGGGTGGTATCTGCGCCGGTATTATGTGGCCAATGATTGCAGCCTACGGTACTGAATTGGTGCCCGAGAATATGCAGGGTAAGGCGATTACTATTATTATGGCGGGTAACACCTTTGGCGTGAGTCTTGGGTTACCGATTATGACTTTTATTGGTACGCAAGTAGGGTGGCGCACATCGTTTATCGTGCTTGGTGTACTAGGTGGGGTCATTGCACTATTGGCGATGAAATTCTTACCATCCGTAAAAGGTGAAAAGCTGACGCAAAGCAATTCGCCAATAGCGGTGCTAAAAATATCTGGGGTCTGGATAGTCTTAGCCCTCACTTTCTTGGCACTCGTCGCGCATTACAGTACCTACACCTATATTACGCTACTGGTCGAAACCATAGAGTTTGTCGGTGGTATCAGCTTAGCGCTGTTGATTTTTGGCATTGGTTCTGTCATCTCAGTCATACTATCGGCCAAGATTATTGACACCCATTTACGGGGTTTAATCGTTGGGATGTTGGCTTGCGGTGCTATGACGATGCTGCTGTTTGTCTTCTTTGGCGGGACTAATGGGTTTGCGCATTTTGCCTTTTTACTGTGGGGCTTAGCATTCGGACCTTTGGTCACGATGTTTCAAACAGCCGTTAGCCATCAGGTCACCGAGGCAAAAGCTATCGCCACGTCAGTACAATCTAGTGTGTTTAACTTTTCAATTATGATTGCGACATGGTTGGCGGGTTTGATTTTGGTGCACCTGCCAGAGACAGGTGTTTTCGGCATTGTATATCTGTCTATTCTTTGTTTTGTTCCGGCCATTATTATTACGGTAATCTCTAAAAAAACCTTAGATACGCCTACTTTCCACTGACTATAGAATGCAGACCATAAAAGATGCCCATTACTTATAAGTAATGGGCATCTTTGTATTTATATTTCGGCTTGTTAGCGCTATTCGTTGATATGAATGAATACTCTTTAAATATCTAAAAATTTAATGACTAAGTTATCAACTATTAGTCTATCAATTACTAAGCTATCAATTATTAAGCTATCAACTATTGAGCAGCTGCTTCGGTAGTAGGTGCTGTCGTGGTAGCGACGGCCTTATCGGTAGCCGCATTTTCACCCCAGATTTTTGGGTACTTGTAGCCTGGGAAAGTATCATGAGCGTACTTTTTAAAGGCTTCTGAGTTATAAGCGTTGGTCACATCTTCGACCCATTTTTTACCGACATCAGCAGATTTAACCGCTGACCAGTTAACATAGGCAAAGCTTGGCTCTTGGAATAGCGCTTCAGTCAGTTTGATACCAGAATCGGTGGCATAATTACCATTAATGACAGCAAAGTCGACTTCATCACGGGCGCGTGGCAGTTGCGCGGCTTCTAATTCGACGATTTTGATATCGTATTTACTGTTATCGGCGATATCAGCTTTTGAAGCCGTCAATGGATCAACATTATCTTTTAAGGTAATCCAGCCAAGATCGCTCATCATCACCAATGCACGCGCAAAGTTACTTGGATCGTTCGGTGCAGAGACGCTCATGCCTTTATAGACATCATCGAGGCTAGTCTTTTTGCCTGAATAGATGCCAAGAGGCGCCGTTGGTACTTGGAATACTTCAACCAAATCAAGGTTGTTTTCTTTTTTGAAAGTATCTAGATAAGGCTTGTGCTGAAAGATGTTGATGTCCAAGTCGCCTTCAGCCAATGCCAAGTTAGGACGTACATAATCCGTAAAAGGAATCAGTTCAACTTCGTAACCTTGCGCTTCTAGCGAGCCTTTCACTTGGTTACGTACCATATCAGCAAAATCACCTTCGGTCGTACCGATGACGATTTTGGTATGGTCAGGATCGATGTCGCTAGCAGCCGTTTCAGCCGTTGAGCCTTCGGTAACGGGCTCTTTGGTCGCTTCTGGTGCTGACGAGTTGTTGCAACCAACTAAGACTAGGCCTGATACGCCAACCGCAGCAAATGCCGTCGCCAGTTGACGGCTAATATCTGTTAATTTCATAAAATTTCCTTATTAATACATGGAATTGGGTAAGATAGTTATCGTCTGAGCATTAAAAAAGCAACATTCTAATGTAGTAATGCTGCTTTCTTATGAGCTGAGACAAGGATTAATTACTGCCAAAAATAACCCTAGTCGCTGACAATGTCAAGTATTTGCTAAAGCGGTTTAACGTTTGTCTAAACGCGTCGCCAGCCAGTTACCAGAGGCTTGAATAGATATGACCATAATCGATAGCATAATGACAATAAAAATCATCACCTCTGTCTGATAACGATAGTAGCCGTAACGAATGGCCAAATCACCCAGACCACCGCCACCAATCATACCAGCCGCCGCTGAATAAGACAGCAGACTGATACAAAGGATGGTCACGGATAACACCAAACCTGAGCGTGCTTCATTGAGCAATACTTTGATAATGGTAAAGGGACGAGCGCCCATAGACTCTGTCGCTTCAATGATACCGCGTGGTACTTCTCGCAAGTTTTGCTCGACCAAGCGGGCAAAGTAGAATGAACCTGCAATCGCTAGTACCAAAGAGGCAGCGATGGGGCCAATACCTGTGCCGACGATAGCCTTAGTAAATGGGCTCATGGCTATCATCAAAATCACAAATGGGAAGGCGCGCATAAAGTTGGTAATGCCGCCCAGTATGCCGTAGAGGGTTTTGTTTTGCAAAAACTGCCGATCGCTCGACAAAAATAAGAATATTCCGAACAGTCCGCCGATTACAATCGCGACTGTCGTTGAGATACCAAGCATAATGAAGGTATCAATAAACGCCTTTACAATCTCTTTGCGTAGCAGCAATAGCTTGTCGATTGAGGCGGATAATTCAGCACCAGTTAACATATGTATTTCTCCTGCCTCATTAGTCTTCGTGCACTAAGCCTTTGCCAATTGGTGTAGTGGCCTGAATCAGACCATCGCGAATATCTGCCACTTCAAGTAATTGCCCTTGGTGTAATAGCGCCGCACGATGGCACAGCCTACGAATGACGCTCATCTCATGAGTCACGATGACAATAGTGACGCCGAGTTGCTCATTAATATCACGTAGACAAGTCAGCAGACTTCGCGTCGTCGCTGGATCAAGGGCGCTGGTCGGCTCATCAGCCAATAATACTTTGGGGCTGGGCGCAATCGCGCGGGCGATACCAACACGCTGTTTTTGTCCGCCCGACAGCTGCGCCGGATAGTGACCAGCGCGATCAGTTAAGTCTACAATCTCAAGACAATCCATCACTCGCTTGTGAATATCGCGACGCGGATAGCCAGAAACCATCAAGTTAAATGCGACGTTATCAAAGACGGTGCGATTGGACATGAGGTTAAATTGCTGAAAAATCATACCAATGTTGTGACGAGCGATACGCAAATCACTGGCAGACAAGGTGGTCAAATCCGTCCCATCTATCACCACTTGACCTGAATCTGGGCGTTCGAGCAAATTAATTAAGCGCAAAAGGGTCGATTTCCCAGCACCTGAATAACCCATCAAACCAAAAATCTCACCTTGCTGAACAGACAACGAGGTCGGTTCGACAGCGGTAAACCAATGCGGCTTGCCGTCTTTGTCTTTGATTGATCGGTCGCTTAAAAAACTTTTGGTCACATCGTTTAAGACAATCATGTCACTCATGGAGGGCTCAAAATTCAATAGGTTTATGAGGGTTATAGAAAAATTAGACTGCAGTGTACCTATGGCAGCGCAAAATCGGATATTTGCTAGCATTAACAATGGTAATAAGGGGCAGTAATATAGCATATTATGCAATGTTTTGGATATGCACATCCGTGACTTGCTTATGACTAATGGCTATTAGCTCTAAGAAATCTGAAAAATGTAAATGGCGGGGTGCAAAGGGCGTGATTACTCAGAAGGATGACGATAAAAGAGGTACAGCCATATCTTAATTATTATTGTCGTGGTAGTTGTAATGAGGATCTTGCTTTACGGGTATAACGACCAAAAATCTGGTGTGGCCATTAATAGTATCGGTCACGATACGCCCTTGGTGAGCAGTAGCGATTTGTGAGACCAAGGATAATCCCAAACCTGAGCCTTTGTTCTTTTGCTGCAAGCGCACGAATGGACTGAATACTTCCTCGCGTTTGTCTTTAGGAATGCCTTCGCCTTCATCAATAACCGCCAGCACGGCGTATTTTGGTAACGGACGTATGGGTTCGGCTTTAGACTTTTTGATATGTTTGGTAAATAGATTCTCTTTACGCGCGGCAATCGGCGCGTCACTCTCATTTTGGGTGTTGGCTTTAACGTCGTCTTTGCTAGCAGTTTTATCCGTCGCGAGTTTATCAGTTTTGCGGGATTGACCATTGCTAGTTAGCAACGCATCGTTGGCTTTACGAGCTCCTTCGCTATTAACGGTCATTTCATTATCGTTATGAATTTCCGCAGATTTTTGGACGTCTTCTTCGTTATCCGGCACGGCTCTCCAAATAACCTTTTTAATTTTTTCAGTCAAATCTGTGGTAAAGCTTTGGTAGTTGGGGATTAGTGATGCTTCAGGATTAATAGCAGTGGTATCGTCAGTGAGTATAGGATTTTTAGCAGTATTTTCTTTCACTTTTGCATCTTTACTAGCGTCTGTTGCTGAGGGGCTAGTTTCTAACCCCTTTATATCAGCGTTGCCCATAACATCAGTGCTTTCAGCAATGATATCAGTGACATCCGCATTTGAAGCGTCAGCTGCAGCATCGTTACTATCGAGCGCAAGGTTTTCACCATTTCGATAAATAGGCGGCGCCGGTAATATCACAACCATCTCTGCTTTTTCTTTCTCAGTATTGGTTATATGAGAGTCGTCAGAAACCTCGCCTGGTTGTGTTGATGTTTGCAGCGCTAAGTTATCGGACTCGTTTGATTCGTAATAATGCTCAAAATCCGAACGGTTATAATCAGCAAAGCTACTAGAAACCAACGTTTGCAGTAAATAATCTGGAACGGTATCGGCTTCGTCAATAGTCTGAACGCCATAAATCAGCACGGTAACGGGTGGTTTACCATGTAACATAGCATTGGTCAAAAGGTTGCGAATAAGATGGGTCAACATCGGTGCCTGACCATCGATGACTATATGCTCACCAATCAAAGTGGCTTCAGGGTAATGTTGGCGTTCTTGATTCACTAAGTCATATAAGTCCAAATGCTCGACTTGCTGCATGACATGACCGGCATCTAAGCGACTGACCAATAAGATACTTTCAACCAAGTCATTAAGCCCTGATAAATCACGGTTGATCGCTTGCGCGCGTTTGTCAAATTTCGCTTTGGTATCCATTGGCATCGCATCCGCCAGCATATCCATCATCTCGATTTGTAGACGGATACGGGTAATCGGCGTCCGCAGCTCGTGAGAGGCATGCGCCAAGAGCAGATTGTTGGCATTGATAAGATGCTCAATTTTTTGTGCCGCTTGGTTAAATCCGCGTGCTAACGAGGCGATTTCATCACTGCCGCGTGCATTGACTCGTACGGTAAAGTCACCGTCACCCAATTGGGTCATCTGCTGGCTCATCTGATTGATGCGCCAAGTCATGGTGCGAGCAATCAGCCATAGAACGCCCGCCATAATTAAGAGCAATAGTAGAGTACCCGTAAATAAATTTAAAGCTGCGGAGAGTACAGGTTTTTTAGGTGGCAAGCGTGATTCGTACAGTAAAGTATAGCCAGTGCTACTATATACTTGAGCTTGCTTCGTAGGGGAGGTGTCTGAAAGAGAAGGAAAAACACGTGAAAATAAGGAGGGCGTGGGCGGCAGCTCTAACGGCAAGTCGCTATTGTCAGTCTGCATGAGCAAATGACCTTCATTGTCGTATAAGCCCATTTTTGCTTGTAAGGATTCATCAAAAATATCAAAGCTTTTTTTGACCACCGCCAGCATAAAGCGTGACTGTAAACGGTTGTCCTTACTAATGGCGATATTTAGCTCATGTAAGAAGGGATCGATTTGACCTAAAATTTGGGTAGCCAATACTTCTGAGCGGATACCCGCATCTTTGTCATGTACGAGCTGTGTCAATAGCACCATGGCGACCGCAAATAAGATAAGTGCCAACATGACGCTAGCAAATAACTTAGCAAATACGGAACGAAAACCCAATTGCTGCATTAAATCATCTCTATTATCAGAGGCTCATATCGATTCATATCTTGCCATTTATAGTATTTAATAAATATTTGTGTGGTTTAATAAAAACAATGGCGACTGGTTTGCCACGATAAGTGTCTCGATAAATCAAATCAGCCGCCATCATCAACTATCTAGGAATTTAGCTATTTAGGACTATACCTGATCGGTCGCGAACTGATAACCGACGCCACGTACGGTAATAATACGCTTTGGCTGACGTGGATTGTCTTCAATCAGCGCACGCAAACGCGAGATATGAACATCAATCGCGCGATCAATATTGTCCGAGCTGTCATCATTCGGCATAGCCTGCCATAACTGCTCACGATTCAATACTTTACCAGAATGGGTGGCAAAGTAGTGCAACAATTGAAACTGATGCGTCGTCAAACGCACAGGTTGCTCATCAATAGTCACTTCATGGCTATCAGGGAACACGCTGAGACGACCAAAAGTCAAGCTGTCCGATTGGCTATCTGCTTGGTTTGGCTGCTCGTGACGACGAATGACCGCGCGTATACGGGCCAAGAGCTCACGTGGCTCGAAGGGTTTTGCGATGTAGTCATCAGCACCCATTTCTAGACCCAATACACGATCGGTAGTGTCGCCTTTGGCCGTTAGCATGATAATCGGCACTTTGTTGGTCATATTATTTTTGTTGCCACGTATCTTTTGACAAACTTGCATACCATCCATATCAGGTAGCATTAAATCAAGCACGACTAAGTCAATATCGCGCTCTTTGGTATCTAATAACTCCAGACCCTCTTGACCAAGTCCTGCATGATGGACGTCATAATAATTCATGGTCAGATAATCACTAATTAACTCTGCTAGATCTGGATCATCTTCAATTAACAAAATCTGCTTACTCATGGCTTGTCCTCTAGTTGTTGTTATGGTTTGTCAAGAAATCGCTTTTTATTAAAATTCTAGCGCGCCTCGATATTTACGTTAATTTAAATTCAGGTTATTTTAAAGGTAAGTTGTCATAAATTGATAGGGTTCTGAACCATAAGACAGTCACCGTTAAGATAGGGTTAAGAAAATATGATTAAGGCCTCAGCCAATATAGGACAGGGTAATAATACTATAGTGCCTAATTCAGCTATGACTAAACAAGACACGCTTTGTTAATGTTTCTACACAATGTAACTGTCTTTTTCTCTTCTTTCTCATTTCTTAGGAAACCACCACCTTTTTGCCTTTAGATTCAATGGTTAAGTCAGCAAGGCAAATTAAACTGTCATTGCTAATGCCAGCTATTAAGTACTGTTTGGTACTTGGATCGTACTCGACGACCTCGACTGGCTGACGAGTTAAACGCTGATCTTGCTTAATAATCCATACATTGGCGCTCAAGGGTCTTAGTGGCTTATACGGTGGTCGCTGCAATTCTGTTAAGTCAACATCATGCAACGCGCGCTCGGGGACAATCGTACCGACGTCGATTTGACCATAATTCACTCGCCCCGTCACCTGCATATTAGGCTGTAGTTTTTCACGGCTGATTTCATTATTGACGACATTTACATGAACCAGAAGCTGTTTGGGCTGAACCGTTGCTGTCAATTTGCTGACCTGCCCAGTGAACTTATCCGACATGCCTTTAGCACTAAAATTCACTGTCTGACCGACCGAAAGCTGAGGCTCAGCTTGAATAGGGACAGTGGCCATAAAGTGTAATTCAGTCTCATCACTGAGTAGCAGTAGCGGTTGACGCGCGGCTAGCCCTTGTCCAGCTTTAGCATACAGCTTTTCGACGCGACCTGAAAAACTGGCACGTACAGTGGTTAATTGATAGGGCTGTTTGAGGTTAGCAGAGGTGTCATTACTGGTTGTTACCGTGCTTTTATCAACGCTAGGCTGACTGCTCTCTACATTTGCATCGTTTTCTGGTGGCGTTTTTTGGGCAGTGTTTTCTGTATTATTGTTTTTCGTAGGCTCATTTAAGGTTGCGAACTCTGCATCTGCGGCTGCGGCAACTGAGGTAGCCGCTGACTCTAGCGGTTTACTTGCTGTGCCCTGACGCTGAACGATTAGCAGAGGTGTGCCTTTTTCTACCCATTGGCCTTTTTCTACCAAGACTTGCTGCACAGTAAGTGCGTTCGCAGCGATGAATTGAGTTTTTTTGATCGGTTCAATCACGCCTTGCAGTCCCATGCTTGGCTGATAGCGTGAGGGCTTTATACTCAGAATATGGTCAGGCGTCATAGTAACGCTATCATCGTCAATAATAATGGGGGTTTCTACTGTTTCGCTATTTTCAGCCGTCACCGGTTCATCAGTAGGGGGCGAGGGCTGACAGCCTGCCAGCAGTAACAAAGCGCTGCATAAATACGCACTATTTCTTAAACCTCTATTTTTTCGACCTCTCAAAACTCTCATACCAAGCACTCTCGTAAACGTCATTTTATTATATAGTGAATTGAGGTAAGGGCAAATAACAGTATTATATTTATGCAACATGCCCAGACGGTAGATGGCAAAAGTAACCTGAGACAAATTAGAGAGCATAATCAAAAGACTCTCACTAACTCAATGATTAATTTGAACATAAATTCACTAAATGACTGGAAAACAACGAGTAACTGTGCTAAAACGAACATATAAAAATATAATGATACATATTTGTCACAAATGAAGATTATTCGGTAAGGTAAGTATTGTTTTTACTCAACCTTAAACCCTTTTGACCCTTTGTGTACATTTCAACAGATATCGAGCCAGTTAAATTTATGATGCTGACAAGGTTTAGGCTTGCCAGTTTTGAGCAAGTCTAAAAATTTCTATAAGCAAAGTGAGTCAGCAGATAGGCTGCTTTATAAAGACAAGCATCTGGCAGTTTTTTAAAAAATAAAAGCCAAAAATAGCGCTTAATACACGAAGATAATTGTCGCTAAAGTGCGTATAGTAACCGATGGTAACGCCATGCTTGATAGGCGAATACTGATAGAGAACATGTTAGCGATCGTGACAGCGTAAAATACAAACTTAACCGTTCATCTCAATCCAAGAATAAAGCATTTTATAAATTGAAATAACTGTTAAAATTTTGCACTGGCAGATAGTGCTACGAATAATAGCCGTTTATAGGACAATGATAATGGAAAATAATTTTGAAGGTTTGAAAGTCATGGTTATCGATGACTCTAAAACCATTCGCCGTACTGCAGAGACTTTATTACAAAAAGCGGGCTGCGAAGTAGTGACCGCTATTGATGGTTTTGATGCTTTAGCCAAGATTGTTGATAACAATCCCGATATCATTTTTGTTGATATCATGATGCCACGTTTGGATGGTTATCAGACATGTGCATTGATAAAGAATAACCCTGACTATGCCAGTAAGCCTGTGATTATGCTGTCGTCTAAAGATGGTTTGTTTGATAAAGCGCGTGGACGTATCGTAGGTTCGGATGAATACTTGACTAAGCCATTTAGTAAAGATGAGCTGTTTGAGGCAATCAACCAATATCGCTAATACATAACGGCCTATATAATTGATAGCTAGGCAGTTAATTAGACAGCTATATTGGCATGATTAATGCATATAGCGTTACGGCTAAGGCAAGTAGCTGAGAGGACTGTTATTAAGAAAGTGAACTGTTGCTGCCGTGATTATTGAATACTTTATAAATGAAGTGTTGACGTTAAATAACCACGTTATAAACAGCCCAGTGATCATGATGGTTATCAATCAGTGTTTGTCATTTCATAGGTACCACCGTAAAAATAGGTATCATCGTAAAAATAGTGTTGCCAACAAGGCATTAGGCATTATTTTTAATAGATTTGTCTCAACAATATATCCGAACGGATATCATCGAAAATAAAGGAAATTTCCATGGCTACTGTTTTAGTCATTGACGACTCGCCATCTGAGATGGCGAAATTTCGCGACATGCTTGCAAAAAACAACTATCAAGTCCTTGAAGCGACAAATGGTGAGCAAGGTTGTCAAATGGCAGCCGATCATTTACCAGATGTCATCTTGATGGATGTGGTTATGCCTGAAATGAATGGTTTTCAGGCCACCCGTAAGATAACACGTGGCAAAACAACGTCGCATATTCCGGTCATCATGATCAGCACCAAAAATCAAGAAACGGATCGTGTTTGGGGTAAGCGTCAAGGCGCTAAAGAATATATCACCAAGCCAGTTGACGAAAATGGTCTGGTCAATGTCATTCGCAAAGTAATGGGGTAACTTGTGGCTTCCAGAGGATTTATTGAGCTTCTGCGTTTAGCAGATTTGGCACGCGCGCGCAAAAGTGGCCGTCACGGCGGACAAGAATCCGACTGGCAAGGGGTAGTATTCGAGATTGGTGGTCAGCGTTTGGTCGCACCAATGGGTCAGGTTTCAGAAGTACTGACCATGCCGGAGTTCACCAGTTTGCCCTTAGTAAAGCCCTGGATGCTCGGCATCGCTAATATTCGCGGACGCCTATTACCACTGACGGACTTGTCCGAGTTTTTGCAGGTGTCCAGTCGCTTGGCACAAATGAGTCAACGTAAAGTTATTGTCATCGATCATGACAATGTGTTCTCAGGCTTGCTTGTCGATCAAGTGCTAGGTATTGAACAGTTTACTCGTGGTCAATATCGTCCAGAAGCCCTTGAAAACGACTCGCCATTTGCACCTTACAATCATGGCAAGTTTTTTAAAAATGAACAAGATTGGTATATTTTTATGCCAAGCTTGTTGGTGCAAGATTTGCAGTACGCTGATGCGGCGCTATAACTGTCTGTCATAGAGTATTTGCTGTCATAAAATACTCGACTGCTAGCACCTAGCACGATAAAAATAAATACCGACTGACATGATACGGTTGTATGTCAGCATTCATACAGGCTTTGTTAATCACTGTTGTTTTGATAACAATATGATTGTCGAAGTCAGTCACGATAAGACTTTGACGATTGTTCGAAAGGAATACGCAAGATGAGTGATGTTATAAATAACCCTGTAGCTGGTAATAGTAAAACGACCCCCACGGTGAAAGACGCTAATAATACTTGGAAGTTATTATTAGGGCTTTTTGCTTTATTGACTGTGGCCTGTCTGATTTGGCTGGTCAACTCACTATCATCAGTGAGTCAATATCTGACCAATTTCAATCAATCAGTGGTATTGCCGGTGATTTTGTTTGTGATAGGTGTCGTAGGTATTTTATTTGCCCTATACCAATTACTCAAGCAACGTGGCGGCTCAGAGCGTCTACTCATCGAAAAAGAGACCTTGCGTCGTCGCCAAGAAGCAGAAGCGGAATCTGAGCGTGCTCGTCAAATTCAAGAAGAAAACGAGCGTAACCAGATCGCAATTTTGCGTTTGCTTGATGAATTGGGTGATTTGGCAGATGGTGATTTGACGGTTAATGCGACCGTATCAGAAGACTTTACGGGGGCGATTGCTGATTCGGTAAACTTTGCCATTGACCAATTGCGTCAGTTGGTATTGGTTATTAACAGCACGGCTGATCGCGTCTCGCAGTCCTCAGAACAAACCCAGATGAATGCCGTTGAGCTTGCTGAAGCCTCAGAAAACCAAGCGCAAGAAATCGCGGGCGTATCGGCTGCGATTAATGAGATGACCGTCTCGATTGACCAAGTTTCGAACAACGCGGCAGAGTCTGCAACGGTTGCCCAGCGCTCGGTTGCCATCTCTTATAACGGGGCAGAGGTTGTACAGCGCTCTATTGAAGGCATGAATGTTATTCGTGACCAGATTCAAGAGACCTCAAAGCGTATTAAACGTCTTGGTGAATCTTCGCAAGAAATTGGTGATATCGTTGGTTTGATTAATGATATTGCGGATCAGACCAACGTATTGGCATTGAACGCGGCTATTCAGGCATCAATGGCAGGGGAGGCTGGTCGAGGTTTTGCGGTCGTTGCTGATGAAGTTCAACGTCTGGCTGAGCGTTCAGCCAATGCTACCAAACAGATTGAAACCTTGGTGAAGACCATTCAGGCAGATACCAACGAAGCCGTGATGTCAATGGAATCAACGACTTCTGAGGTTGTGCGCGGTGCGCGTTTGGCCAAAGATGCTGGTGAAGCGCTAGAAGAAGTACAGAGCGTTTCTAATACCTTGGCAGATCTGATTCAAAACATCTCAAACGCCGCCCAACAACAGGCTGAGTCTGCTGGTCACATCTCTCATACGATGAATGTTATTCAAGACATTACTTCACAAACATCATCGGGTACGATGGCCACAGCGCGCTCTATCGGCGAGCTAAGTGAAATGGCTGCCGCTCTCCAAGAGTCAGTTACGGGCTTTAAAGTATCAAACGATGATGAGCAATTAGAAGCGGAAGAAAGCTTAGTAGCCAATGCTTAATCAATCGCTTTTGCTTAATGGCTAATGCTTAATAATTAATTGTTAGCCATCATAAACAGCCATTAGCCATCATAAATAGCCATTAAGCTTAGGGTGTTGTTATCTTGAGATTTTAATCAAAGGACTGCTCTAATATTAAGAGTGGGCAGCAGGAGCAAGAGCAGGTCACGTGGATAATCGTACTCAACAAGACGCTAATATAGTCGATAAAGCCAGTTCCGATTCGGTAACAGCTTTAAGGCAAGATGATAGTTTTGATACGCAGCAATGGCAACGCTATATAGAGCAAGAAATCGGCTTTGTTTTACCCGATATTCAACGCCAGTGGCTAGTAAATGCGATTGATCGTACCGCTGTTGCGAATGGATTATCAGCGCTGCAACTATGGCGTCAATTGCCGAACAACGATGCGCTGCGCCAGCAACTATTGGATAAAGTGCTGATTCACGAAAGTCGCTTCTTTCGCCACTTGCCTTCTATAGATTTTGTCACAGAGTGTGCCTTGCAGCATCAGTGCCTGACGCTAACAGATGACAGTATTGATGAGACGTTTCGCATTTGGAGTGTCGGTTGTGCCAGTGGGCAGGAGACTTGGTCGCTTGCCATGAGTTTGGCATCGAAGCAGCTGGTTAACTATGTCATATTAGGCACTGATGTCAGCCAGCAAGCACTGACAAAAGCACGTATGGCACAGTACGACCAACGCCAAAAAACGTTAATTCCGTCTTGTTGCCAGCCATTTATTCATCCATTACGTCCTGAGACTATGACTGAACAATCGACTGCCTGTGATTTATCTATACTAAAAAATGCTAGCAGTCACACTCGAGTACATTGGCAAATCGCGCCAACTTTACAGCAGTATGTTAGCTTTGCTTTACACAATATCATCAATCAAGAACCACCCACCCCGCATCTACAACAGGTCATTATCTGCCAAAATATGCTGCTATATTTTCGTAAGTTTGATCAACGGGATATTCTGACCAAGCTGTCAGAGCAGTGTGCCTTAGGTGGTTATATTGTATTGGCTCCAGGTGAGGCGTTGTTTTGGCGTCCTTCAAATATGCGCCGTATTGCGCACCCACAGATTAATGCGTGGCAAAAGATCAGTGCCTAAATTACCGCCTAGACGAGTTAGGATAAACCTATGAAAAACCAGCCCAATGACATGGTGACGCTCGAGTGGCTACTACCACTTTTTAATCAGCAATTATCACAAGTATCTGATGGCTGGCAATTAGGCGCTGATAGCACTAATTACGAGCAAATGGTACAGCACTACCATCAAGTTGGTGGCGCTCTAACTATGGTTAACCTGCCTTTATTGGCAGACTTAGCGACTAAGCTAAGTCTGTTGGCAGGTGCTGGTCGCCAAGAGGACTTTACTACTGACGATTGCCGCAGTGGTCGGTTTTCTCATCGTCTGTTACAACGTGAGCTGACGCAGTATATGCGTACAGGCAGTCATCATACGGCTTTGATCAATAGAGCCGCTGCTGATCTTACTCAGTCACTATCACGACGAGGTATTGCGACAGATCTTTTTTCACAGCCATCTAGCACTACTAAAAATACACCTCACGAACATTTGATTAATAGCGATTTTAGCGCTGAAAATGTCATCGATGATATTGAATTAATCGTACCAAACCCGGCGGCAGATGCCCATCTAGACATTCAGCAATATCAGCAGTTATTGTTGGTTTGGCGTCAGCAAGTACAAGCATTGTTAGCTGCTAATAGCAATCAGCCCTCTATACTAGCCCTCTTGCAAAAAGTCAGTGAGTACTTATGGCAAAGCACAAAAGAGGGCGATGTGCAGCGTCTATGGTATCTAACCGAGTTATGGCTGCACGATCTTGCCCACAATAAAACACCATTGCCTGAGCACTATGCGCCATTATTAGCGCAGCTTGAGCAAGTGATTGAGTCAGGCAGTCATCAGACTAAGCTAGCATCGAGCGTTATTAAAGACTTGATAGCCAGTATTTATATTGAGTTAAGTGGCCTTGCACAAAGTAGCGAGCATACGCAATCTATTCTCAATAATTTACCGCAAAGTGAGACTGTGGCTTCGCGTTTTTTACCGCGCATGTTGAGTGAGCTTGAGACTCTCATATTCAGTCTTGATCAGCCGCAAACTTTATTGAATCCATTACAGCGTATAAATAGTCAGCTCGAAGCTCGAGGTTGGACACTCTATGCGTCACAAGTTGCATTTATTCTAGCAGATATCGAACGTGCTCTCTCCTCAGAAACAGGGTTTGCACAAGAGCAATGGCAGATCGAACGCCAGCTCCAAGAGCTATATAGTGCTATTTATAATACCGAACAGACGATATCTACCAAAATAGGGGACGCAGCTGACTTTACTTTGAGGTCTGATAGCGCTGACTCGCGGTTAGGAGCTAGTACGGACAGCAGCGCTGCTACGAAAGACTTACGTGAACTGCGCATTGCTGTTGAAGACATAAAACAGCGCTTTAACGCCTATATACAGCGTCAAGATATTGCCCTCCTACCTGAGACGGCTGAGCTGACAGACATCGGCCACACTTTTGATGAGATGGGCTTGCCCTCAGTCCGTGAAGCGACTGATGCGATAGCCAACCTATTTGTACAACTGACGACTCATGATGTTAATGTGCTCAGTTGGAATGTTACTCAAGCGTTGGCTGAGGGCTTGACCTCTATAGAGCTGCTGCTAGACTATCTGGCGCAGCAGGTCTTTGACCAACCATTATTAGCGCTGGCAAATCAGCATATCGATAATGCTACCATACTGCTGAATGACTATATTCAAGCGCCTGAAAGTGTTGAGCACAGTTTACTTAGCCAAAAACCTGTGGCAACTGATGTGCTGCGCTACGATGATAGTGGAGAGATTGCGCCTGTTACTGAGCATGCCGTCAATGACCAAGCTTCTGATATCCAGGCTTCTAATACGCCAAACCTTGATACAGCAAGTGTAGACGATGAAACTGTATTAGAAGATGAGAGCGACGACCTCATAACGAATAGTGCTGTAGTAGGTAACTTTAACACTGCAAGCGATAGTGAAGACTTGCTGCGCGCGCGTGAACAAGTGAAACCTGACACTTTTGATATAGATGAAGACATTCGGGACATTTTCATCGAAGAGGTGACAGAGGTCGTCGAGGACTTAGAAGATTTTTTACCGATTTGGCAGCAAGACTCACAAGATCTAACGCCATTAACAGAAGTGCGCAGAGGTTTTCATACCTTAAAAGGCTCGGGACGCATGGTTGGTGCTTTTAGCATCAGTGAGATGGCATGGGCCATCGAAGATCTGCTGAATCGTCTGTTGGATAAGACATTACCCGTCACGGACGATGTCGTTGCCTTGGTGACAGAGAGCACTAAGCGATTATCAGTCTTGGTTACAGATTTTACAGCACAACAACCGCCAAGCTTTGATCCTGCGGTAACCATTTTACAGAGTCATAACTTGATGACAGGACAGCCGGTTAACTCGGGTTTAGAAACTTCTATAGCTGCACCATCAGGCATTGTATTCAGCGAAGATGATTCTATATTAGATGAGACTCTTGACTTAGGTGAGCCCATGTCAATTGCTGACTCTACTGAGTTGGCAGATGCTGCAGATACGATTAATGATTCTCAAACTGTACAGAAAGAGGCTGGAGACAGAAATCCAATAGACTCTCTTTCTG
This sequence comes from Psychrobacter sp. Sarcosine-3u-12, assembly GCF_002836005.1. Taxonomy (NCBI): domain Bacteria; kingdom Pseudomonadati; phylum Pseudomonadota; class Gammaproteobacteria; order Moraxellales; family Moraxellaceae; genus Psychrobacter; species Psychrobacter sp. Sarcosine-3u-12. Next base: position 133,074 of record NZ_PJBY01000109.1, read on the forward strand.
GTTTAGCATTACCAGCCGTACTCGTTCCTTTTATGCAAGAGACTGAGCAGTTACCAACGGATGCGAATGATGCTGATCCTGATATTAAAGAAATCTTTATAGAAGAAGCCAATGAAGTGCTGGCCGACATCGTGCCTTTATATGAGTATTGGCAGCTGTCACCCACTGATTTAAGCGATTTGGCGGATATTCGTCGTGGATTCCATACGCTAAAAGGTTCTGGTCGCATGGTAGGCGCCAACTATAGTGGCGAGCTAGCATGGTCTATAGAAAACATGCTCAATCGCATTTTGGATAAGAGTATCGTCGCGTCAGCCGATATAAGACAGCTTATCGCCGATGTGCTAGGCGCGTATCCCGCCATGCTAACTGCCTTTGAAAATAATAACAGTCAAGGTTACCCCGCATTGGTGCCGTTATGGATTACTTGTGCTAACGCTTTTAGTAAGCAACTAGGCGATGAATTCAGCTATGTTGAGTTATATAAGCAAGCGTTGAGCTCTACTGAGCAGTATTCTGCAGTGCAGCCTGATGACACGATTGACCGTATTCATGATGATAGTAGCAATGATGACATTGAAGATATGGATAGTATGTTGCAGACAATTCATTCGGTTAATGCAATGATGGCAGAAGCACCCGTTATTTTGACGCATCAAAATGCAGAAGAAAAAGCATTTTTTGAGATTTTTATCGACGAAGCAGAAGCGCTATTACAAGATATCAATACCTTTGTTGATGATCATCAAGGCCAGCCTCACATTGCAGTCAGTGATGATATTGTTCGTGCCTTCCATACCCTAAGAGCCGCGTCTGGCTCTAGTGCTTTAGCGGCGATTAGCGAAGTCAGTGCGATGATTGAGCAAAGCTTAGAGCTATTACAACAGCAGGATGCTTCTATGAATGCGCAACACCTAGAAGCATTAGCCCAGTCTGTGACACTGATGGATGGCTACCTCAATAATTACAAACAGAATGCCCAGCAGCAAACCATATCGACAGAAGAGTCGCAAAGCCAGCAAGATATTGCCTCATTACAAGCCATGCTGGGTGAGCAGTATGCCATCGGCGATCATAGCGAAATTACGAATAACAAGCCCACTATAGATCAGCTATTAGATGAAAATATTGATGAGTTGCTCGATGCTGAATGGCAGTTAAATGAGGCGCTGAGTCACTCTGATAGTGAGCAGGTTCAGACATATATAGAGCAACAACTTGCCCAAATAAGTTATCTATCTAGCAAAGCGCTAGAGTTTCCAAAATTCAGCGCGATTCTTGGTGCATTAGCAGCGGCTTATACTTACTTAAATGATCATCCTGAAACAGCAGCTGATGCTGCTATTCAAACCACGTTACTGGCTGGACATGCTCAGCTAGTAGGGCTATTCGATGCCTTGGCTGGTAGTACCTCACTAAAAGTTGATGAGCAAGTGCTTGAAGGTTTACAGCGTATTGCTAATGGCACTGCCAGCAGTGATGAGGCTATCGACGAGTATAATGATGATCTGCCTAGCGTGCAAAGTGTCTCTGCCCCTGAGTTGCAGCTAGAGTCTATCGATACCGATATTGAATTGTTAGAGATCTTTTTAGAAGAAGCGCAAGAGCTCGATGATGCGCTTGCCGAGAGCTTTAACAAATGGCGTGCGGACATCTCTAACATCAATACTCTAAAAGTATTGCAGCGTCATTTGCATACCATTAAAGGTGGTGCGCGCATGGCAGGTATCCGTAGTATTGGAGACTTGACTCATGAGGCGGAGAGTATTTACGAAGCCTTTGTAGAGCATAGACGCGAGCCAACCACCCAGTGGCTTGAGATTATGCAAATCGTGCAAGATACCTTGTCGTTGCAAGTGATGCATATGGTCAAGCATCAGCAATCGTTTTTTGCACCTGAACTTATTGAGCAGCTGCAACAGTTTGAGAAAGCACAAGCATTACCAGATAATGTCAATCTGATTGTACCGGTGCCAAAAAACCATGCTGACGCTGAGCCGCAAGTTTTTGCTAATGATGCGACAGACAGTAATGTCAAGATCACAGAAGTATTAACGCTTGATAGAATGATTAAGCAGTCATGGGCCAATGGCTTACCGGACCCTGATATCTTAGAAGTGTTTTTAGAAGAAGCGGCAGCGCTTACCAATAATAATCAATATTTGCAGTTATTCTTAGATAACGTGAGCGATACCGTTGCCTTGCAAGCGCTACAGCGTGACCTGCACACCCTTAAAGGTGGCGCAAGAATGGTCGCGGCTAATGGCTTGGCGGACTTGGCGCACGAAATGGAAGCAGTCTACGAAGACCTTGCTAGTCGTCGCCGTCCTGCAACGAAAAAAGTCCAAGAGTTACTGGTGGCTTGTCATGATTGGTTAGCAGATGCTCTGTTTATTCTAAAAGAGCGGGTCAACCCGCCAACACCTGGATTGTTGATAGAGGCGCTACAAGTATTCAGTAAAAATCCTGATAGCCTAAAACAAATACCTGATGAATCGCTGCAAGGGCAGCGAAAAGCTATCTTGACCGCCAAGGAAAAGCAAAATTCAGATGGTAGGGTCAAAGACATCAGTAAGATGCCATCGATGGTCGGCAAGTTCACTGGGCAAGAGCAGAGCGCTAGTAGCAATGAGATGATTCGTATCTCAGGTGGTCTAATCGAGCATATGATTAACTTGTCTGGTGAGTCAGCGATTAACCGTGCTCGTATTGACATGGGTATGAGTAGCTTGACCAACAGCCTTGAAGAGATGGGCATCACGGTACAGCGTTTGGCGGATCAGTTACGTCGAATGGAGATTGAGCTTGAAGCTCAGATTTTATCGCAGATAGATGATGAGCTGATCAGCCATGAAGGCTTTGACCCGTTAGAGATGGATCAGTACTCCTCTTTGAATCAGTTATCAAAGTCTCTGACAGAGTCGGCATCAGATTTGATTGATATCAATCATACACTGTTAGAAAAGACCCGAGATAGCGAGAGCTTATTATTACAGCTGTCGCGGACGCAAACTGAGCTACAAGATGGCTTGATGAACTCGCGTATGGTGCCATTTACGCGCTTGACACCGCGCCTTGAGCGTACCGTACGTCAAACGGCCAATGAGCTTAACAAGTCTGTTGATCTAACGATTATTAATGCCGATGACGAGATGGATAGAACCATTCTAGAGCGCATTACGTCGCCGCTTGAGCATATGCTACGTAACGCTGTCGATCATGGTATCGAAGACAGCGCAAACCGTCTAAAAGCTGGTAAAGCACGCAGTGGTAACATTACTTTAGAAGTACTGCGTGAAGGTAGTGAAATTGTCATCAACTTGTCCGATGATGGGCGCGGTATCGATGTCGAAGCGGTTCGCAGCAAAGCAATTGCTCAAGGTCTTATCGATGCAGACGATAGTAGTCTGACGGATCTTGATATCATGCAGTATATTTTTAATGCAGGCTTGAGTACCAGTAAGCAATTAACGCAAATCTCAGGGCGCGGCGTTGGCATGGATGTCGTTATCAGCGAGATTCGTCAGTTAGGTGGCGTAGTATCTGTAGTCTCTGAGCTTGGTCAAGGATCGCGCTTTACCATGCGTTTACCACTCACAGTAGCAGTGTCGGATGCCCTAGTAGTGCGGGCAGCAGATCGCTACTATGCCATACCATTGGTTCAGATTGAGCGTGTGGTACGTATTAACCCAGAAAAGCTTTATGACTACTATCAGTCAAATGATGCCACCCTCAACTTTGAACACAATGATTATCGCGTGCGTTATTTAAATGAGATTTTATCAGGCAATAAACTCAATGAATTGGTGGTCAATACCAATACGAGCTTGCCAGTGATTATCATTAAAAACCGTACTGGACAGAATATTGCCCTGCAGGTCGATCAGATAGCTGGCTCGCGTATCGAAGTCGTGGTAAAACCGTTAGGGCAACAATTCTCCAACCTATCAGGTATTTCCGCTGCTACCATCATGGGTGATGGCTCGGTCATGCTTATCTTAGATTTGATTGCCTTGATGCGTAATGCGCCAGTGCTCAAAGAAGTTGCCTCGTCTACTGGCTCTAAGCACAGACGTTTGGAGTCTCAGCCGACTGTGATGGTCGTCGATGACTCGGTCACGGTACGTAAAGTCACGTCGCGCTTCTTAGAGCGTCAAGGCTACAAAGTTGCCGTTGCCAAAGACGGTGTCGATGCGATTGAGATACTACAAGAAACGATACCGGATCTCATCCTCTTGGACATTGAGATGCCGCGCATGGATGGCTTCGAAGTGGCCATTCAAATACGTCATAATAAACGCTTGCAGCATATCCCAATTATCATGATTACCTCACGTACTGGTGAAAAGCATCGCGAGCGTGCTCTGGAAATTGGGGTGAACGATTATATGGGTAAACCCTTCCAAGAAAACGAGCTACTCAATAAAATCCAAACGCTATTGGGTGAAGAGGTCAGCTTGACTCATGAAGGATAATGTACCTGCTCTATTAGCGCTCAAAGAAAAAAACCAAAATGATATCAAGGTGCTGGTGGTCGCAGAAGACCATCACCAGCGCATGGCCTTTTCGGATACCGTACGCAGTTGTGGTTTTATCTTGGTTGATTGTGTGACACGGGCGCAGCTGAATACCAAGTTTGAACTTTATGAAGCACCTATTGATATCTGGCTAATAGACAGTGATTATGATGACGGCGTTGCCACGGCTACTACTGTGTCTCAATCGATTGGAGTGTTGGTGGGTTTTAGTCAAGCGCCTTATCTAAATGAGGCGCAGCAGTATGCTAAATGGCAACGTAAACTAAAGCGTAAACTTGCGCAGATGTTGTCTCTACCAGCATTGGTGGATACCCAAGCTTACCAGAGTGATACCAGCGATTGGCGTTACGTGGTGTTCTTGGGGGCGTCTATGGGTGGCCCTAGCGCTGTCAAAGAATTCTTAGATAATTTGTCACCCGCGCTACCCATTTGTATCTTATTGGCGCATCATTTCAATCAGACCATGATTGGTACGCTGCCACGTATACTTAATCGCCATAATGACTGGCGCTGTCAGGTGATTACCTCGTCGCAACGTTTGCAGTCAGGTCAGTGTTTAATTGCCCCTATTGACAAGCAAATTGTCTGTGATTCTACTGGTCGGATTATATTGCTTGATAAAGCATGGGATGGTGATTATAAGCCTGCTATCGGTCAAATCCTAAAAAACACCAGCGATGTATATGGTAGTGAGTTGATTAACATTATTTTTTCAGGTATGGGCAACGATGGGGCTCAGCATCTGGACTTAATTCAAGACAATGACAGTCAGTTATGGGCACAAGATCCAAAGGTAAGTGCTTGTCCCAGCCAACCACAGGCAATTATTGATTCTGGATACTGCGATTTTATTGGTAGCCCAGTGGCTTTAGCACAAAAACTTACCGACTATATTGGTGAAAGAGTGGCGGTTGCCTCTTCGTATTAATCTATTGTGAGCGACTTATGAAAGAAATTCTAAAGCATTCGTTTGAAGCAGTAAGTTTGCTGACCACGAACAACGGTATGCTCGATGTCACTATCGTCCCAGCATTCAATCAGCCTGATTGGATCATTCCGAGCAGTTTGATTTTGAGTGTGGATGCTCTTGATGAGCATATCTGGACTTATCTGTGGCAACAACAAGAAGTGGTTGTATTCCACTTATTATCTAGCGAGCAGGTGCCAGATAAGATCATCGTATTAGAGGGCAATACGGCAGCCCATCGCATGGCGTTACAGACAGCTGGTGAACTGCGCCAACGACAGGTGCGTATCTCTGAGGTTAAGGATGGTGAGCTTCCAGAGCAGTATCACGCTGATAATATAAGCCATAACGATGCTAAAAAAGCGAAAAATAGCGATAATAAGACTGTTGAAGCGACTGGTGAAAACCCTACCGTTGGCGAAATTGACTATGTCAAAGAGCGCTTCCAAGAAAACGTTGTACAATCCTACTTGTTTCAAACCGTAATTATCGATAGTATTCCTTACTTGGTGCCCGATTTGGATAAAATTGCGCATCAATTGGTTGATTTAGACAGCTAGCTTGTTTAGTAAGAGGGCTGATAGTGAATAACGATTCATTATAAACCTAGTTATGACTAACCCAGCCGCGATGGTCATGCCGTTAGCTGCTGTCTTTATCTATAAATGTTGGTCAGAGGTAGTAGGGCAGCTTATGAATAATATCAATGCGAGTGTTTCCAAGTGGTCAGTCGCTAGCCGCTTATTTCACTGGATCAGTGCGGTTTTATTACTGGTAACGTGGATCATGATCCTGTTATACCAAAATCTTGATAGCAATCTCTATATTGGTTTGCATAAGGCGTTTGGCATCAGCTTGTTATGTTGGATGATAGCGCGGGTTATTAATCGCGTCTTTACCAAAGCACCACCAGCATTACCAATGCCAAAATGGCAGCTATTGATATCAAAGCTGTCGCACTTTGTGCTCTATGCTTTGTTAATTGCGATGCCACTAGCTGGCTTGCTGATGTCCGTCTATGGTGGTCGACCAGTAGACATATTTGGCTTATTTCAGATTCCTATCTTTGTCACGCCAGATAGGGGTTTAGCGCGTTTTTATAATGACTTACATACCGATATTATTTGGCCCATGATTATTGCTTTTACTGTGCTACATATTGGCGCGGCTTTTTATCATCAATTCGTCAAAAAAGACAATCTGATAGCTCGCATGAAATAACCAATGAGTTAGAAAAATATACATCCACAAAAAAGCCCTCAGTATCGTACTGAGGGCTTTTTAGATGAAGTATTTTTAACTTAAGACTTAACGCGGGCTTGTTTCATATGCTTTTGGGCAGATTACTTCTTATGCTCAGGCAAATTGATATTCATCTCTAGCACATCTAAGCTGTCTTCAGAACGATGATTGATGTTCACATCATCAATTTGCACGCCATTGACGTACTTATTCACCACTTCTAATATTTCACGTTTCATTTTTTCGATACGATCCGCTGTTAAGCGGTTGTTTAAGCGATTTTCACTCGCAACGATAACCTTGAGACGCTCAGTGGCTAGGTTGGCGCTACCGACAGTGTTGCCATCATCAGTACCGAACAAACTACTCCAAAATCCTTTTTTCTTACTCATCATTAACCCCCAAACCAGCGCTGTAATAGACTCTTTTTCTTCACATCAATATGACGTAATGGACGCTCTTCGCCTAAGAAACGGGCGACAATGTCATCATAACATTGACCAGCGATAGAATCGGTATAATGGATCACCGGCTCACCGTGGTTAGATGCTTCAAGCACTGAATGGCTTTCAGGAATAACGCCAAGTAGGGGTACTTTTAAGATATCGTTAGAGATGGTATCGATGTCCATCATCTCATTCGCTGCTGCACGTTCGGCATTATAGCGAGTGATAACCAAATGCTCACGGATAGAGCCTTGGTTCTCTTCGATTTTTTTGGTGCGGCTTTGTAAAATACCGATGATACGATCCGAGTCACGTACTGAGGAGATCTCAGGGTTGGTCACGATGATCGCTTCATCAGCATGATACATCGCTAACTGAGCACCGCGCTCGATGCCAGCAGGCGAATCACAAATGATATAGTCGAACTGCTTAGACAGCTCAGCCATTACTTCGGACACCCCTTCGTCGGTCAGTGCATCTTTATCACGCGTCTGACTGGCAGGCAGGATATATAAGTTTTCAAGCTGCTTATCTTTGACCAGTGCTTGTGATAAGCGAGCGTTACCGCTGATGACGTCTACAAAGTCATAAACAATTCGATTTTCACAGCCCATGATCAAGTCTAGGTTACGTAGACCTACATCAAAATCGATAACAACCGTCTTATAGCCACGCAACGCCAAACCGGCAGCAAAAGAGGCACTCGTGGTGGTTTTGCCCACACCGCCTTTACCTGAAGTGATTACAACAATCTTCGCCACAATGGCACACTCCTATGAATCAATGGGATATCTATTAAATAAAATAGCGCATTTACTTATGCTTTGCATACTTATTATTCACATGCAATATATGCGCTACCTGCGAGCGTAAGCCTAGCATATATAAACAAAAATTTATAGCAAGTCTGCACTAAAGCTCAAAAACAGCCAATATCTGTGTTAAGTACTGCTGCTACTGGCTGTCAGCGCTCGCAAACATAGTAAATAGTGGCAGAGACAGCAGATTAGCATAGGGCAGTTTTGTTAAATAAACTTACTACAATATTAAACGAGTCGCCTAGCCCTAAACGCATTATGACTATCAAGTAGTGACCATCTAAGTATTGACTATCTATAGTTATTACAGAAGGTAGCTACTATAGATAGCCACTACAGAGATTTTCTTGGGCATTTATACATAAGCAGCAATATACCACTAGGCGTCTAAGCCTCATCCATCACGGTAAAGACCAAGCCTTGACCCTCTATAAAGCGTACTTGTACGGGCTTGTCGATCACGTGTTCGGGTAAGTTATCTCGTAGGCAGTAAGTGCCGGCGACCGATACCAAGGAGGGGTTAAAGACCTGACAAAAAATACGAGCATCTTTATCACCCGTGGCTCCTGCGACCAAACGACCTTGGGCGCGGCCATAAACATGCAAGCTGTTGTCGGTAATGGCTTCAGCGCCACTATTGACACTGTTGGTCAAAATCAAATCCCCACCGACGTGGTTAAGGCTTTGTCCTGAGCGCAGCATTTGATCATAGATGAGGCTGGTAATATGCTCAGCGCTGACTAAAGTCTCTGCTGGAATATTAGAGAGAGTCGTCTCGGTCGCTGTCTCAAGTGCGGGTTCAGACGCTGCGGCTACGTCATTCGTGCTGGTTGACTCTGTACTTTTGGCTTCTGATGCTTTACTGACCTGAGCAGTGGCTTTTTTGCTGGGTAAAATACGCTCGATACGTTTGCCATCAGCAGGGAAGATTGCCAATCGTTGTTCTCGCGCTTGGGCATCTAATACACCTGTTACGACACCGATAGGTTGTACGCCCCATGACCATAATAGCTCTACCAATGCTGACAGGTCTTGTTCGACCTCGCTATCGATAAGGATAGGGATATTGCTGGATTTGTTGCTGAGCGTTTCGGCAAGCTGAGATTCGATAGCGCTCAAATCATTGGTACTGAACTGCAAACGCGAAAAGGTGAGCATCTTGCCATAAAAGGCGAGAGCAGGGATGCTACTCGGGGCTTGTGCGCTGCTGTCGTTGTCTGAAACCGTCATAAGATTGATCCTCAAAAAATGTCGTATTGCTGCATGCGTACTATATTTATTATTATTTAGTGGTTATTTATTAGGTGCTGGTTATCTATCAGGTACTAGCTATTTGTCAGCTATTTTTAGCAAGATTTTATAAGTTAAGCATATCTTGGTGCTTCCATTGCTGTACTTTTACCTGTGCCTCAAACTCTGTCAAACTGTCCTCAATGATACTCGAAATTAAAGTATCCAGCGCTGTGTTATTGGTATCGATTTGCGCCACGCCGCTGGCAATAGCGACCATCAATGCATCGAGGCGTTCTGCATCGAGTAGCCGCTCGTTTAGAGCAATGACTACGTTTTCACCGATATTGTGTCCGACATGCTGCAATTGTGACTCAATCAAGCCGCCGGCGATTGGTATCATGCGCAAGTAGCGACGCAACTCAGGCGTATTGGCCAAACCTTCCTTAATCGCTTCGCCCATCGCACCGGCTATCATATTGCTACCTCCCGGCGAGGCGGTCAGCGCTTGTAGTTTTGGCGCCAGTTCTGTGCGTAGTAGCGACAACAGGGCGGCTTCAATCTCATGGCGATTGCGCGCAATCGTTGATTCGATAAAGGACTTGTGCGTTTCAGGGTTGGTAAGTTGCTGACGAAAGTTGTCGATGGTCGTCAAAATTACCCTATCTGACAACTCTTCTAATAACAGCTCAATATAGAACTTGATACGAGCAATCCATGACTGCGGCAGTACTTGATAGCCAAGCTGATATAGCCGGCGGCCGATGACCACCACCCGAAATAACCGTAGCGCGCGTAGCTGTGGAAAACAGCCTAACACTTCATACCAATGGACAAAGGGAAAAAAGAACCAGCGATAATAGGCTTTTTGCTTAACGGCAATCGCCCAACGTACCAATAGTTCTAGGATTAAAAATATGGTAAAAAAGCCACCCGCCGTACGTAATGGATCGTGCAAGGTATTCTGATACCAGTTGAGCGCATCACTCAATGCCAGCCATCCTGCGACATTACTACTAAAACCACTCATCAAGATGGCATCGATACTGATCAATAAAAGATCAATACTAATAGCAACAATCATCAAGATGTCATACGTCAGCTTAAAGCGACTTGGCTTGGGACGATTTGATCGTGGCGGCTGCTCGATCGAGGAATGAGTGCTCGGAGACTGACTGTTTGCTAAGTTCGATGACTCATTTGGCATTGCTGCTATCGGCGAGCTTTTAGTGGGAGAGGCGGGCACAGTCATACCTTATTAGTAAGAAATGGCATAAGAAATCATGTCATCAGTAGGCACTGCTAGTGAGGACATGATTACTAAATAAGCGAGCGTTTTAATGACTATTCACATTATCAATGAATGGCATCAAAAAACAACCCATCAACCATTATAATTTGGTATTTTATACAAATTGAGTAACCTTGATATTAGGGTGTGTTCTCAATCTGAACCTTAAGCAGTAAATGCGCTAAAAACGGCTAAATATTTGCCAAACTTCGTCAAGTAGCTTGCTAATCTCTCGATATTATCCGTACTATTTTCTCTGTTCAGCTGCCATTTATCTTATTTTTATCACTATTTTCAAAATGAGGACACGCCACAGCCAGTCTTTAGTATTTAAATAGCAGCGTAAAAATTATGGCACCATTGTGGTTTGAAGGTTTACTGAAAAAATAAGTTATCTTTAGCCTATTTGCTCTGCGGATTGTCTGCAAAGTCAGCCAGCATCGTCGTAATAAGGTCATCTTTTTGACGCCATATCTGCTCAACCCAATCAAACATCTTCGCCTTGATTGACTCATCTTCTTCGTAGCCATCATTTTTGATACCAGCAAACAATTCATCAGGTATCTTAATGTGTCGAACATCAACGCCCAAGCGCTTAATATTGCCTTTCCACAAATCACCATAGGTTGGCACGCCATCAGGATAAACGATGGTCATGTCCAAAATACCGTCGATATCATCTCCTAGTGCATTGACTGCGAGCGCCAAACCACCTGCACGCGGTTTCAGTAAATGCGTATAAGGTGAGCCTTGTTTGGCGTGTTTTTCTTGGGTAAAGCGCGTGCCTTCTAGATAGTTCAATAAGGTAAATGGCTTGTCTTTTAAGAGCGCACAAGCACGTTTGGCTTCTTCGATGTCTTTGCCTTTTAGGGCAGGGTTTTTGGCAACCTTTTCTTTAGAATGGCGGCGCATCATCGGGAAGTCTAAAAAATAAAAAGCTTGGCCAACGATTGGGATATAAATCAGCTCAAACTTGGTAAAAAATCGGGTGAGGGGCAGGCGCTTTTCACCAATGTATTGCACGATACTGGTATCGACCCACGACTGATGATTGCTAACCAGTAGATATTTGCCATCCATATGAACATCATTGGGCAAATTGATACGCCAATCTTTGCGTGGCAACATATTATCGATTAAAGCATTATTACTACTAATCCAGTGGGCAGCAATTTTTATCACGGTTTTATCCGCAATAGGGGCGCCAGTAATTATTTTGGTCGCACCCATTAGCCATAAGGGAATACTATAACCAAAGCTATTGGCTGCGATGACACTGGCTGCGGTGGTCAGCGAGACCGCTTTGCCCAATTTAGGCGCGCGTTGATGTATTTTTTGAATAGTAGAGGTCAGGCGCATGTTTAATCCCTTTTCTATCGATATTATTAATATATAAATGCTCCATTTCTGGAGTCGCTATCGTCGAAGTTTTTGGCGTTTTGTTAAGGTTGAACGCGTGCTATATGCTTATAGCTTTTATTAGCGCTACTTTAGGGTCAACTTTATTGCATGATTTTAGCAGAAATTAATGATAGTGTACGACTGTAAACGTGACTAGTCATGGCAGACATCGCTAGCGTTAGAAAAAAACTGGCAAGCCTTCTGCACTTCTCATACATAGATGTGACAAAATATTACACATGAATAGATGGTAATTGCCATAATAATGACGAGTGTAAATAAGCACCTAAATAAGATTAATGAATAATCTTCTATAAAAAGTACAATTTAACCATTTTTTTAAACTTAAGAGGAAATATTATGCGTAATACATTAATGATTGCCGCAGTCGCATCTGGTCTAGCATTGAGTGGTTGTACAACAGATCCAAACACTGGACAGCAACGTTTGAATAAAACGGCTGTTGGTACACTAGCGGGTGCTTTAGGTGGCGCGACTATCTCAAAAGCAACGGGCGGCGACAAAACTGGTCGTGATGCTGCTATTGGTGCAGCATTGGGTGCAGGCGTTGGTTACTACATGGAGCGTCAAGCTAAGCAGCTTGAACAACAAATGGCTGGTACAGGCGTCACGGTTGAACAAAACCCAACGACTGGTAACATTGACTTGGTTATGCCAGGTAGCATTACCTTCTCATTTGATGATGCTACATTGAGCTCATCTTTTAAGCCAACCCTTGATAAGCTAGCATCGACGATGAATCAGTATAATAAGACCACCGTTAACATCGCAGGTCACACTGATAGCAAAGGTTCAGCATCATACAACATGGGTCTATCACGTGATCGTGCTTACTCAGTAGCTAACTATCTGACAGCTCGCGGTGTGGCTTCTAACCGTGTTAATGTTGTTGCTTATGGCGAATCACGCCCAGTAGCGGATAACAACACTGATTATGGTCGTCAACAAAACCGCCGTGTTGAGCTAACGATTAACTCGCCACAGAGCGTAAACTAAGCCATTACTTAGTAGCTATTTATATTAAAAACACTGCTAAAAAGGGTCAGCAATATGCTGGCCTTTTTTGTGCTTAAAATTTGCGTCACTAAATTATCAAGAGTACCGACTAGACCAAAACGGCAAATTATGTTTGATAATAGTTATCAATAACATTATAATTCGCAAATATTTGAATATTCTAGCAATAATATTTCAATAATAGTAATGATACCGTTTGGCAGATTTGACAGTAATTATTATTCTGGACATTCGTTATTTACTGTATTTACCCTTTTTCTAATGTATCTCATCGAGGACGTGTATGAATATGACCACAGTGACGAGCCGTAAAATTTTACCGACTACTTTAGCCGCTGCGCTTGCAGGGATACTGCTAGTATCGGGTTGTACCAAACAAGCCAATGACGATGCCGCCACTGATGCACAAGCAGAGGTACAAGACACAGAAGCCGCTAATAATAAAACCACGTCCGGTGCAGAAAAAGCCAATATCGATCGCTTGGTGATTAGTTATGCAAATATGGCTCATGCTGCCTATAAAGACTCATTAGATAGCGCAAAAACCTTGCAGACCGCTGTAAATACTTATGTAGATACGCCAACTGAAGCGAACCTTGACGCGGCAAAAGCTGCCTATAAAGCGGCGCGTCAGCCTTACTCACAAACTGAAGTGTTCCGTTTTGATGAAGCCTTTGTGACTGCTGATGACCAGCGTGAGATTGGCAGCGTCGATAGCTGGGAAGGACAGGTCAATGCATGGCCGCTCGATGAAGCGCTCATTGATTACGTCAGCGACGATTACGAAGGTGAATATAACAGTCAAGACAATATCATCAATAGTGATAGCATCGCCGTCGGTAGCATCAAGCAAGATACCAGCACCATTACGCCGCAACTGTTAGCAGACATGAATGAGATTGGTGGTAGTGAAGCCAACGTAACGACTGGCTATCACGCGATTGAGTTTATGCTATGGGGACAAGATACCAATGGCGTCGGTGAGGGTGCAGGCAACCGTCCGGTTAGCGACTATATCACCACCGATGGTGAATGTACCAGTGGCGAAAGCGCAAATACAGAGGCAAGTATTTGTGAGCGTCGTGGCGAGTTCTTAAAAGCTGCTGCGCAATTATTGGTTGATGATTTAACCGCAATGGAAGCCCAATGGCAGCCTGATAGCGAACATACCTTACGCAGCGATATGATAGCGCGTAAAGATAACAATGGTCTGCGCCAGATTTTGTACCAGATGGGCAGTTTAGCACTTGGCGAGCTGGCCTCTCAGCGTATGCAAGTCGCCTTTGTCACGGGCTCTACCGAAGATGAGCACGAGTGCTTTAGTGACTTGACCCATCTAAGTTATGCCAATAATGCTCGCGGTATTCAAAATGTCTTTAATGGTAGCTATAAGACCGTCGCGGGTAAAACCGTGGGTGGCTATGGCGTGAAGAACTACCTAATTGATACTGGTCATAAAGACGTTGCTGATAAGCTGGCGGCTGATTTTAGTAAGGTGGAAAGTGATTTTAATATCATCGTCGAAAAGGGCGAAAAAGAAGGCATCAAGATTGATCAAATGATTGCGACTGTTGGTCAAGCCAGTAAACAAGGTATCTCTGCTGAAGAGCAAAATACGCGTCGTGGTTGGGTTGAGACTGCCATTACCAGCTTGCAAGAATTGACGACTGGTATTGAAAATGCGGCAAAAGCGGCTGGCATTGACAATCTAGATGCTGATGCAGGTTCACAGTTTTAAGCTCAGCTTATACGCTTACTAGCGTCAGTTGTATTCATTTATAATGCCTGATAAGTCTTTATAAGTGAATGAGAATTATTTTCATAGGAAAGTAATTTATGTATAATACACACGTTGTCAATCTCGGTTGGCAACGTGTTTTTTTATGCCCTATTAAAATAACGCTACCAGCCAGCTTTCTTACAGTTGTACCCTGTTGACTGTAACGACATATTGTTATGGTGCGCGATTTTGATGGTTCTATACTAGCGCTAAGGCAATGCTTATGAACGCCCTTCCTGCCACGAAAGACAGATCATCTATGTCTCTTCATACCTTTTTATTGTCTAAAAATGCACCTCTAAAGCTTGCGCTTAGTGCGCTCTGCATATGGTCACTTGCGGCTTGTCAACCGACTGACAGCTCATCCGCTGATAAGAATGACACGCAGGCTGGTAAGCAGGATGATAGTTCATTGTCTACTGAGCGCAGTCAAAACATCGAAGCGCTGGCTGGGGTATCCATGCAGCAGCTTGCTTCCTTTGACCCGCAAGAGATTAAGCAAGGCGGTGATACTGGTATCAGTATTACCAGCGCTGAGAGCTACTCAAAACCCTCGTCAAACCTCACCGCCTCACGTAAAGGCTCTTTTTTTATTGGTAATGCATTCTTTCAACAACCGTGGGTGGTAGCGCCTGCTAGCACGGACAGCCGTGACGGTCTTGGTGCGTTATTCAATGTCGCTGCCTGCCAATCGTGCCACGTCAAAGACGGTCGTGGTCACGCGCCGATGAGCAGTGAGGACGATGCTGATAGTTTATTAATACGTCTGTCTATGCCAGCGACAACGGATGAGCAGCGTCAGCAATTGCAGGATTCCCAGATTGAAAAAGTGGTGCATCCTATGTATGGCGGTCAGTTACAGGATCGCGGTATTCAGGGTGTACCGGCCGAAGCGCGAATTGCGGTACAGTGGACTGATAAGCCAGTGACCTTTGCTGATGGTTATGTTGAAACCCTACGTGCGCCGACCTTTGAGTTGACCAAACCCGGCTATGGCGCATTCGATGATGAGATGATGGTCTCGCCGCGCATCGCCTTGCCAATGATTGGTCTGGGCCTACTTGAGCAAATTCCAGACGCAGACATTAAAAAACAAGCCAGCCAAACGCCTAATAATAAAAATAGCGATGGCATCAGTGGTAAGTTTAATTGGGTGATGGACCCGCAAACGGGCAAGCATGCGCTCGGTCGTTTTGGTTGGAAGGCCGGTCAGACCAAGCTGATTACGCAAAACCAAAGTGCCTTTAATGAGGATATGGGGTTGACCTCAAACATTCGTCCTCATGAGTCTTGCATGCCGAGCCAAACCGCTTGTATTAAAGCGACCACTGGCGCTGATGAGCAAGGTAATGGCAAGACACCGGTCGAAGTGAATGATGAAGTCGCGAAGTTTGTAGAATTTTATACGCGGAACTTAGCGGTGCCACATCGCCGCAATGCCGATGATAAATTGGTGCTGGCTGGTAAAAAACGCTTTTATGATATGGGCTGCCAGAGTTGTCATACGCCAAGATATCAGTTGCCAAAAACTGACGATGATCATCTTGAGCAGCATGGACAAGTCATTTATCCTTACACAGATTTGCTGCTGCATGACATGGGTGATGACCTTGCCGATCGTACGATAGCGGGTAAGCTACCGGCAAAAGATACGCAAGTTGAGTTTTTGGCCAACTCATATGAATGGCGTACGCCGGCATTGTGGGGGATTGGTCTGGCTCAAAACGTCGATCCACAAGCGACCTTTTTACATGATGGTCGCGCGCGTACGCTGATGGAAGCGGTGCTATGGCATGGCGGTGAAGCAGAAAAACAACGCCAAAAAGTATTAAAGTTGGACAAGCAAGGACGCGCTGAATTAAATGCCTTTTTAAAATCATTATAAAAGTGATATAAATTACTACTTATCCCATTACCGAGAAATTTATGAAAATAAACCCTGCATTAGCAATGGCATTATCGGCACTGAGTGCTGGATTACTCATCAGTTGTGTCAAGCCTGCCGATGAGAATAAAACAGCAGAGGTGGATAGCCAAACCGTCGCGCAAGATGGCGCTGCCTCAAATAGTACGGCCGCCGCTAGCGCGAGTGCCGAACAGATAGTCGCCATAGATATCAGCGCGGAGACCGAAAAGACCTATCTGACGCATGTGGCTGAAGACATTGTCATTCCAGCTTATGCGGATGCGGCGAAGCAAAGTGGTTTGTTACATGATTTGGCGCAGAAGCATTGTCAGCAAGCGCCTGTCAGCAGTGATGAGTTACAAGCGTTACGTGCTCAGTGGCTGGTGCTGGCGCAAGCATGGGCGAGTGCTGAGATGATCAACTTCGGTCCTGCGACTGCTAGTATGAGCAACTTGTACATTAATTATTATCCTGACGAGCGCGGCTTGGTACACAGTGGGGTTGCAGAGCTAATCGCGGCCAATCCAAAACTAACCCCAGAGCAGCTCGCTAACGAGAGCGCTATTGTGCAAGGCGTACCAGGTCTGGAAGAGGCGCTATTTACCAATGACAGCTTGAATGCTGCTCAATGTGCTTATGTGGTCAGCGCAAGTAGCGCCTTAAGCACGCGATTAAAAGACATCGAAAGTAACTGGCAGCAGAACGCCACGACTTTACTGGCGATTGATAAAACGGCTGATAGCGATCAAGGTTTGAACCAGTGGTTTAACGCTTTATTGTCATTGATTGAGACGATGAAGACCAATGCTATTGATGAGCCATTAGGTCTTACAGGCAAAGCCAAGGGTCATCTGCCTGCTGCTACCGCTGGACAAAGCCGCGCTATTATTAATGCTAAGTTGGCTACCTTGAATAAAACGCTGACTGACCCAGTATTGACGGCCATTCTTGGTAGCAATGATGAGAATGCTATTGCGGCCAGTCTATCAAGCGAGCTTGCTGATACGACTACGCTATTGGCGCAGATGCCAGAGGATTTAGCGACTGCCGATAAAGCCAAGCAGCAAGAATTGTTTGATCATTTTACGACCATTACCCGCCTGCTGAAACGCCAATTGATTCCGACCCTCGGTATCCGTGTTGGCTTTAACAGCAACGATGGTGATTAAGTCATGCAAATCTCTGAAGCCCATACCGCTGCAATAGCAAAATCTCATAGCACGTCGCCTAAAGCAACGCCTAGACCGGTAAACAAGCGCTCAAATCATGAGCCGCTGATGACTTCGGCTTTGACTACGCTTGGTAGCGTACTGGGAACGGCGGCATTGGTTGGTATCCATCATCACTATCGCAAGCAGCATCAGCCTGAAGCACGATTGCAGGATTATGTGTCGGGTGTGCGTGCTCAGCTGCATACATTGCAAGCATCGCCCAAGCCCCAGTTGACCCGCCTTCGCTATGCCTATCAGCAAGCATCTGCTGCGTGGCAACGAGCTTATCATGATGATATCGATGATAAAAATCGTGATAGTAAAAATATCGTCACTGAGCTGACGGCAATACATAGCACCATTATGTTGGCGCGTCCAGTATGCTGGGTCAGTGGCGTAGCGTCGATGCCACAGAACCGCTCATTGATAAATAACGACGATAGCAATGATGATAGTAGTAATGATGAAACTGGCTTTGGGGTGGTTGGTATCGATGCAGACCGACAAATCGTTTGGCAGACCACCATGCCTGAGCGTGTCCACGATATCGTTGTCCAGCCAATCCCTAATATTCAAAATAGACAAAACAATCAAAACAGATTAAATGCTCATAACTGTCCACGCGATGTTGTGGTGCTGGGTCGCCGCCCCAGTGAAAAGTTTTGGGTATTAGATACGGCGATAGGGCAAGTAAAATTCGCTATTACAGCGGCTGATAATCGCCATTTTTATGGACATGCTTGCTACAGTTTGGACGGCTCAACGCTATACGTCACTGAGAATGATACGATAAGCTTGGCGGGTAAAATTGGTATCTACGATGCTCGTAATAATTATAGCAAAGTAGCCGAGTTTGACACGCATGGTATTGGGCCACATGAGTTGATCATGCATCCAGATGGCGAGACGTTGGTCATCGCTAATGGCGGTATCAAAACAGAACAAGCCTCTCGTGAAGAGTTGAATCTCGATACCATGCGTCCATCTTTGGCTTATTTGAATCGTCATGACGGAACGCTGATTGAGCAAATTACTCCTGAGCACAATCAGATGAGTGTGCGTCATTTGGGCATACATGACGATGGCACGGTGATGATTGGTATTCAATTCCAAGGTGAAAAACATATCAATGTGCCGTTAGTCTTGACCCACTATCGCGGTGATCCCGACTTTAAACCATTGGTTATGCCCAATAATCAATGGCAACGCTTCCATCAATACATTGCCAGTGTCGCGGTTGATAGTGAGCGCAATCTGTTGTGTGTGACCACACCAATTGGCGGCTGTGCGGCGATTTATGATTTAAACACACGTATGCTGATTGATGCTGTGCGTTTGCCAGATTGTGCAGGAGCCTCGCTAGTCGCGGGTCAGGTATCTGGTCAGGCCAAAAACAAGGATGGAACATCAGGTTTTATCGTCAGCGACGGGCACGGGAAACTGACAAGATTGTGGGTCAATACGCTATCAGTAGAGACATCGGAGGTAGCAGAGTTAGATTCCAAGAATACAGCTGCTATTATTGTGCAGGACAGTCAGATACATAATATGTCTTTTGACAATCATCTGCAGGCAGTCTTAGCATAAGTGGTATAAAAGGATAAAATCACGATGCCGCAACTGAGTACGTCGCTCGTATTAGATTTGGCCAGACAACAGCTGGCACAAGCGGGTATTGCGCTACACGTGAGTAAAAAACGCGTCAAAAATATCAATTTTCGCCTAAAGCCTTATGCGCTCATGGTCTCTGTACCGATGTCCATCAGCGCCAGCCAAATCGCCCAAGCTGTCGACAAGCGCGTATCATGGGCGCTAGACAACCATCCGCAAGTATTAGCGCGTTATCATCACAAGCAAACCCCGAAACCCAAAGCGTCAACCTCGGATAGTCCCGTGCTCTTATGGGGCATCGAACAATCATTGAGGCTAAATCACGATGAAAAAATTGCTTATTATCGGCAACAACTTACTGAAGTAAATCCATCGTTATTTGACAAGTGGCAACCGATAGTCGGTGCTACCGCTAACGAAGTACGACTGAAAAAAATGCATACGCGCTGGGGCAGTTGTAACACTCGCGCGCGCCGAATTTGGTTGTCCGTGTATCTTCCTGCTTATCCGATTGAATGCACCGAATACGTCATCGTCCACGAGCTGTGTCACCTGCATCATGCCAATCATAGCAAGGCATTTTGGCAGACGGTAGCAGCAGCGATGCCAGATTATCAGCAGTGGCACAATATGCTGGCGGGTAAAACGGGTCAGTTAGACTAAAGGTCTCACGCAAATCATATAAAGATAAGCGCGCAGCCTGATATGATAAATGCTCATGGTACACCGCCTGTTATTTAAATAATCAAGCCAGATACAAGGATGTCAGATGAAAAATGTCAATCAAGCCGAATTTTGGCAGCAGCGTTATGAGACTGGTAGCATACAGTGGGATATGGGACAGGTGTCACCACCGCTAAAAGCTTATATCGACCAACTGCCAGCCACTGCGAAAGATCAGGCCATTTTAGTGCCGGGTGCAGGCAATGCGTATGAGGTAGGTTATCTACATGAGCAGGGTTTTACCAATGTTACGTTGGTCGATTTCGCTGCTGCGCCGATTGAGACTTTTGCTGAACGTTATCCTGATTTTCCCTCCAAGCATTTAATTTGTGCAGACTTTTTTCATTTATCACCTGAGCAATATCAATTTGATTGGATACTCGAACAGACGTTCTTTTGTGCGATAAATCCGTCACGTCGTGATGAATATGTCGAGCAGATGGCAGCGTTATTGAAGCCGCAAGGCAAGCTGGTTGGCCTACTTTTTAATGTGGATTTTGGGCGTGATGAACCACCGTTTGGTGGCACAATAGAGGAATATCAGCAGCGCTTTGAGGCGTATTTTGATATAGAGATTATGGAGGCCAGCTATAATTCGCATCCTGCACGCCAAGGCAGCGAGTTATTTATCAAGCTGCAAGCGCAGTAATCTCACGCTTGATATTGTCCCGAGCTGGCTTTTCTAATCGCTCAAAGTAAAAATCAGTCAAATACAGTCTTGAGTGCGCCAATAGTCCTTTTAGCACAGCTGTGCGTCCGATACGGTAATCTGTCACTGGCACATGTGCATATTCTTGGCGTACTGCAGATGCATACAGTTCATATTCAGACCACGCAGCACCCAACATACTTAAATCCATATCTAACAAATAAGCCGCATCGCTGCGTTTATTAGCATCCAGTAATTCATTAAGTTGATGGGTAGCCGTCATCATAATCAGCGCGTAGATAAGTTGGCATTGCTCAGTAGTCAGATAAGGACTTAACGATTCCACCGCATATTTTGCACTTTTAAGCTCATTATCTGAGCGCGTCGGCTCGTATATCACATCGTGATAATACAGTGCTAAAGCAATGATATGCGGCTCATAAAGGTACGACTTAACTTGCTCAAACTGGGCAAACAACTGCTCAATATGGCGCAAGGTATGATAAGCGCGCTGGGCTTCGTTATAACGGATAGCGACAGCTTGCCAAAGCGCCTGTACTTCCCTTGGATCAATATTATTAGCAATGGCAGCTAAATGTATGGCGAAGCGCTGACCAAGGTCGGACGTTACGTGCGAGACATCATTCATATTTACCCTCACTTGCCTAACATGATTAACGCCTCATAATCTCAACAGTTCACTCAGCTTTTATTAGCTGATTCTTCAAAAGCTTGTTTAAACACTTTGCCCAGCAAATTCACATCGTCGACACGCGCATAATTCAAACGGGTGACAAAGGCGATATGGCGATGTGGGCCTTTTTCTGCCAATGGTACCGCGACCGCATTTTGGTTTTGTAGATGCAATTGATCCAGCGCCATTTCAGGTACCAATGTCGTACCCATATTAGCAAGCGCCATCTGAATGAGGGTGTTGAGACTGGCGTCAGAAAAGCTCGACTTCATCTGTGCGCGATCAAAATGACATACTGATAGCGTCTGATCGGTCAGGCAATGTCCTTCACCTAACAGCATAAGATTGGCCGTAGCGAGCTCGTCAGAATTAATGGTCTCAAGCTTGGCATGGACATCGTCTTTTGGGAATACCGCAAAGAAGTCTTCACTCCAAAATTCAAAACTGTGCAAGCCGTCTACGGCATAGGGTAGCGCAATGATTGCCGTGTCAATATGACCATAGCGCACTTGCTCGAGTAAGCGTTCGGTTTGCTGCTCGACGATGGTCATACGAAATTCTGGATAATTGGCTCGCAGCGCCGGTAGAACTTTTGGCAGCAAGTAAGGAGCAATCGTTGGGATGATGCCCACGGTCATCGGATAGGCAAGCGGCGTTTGATGACTGTGCGCACGGGTGGTCAAGTCGCTCACTTCAGAGAACACACGCTGCGCCCGCGTGAGGATGTCTTGCCCAATAGGGGTAATGAGCACCTGCTTGTTATTACGCTCAAAAATCTGCGTGTCTAATTGTTTTTCCAATTCTGCGATACCTAAGCTCAGCGCAGACTGCGAAATATTACAGTCTTCCGCTGCTCGTTTGAAATGACGATGTTTAGCGACCGCTAAAGCAAATTCAAGTTGACGTAAGGTAATCATAAGACCTCTTTTATTGTTGGTTTTTATGCAAGTGATGATACTTATGCCTCTTGGTCATTATCGAAATTTACCGATAGCGCACTGATGACATGAAGTAGATAGAATAGTTTAACAAGTTTAATAAAACAAAACATCACATTAAAAACTTTTAACTGGATTAACCATAGAATTCGCGTATAGTTTGTCAGGTAGCCCAGATAGTTCAAGGCTTAACGGAAACAATCAAATAAATAATCACAATTTTATTCAATCATACTTAATCAAAAAAGGAGCCAATCATGGCGTCTATTATCAATCAAGAAATCCCAGAATTTTCAGCAGATGCATATGTAAACGGTGAATTCAAAACCATCACTTCAGAAGACGTAAAAGGTGACTGGGCGATTTTCCTATTTTACCCAGCTGACTTTACCTTTGTTTGCCCAACTGAACTTGAAGACATGGCAAACCATTATGAAGAGCTTAAAGGTTTGGGCGTAGAAGTGTATTCAGTATCGACTGACACTCATTTCACGCACAAAGCATGGCATGACTCTTCAGAGGCTATCGGTAAAGTGACCTATCCAATGATCGGTGATCCTACTGGTAAAATCACTCGTGGTTTTAACGTGATGATCGAAGAAGCAGGTTTGGCTGAGCGCGGTACTTTCTTAATCGATCCAGATGGTTTGATTCAAGTTGCTGAGATTCATGCTGGCGGTATCGGCCGTAGTGCAAAAGACATGCTACGTAAAGTAAAAGCAGCACAGTATGTTCGTGAAAACGACGGCGAAGTTTGCCCAGCAGCTTGGGAACAAGGCGGCGATACATTGAAGCCAAGTCTTGACCTAGTGGGTAAAATCTAAGTCAGTAAAATCTAAATAGTTATCTAACTATTTAAAGAGAGGTAGCGCTGTTTTTATTATTTTTTAATTTGAACCAGCGCTATAAATAAAGACCCCATCAGCTTACGTTGATGGGGTCTTTTTATGTTGACAGTCTATATTTTTATTGTTGTTTGTCGATAATAAATAAGCGATTACGCTTGAGATTGCATTTTATTTTTATCTATGGTTTTGTAAATCTCATCTTTGAGCTGGAGCTTGCGCCGCTTCATTTGTTCGATTTCTTCATCGCGGCTGGCGTGTTTGACCACGTCATTTTCAAGCTTGTTGATTTGCCTATCCAGCGTGGTGTGTTCATCGAAGATACTCGCAAAGTGCGTATTTTTTTGTTTGAGCTCATCGATGATGTCGCTGTGGTCTTGCCATTTATCAGTCATGGTCATGTTGTCATCCTTGTTATTTAGCGTGTGCTTAACATAAGCAGTGACGCGTTGTGGTTAAGGCAGATTATGATTGTGAGACTTGTTGATTATAAAATTAAGATTTATAAAACTAGGGCGTGTCATCATTTAGATTGTGAGGCTTAAAATGAGGAAAATTGCAGCCAAACAAGGAAGGAATTGCCGTAAATATGAACATATTGACAAGATTTCTGACGATGTTTGACTAAATTTAGCCATTTTAAGACCATTAAATGTATCAATGTGCTAATTGATGACATTCCCTAGATGTAAGAAATTCTTAGCAGTAATTTTAGGGCGTCTCCTCAATCTGAATGAGTATGCTCAGATGAGATCAAAATGAAGATACGCCCTAATAAATGAAGCATTAAGCGTGAGATTGCGTTTTGTTTTTATCGATTATCTTATAAATCTCATCTTTAAGATGTAGCTTGCGCCGCTTCATTTGTTCTATTTCATCATCACAGCTGCTATGTTTTATTAAATCCTTCTCAAGATAATTGATCTTTTCATCAAGCTGAGTATGCTCGGCAAAAATACTCGCAAAATGACTGTCTTTTTGCTTAAGTTCAGCAATGATTTCTTTGTTATCTGTCCTTGTATCAGTCTTTCTCATCTGGTCACCCTTGTTATGAAGCGCAAGCTAACGATTAGTATCAGCGCATTGTCGTTAAGATCTATGATTGTGAGACTCGATTATTATTGAACCAAACCGCTATTACTCTCAATAGTGATAAGGCTTAATACAAGCAAAAATAGCCTTTAATAAGCATGCATAAAAGCCAGGTTTCCGCTAGAAAACAGGAATTATTCCTATTGCTCTTACTCGATTGTAGCGAAAAAACCCTGTTGATACTATGAGAATAATCTTCTTGTAAGTTTAAATTTAATTAAAAATGAAAGTTAATGATTTGTTTTATAAAACATAAAGTTTGAGTTTCTCAGCTTGCTCAAACTCATGAAACCTATGATAATAGGGACATCGAAAGGTACAAGCCTTATCCAAATAACACTTTAAACAATATTACTGACTCCAGATTTTCCATCTTTACACGTGCAACCACTTAGTTGTCGTTACATATTGAATAATAATGAGGAACAAACATGATAGATCAAAGTTTATTAGATGCTGTCAAAAGCTATAGCGAAAATATGACCCGTCCAATTACTTTTGTATTAGGTAGCGGCGAGCACAATAAACGTGCCGAGTTGATTGATTTTCTAACCAAAATTGCTGGTACGACTGACAAGATTAATTTTGATGCGGACGCCAATGACGCCAGCCTACCAAGTCCCATTAGTTTTAAAGTCGTCAGCCATGCTGATGACGCGTTGACTGATACCGGTATCGTCTTTAGTGGTATTCCTGGTGGTCATGAGTTTACCTCGCTTATCTTGGCAATCTTGCAAGCTGGTGGTCATACACTAAAACTAGACGAAGGCATTCAAAAGCTGATTAAGCGTTTTAATAAGCCACTACAGTTCCAGACTTACGTGTCGCTGTCTTGCCACAGTTGCCCAGAAGTCGTGCAAGCGTTGAATCAATTTGCCTTATTGAACGACGACATCAGTAATGAGATGATCGACGGCGCATTGTTCCAAGAGCAAGTAGAAGCAAATAACATCCAAGGCGTACCAGCGGTATTTTTAAATGGCAAACCTTTTGCTAATGGTTTGATTGATACGGCCAAGTTGATTACCAAGTTGCAAGAGCAGTTCCCTGACTTGTTGGCAGAGGGTAGTGCAGACGATGCTGAGCAATTAGAGCAGCAAGATGTCACCATTATCGGTGCAGGCCCTGCTGGCGTTGCCGCTGCTATCTATACCGCGCGTAAAGGCCTAAAAGTGACCATGGTCGCTGATCGTATCGGTGGGCAGGTCAAAGATACCCAAGATATCGAAAACTTGATTTCTGTACCATTGACGACAGGTACGCATCTATCAGCAGACTTTGTCAAACATCTAGGCGAATACAATATCACGCTGAAAGAACACGTCAGCGTCAAAGAAATTGGCGAGACTAAGGAAGAGAACTATAGTATTCACCTCAACACTGGTGAGACGTTTGAGACGCGTAGTATCATCCTAGCGACGGGTGCTCAGTGGCGTAAGCTTGGTGTACCGGGCGAAGAAGAAAACATTGGTAAAGGCGTGGCTTACTGTGCGCACTGTGATGGACCCTTCTTTAAAGGTAAAGAAATCTCTGTCATCGGTGGTGGTAACTCCGGTGTCGAAGCGGCGTTAGACCTTGCGGGTATCGTGAAGCATGTGACGGTGCTTGAGTTCGCTGATGACCTAAAAGCGGATCAAGTATTGATTAACAAAGCAAAAGAAAAATCAAACATTGAGTTCATCACTGGGGCTGCAACCAAAGAGATTAAGGCTACTGATGGTAAAGTCAGCTCTATCGTCTTTGAAGATCGCAAAACAGGTGAAACCCATGAACGTGATTTGTCCGGTGTCTTTGTACAGATTGGTTTAGTTCCTAATACTAGCTTTGTAAAAGGCTTCGTTGATCTAAACCGCTTTGGAGAGATTGAGATTGATGAGCGTTGCCGTACGGATCGTAAAGGTATCTTTGCTTGTGGTGACGTCACGACTGTGCCCTTTAAGCAGATTAACATTGCGATGGGTGAAGGTTCAAAAGCTGCGTTATCGGCGTTTGAATATTTGGTTATGCAGTAGGTTTGAAATTAGTTTGAATTTGAAAAGCCACCTCTTTTGAGGTGGTTTTTTTGTGAAAAATGTTTTACTGCTTGTTAAATAATATAAGTTGACGTATGTTTGTTAATATTTTTTTTATGAGAACTTAATAGTGAAAAATAAATGTGCAATCAACAAAAATAGTCATTGGGCTAAATGTCTGGTTTTTATATCGTTTATATTTAGTGTAACCAATGCTTATGCAGGGCAAACCGTCAATGAGATTCTGAATGAATACTATCCCATCTATAATGAGACAAAGCAGTGTCAAGGTATTATTGCACCCTCAGGGTCTTCTTCTAATGGTTCAGCTGAAGAACTGGAGTTTACAGGTTATTGCATTGAAATCGACAGACAAAAAGTAATAGAAACTGCTAAAGGTAAGCGTTTGTATGTAATGGTGAAAGGTGACGCTAGTTTTAACAGGGATGGTGAAGCCTTGGAGTATACCGACACTCGCTTTGACAGTGGTTTGGTCGGTATGTTTGTTCTAAAGCCACAAGGTAGTAGCTGGCAAGTAGAATCAGCAAATCCTACCATTAACGCTGGAAGTTTTGGTTTCGGTCTTTCTAAATGGCGTTTACAGAAGTTCGGACCGAATGCGTGGGGGTTTTTAAATAAGCATAGCAACGTAATCCAAGGGTACTACAACGATTACCTAGTCATATTAATACCCGATGGAGGAGGTATCAAAGAGAGTTGGATAGGCATGGATCATAACAACGAAGACGTTGGGAAATGTGAAGAGGACATGTCAGAGTGCGATAATACCAGAACTACCTTTACTATCGATAGTCATAAAACCGTTAATGGGTTTTATCCTTTAGAAATAACACTCAATGGACTCGTGAAAGGCAAGAAATATAATAACGCTACTTATCCTATTAATTATCAAAAAGACAAAGGATACACGCCCTCTAAGGACTATCCACTACACTATAAGTATTAGACGATTGTATAAAAATATGACAGGATCTATGTGATAAACATATCAGCTGTCGAAAAATAACAGAATACGTAAGCCTCCAGGAAAAGACAAAACATGGCAAAATCTAAAATATCAACAATAATTTTCAGCACTGTTGGTGCGATTATGTTTATGAGCTTATCAAATGTTGCCTCAGCAAAAACCGTCAATGAAATTATCAAGGAATACTATCCTATCTATAATAAGGCTCAACAGTGCCAAGGTATTATAGCTAATAACGGTTCTAGAATTGATGAGGACGTTTACCTAAAAAGTGGCTACTGTATTAAGATTGATAGACAACTAGAGGTAAAAACCAAGCAAGGCAAACGTTTATATGTGGTAGTCATTGGAGAGGTATCATTTAATAAAGAAGGCGGAAATGATTCTGGATCTCATGCCGATACTGGACTAGTCGGTATGTTTGTCCTAAAGCCACAAGATTCAGGCTGGGAGGTGGAATACGCTAATCCAGTGATGAATGCAGGTGCTTCTGGTGGAGGACTAAAAGACTGGAAGCTGATACAAGTCGCCCCTGATATTTGGGGATTTATTAATATTCATAGTGATTCGCACGGTAGTATGTCGTTTTCTGAATACTTGTTACTAGCGCCAGACCATAAATCAGGTAAGATAATAAAAAGCCATATAGGGGGAAAGTCTACATTTTCTAACACACCAACAGCACCATCTGGCTGTAGTAAAGATAGAAAGGTAGAATATTGCACATTATTGAAAGCCAAGCTCAATATCGATAAAACGACGTTAATAAATGGTTTTTACCCGCTAGAGATTACGGTCAATGGTCATGAGTATAACTATAACGGTTCAGAAAAAAAGACCTATAACAATCAGGTCTATAAAATAAAATACGAGCCAAAAAAAGGGTATCAAGCGCCTAAGGAGTATCCACTACGATGATGTCATCTACAGCTAGTTAGGTGTTTCATTGAGAACTACCGTCTCATCATGATTCTTATTGATGGCATAGCAACTTACTATACATGGAGTTGTGCTAATGACCTAAAACGCCATTCAAAGATAAAATCTCACCTGCTTCATCTTCTTTGATGACGCGTGTCTCTTTTAACGCTGAATCGATCCAAGCTTGTATATGAGGATTGTTTAACATAGTCTCACAATACTGTTTGGTCGTTGGTTTTAATACTATGTCAGAGGCATCAGTATAAGTCTGCAAGCGTAGCACTACTGGCGCAAAAAAAGCATCGGCAGCCGTAAATTGACCAAAAAGGTAGCTGTCTTTTGAACGATTTTTTAAGCAATCTGCAAAAATCTCTTCGATACGAGCAATGTCAGTTAAGCAAGCATCACTTGGTTGTATTTTCGCTGTGGCTCGAATGTTCATCGGCATGTCATTACGGATACCCGTTAGACCGGAATGCATCTCAGCGACGATACTTTGGCAATAGGCGCTATTTATTCTGTTGCTAGAATTGCGGTTAGTGTCAGTATCAGAATTACTTAGTCCTGTCCAAACATCCACGTTGGTAAAATAATCATTGATATGCATGGTAATCGCTAAGGTATCCCATACCATAACTCTTTCATCATTCTCGCCATAGACT
The DNA here is from genome assembly GCF_002836005.1 of Psychrobacter sp. Sarcosine-3u-12. Classification (NCBI taxonomy): domain Bacteria; kingdom Pseudomonadati; phylum Pseudomonadota; class Gammaproteobacteria; order Moraxellales; family Moraxellaceae; genus Psychrobacter; species Psychrobacter sp. Sarcosine-3u-12. The sequence continues at coordinate 162,077 of NZ_PJBY01000109.1, forward strand.
AAAACAGGTACTTTACCTGTTGGCGCATGCTCATCGAGAATCGGTGTCGCTGAGGGATGAAACAGCTCAATCACTTGCTCCTCAAAATCAATATTAAAGGCTTTGAGTAATAGCCAAGCTCGTAATGACCAAGAGGAATAGTTTTTATTGCCGATGATGAGAAGTGGTTTTTGCATCATAAAATCCTATCAAATTATATAAATAAAATTTGATTATGTACCCAATGCTGAAAATTGACCAGTCTATAGTTTAGTAATCCCAATAAAAAATGCCCATCCAAAATTTGGACGGGCGTTTTTAAAACAGCGGTAATTGTATTTAGATCAATATCAATCGTCTAACAAATCCATGCGCTTAGCGGCTTCATAGATACCGGTTGAGCGATTACCAGTACGGCAAAATATCAAGACGGGTTGCTCGGCTTGATTAAAAAAGTCAGCAAACTCTTCAACATGGTTTTGATTGAGCTCGCTACCAGCGAATGAGACTTCTTTATAAGCAAGCCCCGCCTCGGTAGCAGCTGCTTCAATCTCAGCACTGGTCGGTTGTCCCGGTTCTTCGCCATCAGGACGATTATTGATAATGGTTTTGAAGCCGTTTTCGGCAAGCATAGGGACTTGATCAGGGGTAATTTGTCCCGTAATACTGATTTCGTGGCTCATAGGAGCTCCTTTTATTGTTTATATGAAAGAGTAAAATGTTTGTTATAAAAATACAGCATATAAGGGTAGGCTTATTGCAGTCATTTCTAAAGAGACCGTATGTAAGCGTTATAGTCGTTTTATAGCAGACCTTGCATCAATGCGCTTTGATACAGCAGTTTGGCACGTGCACCCGTACCACAAAACATCAATATGGGTTTTGGCATCGCGTGATAAAAGGCGGCAAACTGTTCTACAGTCAGCATACTCAGGCGTTCATCATCAAAGGGCAGATGGTGATAAGTCAAATTCGCTTTTGCCGTTGCATTAATAAAGTCGCAGCTGTTGGGCTGAGTGTCGACCTCGGCATCAGGGCGTATATTGAGCACTGAGCGATAACCCAGTTCCGCAATCTTGATGCATTGGCTCGGATAAATTTGCTTATAAATCGTTAAATCATTGGTCATAAAAGGGGTCGTTTGCGTTTATTAAGGAATGTAAAAAACAATAAGGCGTCAATTTGACGTTTAGAGGCTGTTTTATGTCGTTTTGGCTTGGTTTAGCTTGGCTTAGCTTAGCTTGTTGAGATTCAATTTAGTTATACAACAAGCTAGCATACTATACGCTCTATCATAACGATATTTTGTTGCAGACATCAATAGTGATTGTATGGTTGACGCAAATATTAGGGGATGTTCAATACGGCTTGAGTATTCAGCTTCAGTATTTAAATTAAATGTTCAACTTAAATATTCAAATTTGCTTTAGCTCATTGACGGCGTCCATGGTACTAAGATACACCTGTCCTGATAGCTCAGTGATCAGTGGGGTGTGCTCGATGATATCCATAACTGGGCCTTTGATAAAGCTAAAGTGTAAATGCTTGTCTTGTAGGGCAAGCTCTTGATTCAAGGTGCTGAGCATTTCTTGTGCAGTCAGATCAATGTGGTTGACAGCAGACATAATAAGAACCAGCTCATGCGCTTCTGGATACTGTTGTAAAGCATTTAAAATACGCCGATGCACCGATTCGCTATTACCAAAGAACAGACTCTCATCGATACGTAGCATCAATAAATTATGAAAAGTGACAACATCGTGACGATTGATATTGCGAAAGTGGCCCGTGCCAGCCAATTGACCAACGATGGCGACATGAGGTTGGCTCGACTGCCAGATGAGACTGGCAAATGACACCATGAGACCGATGACAAGGCCAGTATTTAGCCCAAATATCAGTACCCCAGTAAACGCGGCGATAAAGCTTGCCCCATCTAAGCGATCTCGTTGCCAAGCGGACTTTAAGGTGGCAATATCGATTAAACCAATGATGGATGCCATGATGGTTGCGCCAAGTAAGGCATAGGGTAGCGGGGCAAGCGCATTGCTAAATGCTATCAGCGCTAAAACCATGACCAGTACCGTCATGAGACTGGCAAGTGGCGTCTTGGCACCTGAGTCGACGTTGATAGCCGTCCGTGAAAACCCGCCTGCCACGGCAAAGCTCTGAAAAAGTCCGCCGGAAATATTGGCGAGTCCAAGCCCCGTTAGTTCACGATTGGCATCAAACTTCTCACCGCGTAGCCGCGCATAAGTACTGGCGACGGAACTGCTGGAGACAAAGATAATAAGCGCCATGAGTCCTGCGGTTGGTAAGAGTTTAAGTGCTTCTTGGATATCTGGTAGATGGGGCAGGGTAAAACTCGGTAGCCCTTGCGGAATACTACCGATAGTGGCGACGCCACGCGCATCCCAATGCAGTGCCATACTGAGTAAAATGGCAATTCCCAGTAAAATAAGCGGAAACAAGCGCTCCGCCCATTTGGCAGAGGAAGAAGACAGCCACGTTCGCCACACCCATTTGCTACCGTAGCGATTCGTGAATAAGAGAGCAAAGGCGATCACGCCAATCAGTAAGGTCAGCAGGTGTAGCTGGCGCGCATATAACTGCATGGTCGATAGATAGCTAATTAGGCTACTACCTGCTATCGGAATATCCGTTAAGTATTTTAGCTGACTGACGAAGATAAGAACCGCCGCGCCGCTCACAAACCCTGCCGATACGCCGCGGCTGATAAACTGCATAATCCAGCCAAGCTTGAGCCATCCTGCGATCCAAAGCAGCGACCCTACCATCAGTGCCAATAAACTTGCCATTAGGGCATATTGTTCCGGGCCCCGATCAGCGTAAGGCAACAAACTACTGGCAGTCATAATAGCGGTGATGGCAACCGGTCCGACTGCTTGCACATTGCTAGAGCCGAGCCAAGCGTAAACGATGACAGGCAAAATCGCTGCGTATAGACCGTAGACGGGTGGTAAGCCTGCAAGTACGGCGTAGCCAAGACTCTGCGGTATCACCAGTACGCCCACCACCAGTCCAGCGATGACGTCAGTCGGCAAGGCAGCCAGCTGATACTGACGCAGCCAAATGGGAATGAGGCGAGCGGCGATAGAGGTCATATCAATACATCATCACAATAAATAAAGTTAAAAACAGCTAAGAACTCAATAACCAGTTAGGCATCTGTTTTGGCACAAAAGCGCTCATACAGTAAACGTAGCACCGCCAAAGCGTCGTCGCTGGCGATACTATAATAGATTTGCTTGCCGTCGCGCCGTGTCGTGACCAGCTCATCCTTGCGCAAGATACCTAACTGCTGTGATAGGCTCGGCTGCCCAACACCGACCAAACCCTCAAGCTCACTGACGCAATACTCGCCTTGTGTCAGCTGACAAAGGAGGAGCAAGCGATCAGGATGTGAGAGCGACTTTAATAATTGGCTGGCTTGCATAGACGCTTTTTGCATTTGTTTGGCAAGATCTATCGGCGCAAAGTCTGCGTTACTATCTGACGCAGACTCGATAGTACGGTCAGTAGAGCTAGCCAATGCTGAGGTGGAAGTTGTCAGAGTGAGCTCCTTATATAAAACCGCGATAGAGGTCGTGCGGCTTGTATAAAAGTAATGTGTGATTACCGTTAATTATCAATGATATCGCAATCCATAGCAAGTTATCATTATTTACATTATATAAATTGATAAATTGTATGACGGTTGCTATATTGGTATTAACGTTACGAAAGCATATTAGGACAGGTTTAAAACCTGAAGGCTAATGTCGACATTGTTCTTGATGTTGCCGTCAGCGTTAAGATTAACGGCAACTATTTATAACCATTTTCAAGATGTGTTCGTTTACGTATTAAACATTGTATATGACCACCCATTATACTGAAAGAATGGGTGGAAGATTGACATCATCCTATAAAAACAGAGAGGCGGCCATGCAAGTTCATTCGTTCTTACATAGCGACACCGAGACTTATACCCATGTACTCGCAGACGTTCAGCAGCAGCTGTGCGCCATTATCGATCCGGTATTGGACTTTGACTCAAAGTCAGGACGTACGAGCACCAAGAGCGTAGACGAGGTCATTGAGTTTGTACGTGAGCACGGTTGGCAACTGCTGTATGTCATCGAAACCCATGCGCATGCCGATCATCTCTCAGCGGCTATCCATGTTAAAGAAAATCTCGGCGGAGAATTGGTCATCGGTCAGCATATTACCGAAGTACAAAAAATATTTAAGCAAATTTTTAACTTTGATACTAGCTTTCGCACCGATGCCAGCCAATTCGATATTTTGACCGACGAAGGCGACACGTTAGCGCTTGGCGATATTACGATCACAGCCATGTATGTGCCCGGTCACACACGGGCGGATATGGCTTATCTGGCGGCTGACAAAGAAAAAACAGTGGTCTTCGTTGGCGATACCTTGTTCGCGCCTGACGTCGGTACAGCACGCTGCGACTTTCCCGGTGGCGATGCCAAAATGCTCTATCATTCTATTCAAAAGCTACTCGCGCTCGATGATAATACAGTCATCTATCTGTGTCATGACTACCCAGGCCAAGGACGCAAGCACTGTCCAACCACTACAGTAGCGGCGCAGAAGCTAGGAAATATTCATGTGAAAGATGGTATCAATGAGGCAGAGTTTGTGCAGATGCGTGAGCGCCGCGATTCGACTCTTGAGATGCCGCGTCTGATTATCCCGTCTGTCCAAGTTAATATCGATGCCGGACACTTTCCTGCACCGGAAGACAATGGCACGCGTTATTTGAAAGTACCGATCAATGTCCTTGGTGGATAAGCTAAATAGTGCTGCAATAAGTGATATTATCTGTGTCGATCCAGCGGTTCAGATGCAACCAACTTGGGCAAATAGCTTATAGATGAAAATGCCAAAGTTGAATTTTTAAGACAATAAAACCATCAAAATAATTAGAATAGGAGATATACAATGAGTGAGCAAAACTCGCACGTGGTATGCCCACATTGCCAAGCCACCAATCGCGTACCCGCTGCCAAGTTGGCGGCTGATCCAAACTGCGGTAAGTGTGGTCAGCCATTATTGACCGCTAGCCCGCATGAGCTAAACGGACAAAGTATTAATAAAGTTATTCAAAAAAATGAGCTATTGACTGTCGTAGACTTTTGGGCGAGCTGGTGTCAGCCTTGTATTATGATGGCACCGGAGTTCAAAGCCGCTGCTGGTCAGCTGCCGCAAGTAGTGTTTGCCAAAATCCAAACGGATAAATATGAGCAGGCGGCAGCGCCCTATAATATCCGTAGTCTACCGACGATGGTGGCCTTCAAAAACGGTAAAGAAGTGGCGCGTCAATCAGGGGCGCTTCCTAGCAATCAAATTGTCCAGTGGATAAGAAGCCTAAATTCTTAAGCATTGCTTGAGTTTTTACTCATAATGATTGGACACAAAAAAGCCAATACGCTATCAATGTATTGGCTTTTTTAATGCTGAAACAGTGGTATCTGCATACTATCAAAACGATAGCGAATAAGCATCAAGTGATTTTATTCACCATAAATCTTAACACCATTGACGAAGCTACAACGCTGAATACGGGCCGATTGGACAATCGCATCACGCTCACCATAAAGCCGTGATAGTTTGGCATCGCGGGCTTTGGTATTGTTGCTTTTGCCCACACCAAAACTGATATTCGGTGAGATGCCCCAGCGTCCTGCTGAAACTCCAACACCGACGCCTGACGCGGATAAGGTTGATTGCTCATTACGCGCGGCATCAACGTAACGATTGACGCGGGTGTACTCTTGGCTCAGTGCTTGGCAGTCATAGCTCTGATACGTACTTGGCGGCACATATTGCGGCGTGATATTACCAGTAGAGGCGCAGCCTGAGAGAGCCAACATACCGGCTGATGCCAAGAGTGTCGCTATAGTAAGGTTTTTCATAATGGCTCCATAGGGCTAAGTAATGATAGGTGCAGTTGCTAAACTTTTAAGTCAAATAATCGTAATTGCTTTGCTAGGGCGTGTCTTCAATTTATCGATAGTCATCTAAATGGGCTAAATCTTGCCAAACATCGTCAAATAGCTGGTTAATATCTCGATATTATCTACGCTGTTTTTCTTGTTTGACGGCAATTTATCTCATTTTTATCACCATTTTTGCAATGAAGACACGCCCTAATAATTATTCGCTTGCAAATGATCCTTTTTAATAACGAACATGCCTTAAACAAGCATGCAAGGCATTGTATTTATTTAAGATAGCAAAAATAACGGGATTAAGATATTAAAAATATACGCCTTAGTAGACGTTTATCTTGCAATCCCGCCATCACTTTATTCAAGCTCAGTCAGATATAGAGTGGCGATTAAAATAAATTATCAGGTTTGCTAAAGGCCAGTAATACAATGCCGATATAAGCCACGGCAGCGATAAGAATGCCTATTTTGGTTTGACCCGATGTCGCGTGAGGATGAAAAGCTTTGATACTGGCGCTAATAGCCGCTACGAGTAGGATTATTTTGGCAAATACCCATTGTACTGGCGCATTGGCATTCATCAGTTGCATCAGCATCACGGCGCCTGACACGATGAGCAACGCATAGAGGACATGGGTGGCTATTTTGAACACGCGTGGCGCTCGTCGATTGGCGCTTAATGCCAGATAGCTTTGGTATAAAAATAGCACAATCACCAATACTGCCATGAGCATATGTAAATGTTTCATCGAGTGTCATTTCCTTTAACGGGGCAATTCGCAAGTTTGTAAAAAAGCACGCGATGTCAGCTGTTTAAGTGGCAAGCACATCGTGAGCAACGTGTTTCTAATAACTGTTATTTAACTTAAAAATTGGCTACAGCTTACCTAGCTTTTATTTTGTCCGGCACATAGCGGGCTATCAGGACTTTGACCTTGCCATTCGGTTGGCGTATAAGCATGAATCGCCAAGGCATGTACTTGACCACCCTGTGAGGTCAATAAGGCGTTAACCAAGCCATATATGAGCTGATGACGCGCGACCAAACGTTTGCCTTCAAAGGCATCGCTCACAATAGTCAGTTTAAAATGGCTCTCTTTACCCTCGAAATAACCTGCATGATTCATCGATTCATTGATTAATTCGATATGCTGCGGTTGTAAGCCCTGTAGCTCCTGATGGAGCGCGTCGGCAGTCGGTGAGTGGTTACTCATAAGAATCCTTTATTTTGTGAAGCTTAACAGTCTTTGAAACAATATTTGAGACCGTATGATGACCATTATAGCAGACGCTGATAACTGTACAGAAAGCTATTAGACGGACCATAACACAGCCAATCGCTTTAAACTAATGCCGCCATTAAGTTGTCAGTCAAAAACGTAAAAAAGCAGAGTACAACCCATGGGCTGTACTCTGCTTTTGGTAAGCTATCAACCTCTATATAAGACATTGACAGCTGATAACTGACAGCCGATAACTACTAGCCAAAATAGCTATTAACGACGTGACTTTTGGTACAGTGGCATCACTTTAGGCATCAATGCTTGCAGTTGGCTAATGCGATTGCTACTGTTTGGGTGAGTGCTTAAGAATTGTGGTGGCTCGCCTTGACTGGCGCGCTGCATTTTTTGCCACAAGCTGATAGCTGCTTGCGGATTGTAGCCTGCACGTGCCATTAGCTCAAGACCGATTTGATCCGCTTCCGCTTCTTGGGTACGACTGTGTGGACGACTCAAACCTAAATCCCCAGCGACGTTTGCTAGCTCAGCCTGACCTTGTGATAGCCCAAAGATACTCGCTGCGACACCGATACCCGTCTGAGTAGCATACTCGCGTGACAGACGCTCACGTGAGTGCTCACGCAGGGCATGAGACATCTCATGACCCATAATCGCGGCAATCTCATCATCCGTCAGGTTTAGACGATCGATAATACCTGAGTAAAACATGATTTTACCGCCCGGCATGACAAAGGCGTTCAGCTCATTGGATTTAATGGTATGTACTTCCCATTTCCAATTAGCCGCATCAGGACGATATACACCCACTTGACCGATCAGGCGGTTAGAGATGCTTTTTAAGCGATTGAGCTGCGCTTTATTGGTATCGAGCACGCCGCGCTTACTGGCCTCTTGCAAGTTTTTATTATAGCTTTGCGCTGATAGTTGCTGTACTTGTTCACTAGAGACCAAAAGTAGCTGTTGACGATCAACGCCGACAGCACCAGTAGTGGTAGTGCTGGTACAGCCAGTCAAAGTAAGTGCCGACAATGACGCGGCCATCACGGTGGTGGTAAGTATTTTTTTCATAATAAACATCCTCGCTGTAAATGATAAAAAGTAAAGTTAAACAAAGTTAGTAGTAGCGGAGTAGTCCGGTAACAGCAGAGCGGATAGAAGGGCAGTTTATTATTAAAGTTTTACTACCGTCTACCAATCTACTTGATCAGTGAAATTTTACCCGAATGACAATAAGCCATAAGTATAATAATGTTAACAACCTAAAACCAAGGCAGAAAAAGTAACAATACAGCGTATGATTGTAAGTGGCAGTAATAAAGCGGTATTGATCAAATGAAATAGGTATCGACAAGAATGACGTCACTTTTATTCATTTTTCATCCTTTCATCTTTTTTCGTAAGACTATATAACAGCGGGTTGATAATGACTTGTTAATAGTCAGATTCATGGCAGATAAAAAAACAAAGAGAAATAGTGGTTATTTTGCTATTATTTTATTAAATAATTTTAACAGTTCTGATGGCTGGATTGATTGTAAAATCAAACGTTTATGATAAGCGTGCATACAAATACAACCAAAAAACGCTGAGACTGGATAGAAATGTGAAAAAAGTGATTGACACACACAGAATATTTGCTAAAATAGCCAGCCTATCGAGACGTAGTAGTTAACAAGTTGTTAGCAACATTACGCTTTGATATTAAGCGGGAATAGCTCAGTGGTAGAGCATAACCTTGCCAAGGTTGGGGTCGAGAGTTCGAATCTCTTTTCCCGCTCCAAATATGGCTCGTTTAGAGCACTAAAGCCTCACTTCACAGTGAGGCTTTTTTTATGGGTAAAATTTGAGAGTGCTGTTAGGAGATGTTGAGCACTAAAGTTATTCCAGACCCTAATATCGATACATCACGCACTACTGATTGTTTTTTCATAAAAAAAGCCGAGCAATTCGCTCAGCTTATCTTTAGAATCCAAACCTCAAACTGCTTACTTTTTCATAGACCATGCTACAGTTTTATTGCCGATCCAATTGACCCAACTGACGGGGAAAAAGCGTAACTGCAGTCTAATTAAATTTGCCATGACACCTGGCACCACGAGGAACTCCCGTTTTTCTACGCCTTTTAGCATGGATTTGACCGCATCTTCAATTTTGAGCTCGCCTGCCAGCTTTTTCATACCGACGCCAGCTTCTGCCATGACACCGACTTCGGCTTGCGTGAGTGGTGTGTCTATCGGCGGCGGCGCAAAAACGGTGATGTCGATACCGAGTGGTTTCCATTCAAAGCTGATTGACTGCATCATGCCCCAGATAGCAAATTTGGAGGCGCTGTAAGAGCTGTAACCATAGCTGCCAGTGAACGATGCCATCGAGGCAGTCACCATCACTTGCTTGCCACGTGATAAGAACGGACGTATCGCAGCTAAGACGTTGCGCGTGCCAAATAGATTGATAGTCATGACACGCTCGAATTGCTCTTGGCTCATATCATCAAACGTCCAAGGACCTGTGATGCCCACAAAATGCATCAAAATATCTGGCGCTAGTATGTCGGCGGCAGTGGCCATTTGCTTGGTAGTCATCTCTGCATCGGTAACATCGAGCTTATAAGTTGCAATCGAGGCATCGTTTTTATTCATGGCTTGCAAAGCAGATACCGCTTCATCAAGCGACTGTACGTCGAACAATACTAGATTTGAACCTTGCTTGATTAGCTGCTTGGCGGTCTCAAAGCCGATGCCTGAAGCGGCACCAGTGATATAGACCGTTTTATTCGTAAAATAACCCATTAAGCGCTTTCCTTCTGTAACGAGCTACTTCTTAAAGCGTCTGTCTGTAAGGTGCCGAATTTGGCTTCACCAATCAAATGGCTGACTTTATGACCGGGGATAAGCCAATAGGGAGTTGCTTCACTGCTTGAGGCACAGTTAGGAAAGTCGGGGTTCTTCGACGGACCCGCAATGGTTTTTTCGACGACCATAGAGATATATTGCTCATTACTGCCTTCTAAGGTGTTACCGTTTAAGATGACTTCCATACCAGTGCTTTTAGCATAATCACGGATAGCATTGACCTTTGAGTTCATAGGTGCATAAGCGTCTGCGCCGACGCCGTTTTCTGAAGTCACGTGTATGCCGTCTGGTACGCGCGCGACCAATGAATGGTTGCCTTCGGTATGACCGGGAGTATGCACTAGCGCCAAGCCTTCGCCCAGCTGAATGCTGCCAGTAAACTTAATGACTTTGGCAGGATCAACGCCGTCGATACCATTAGGGCAATACCACTCCGCCTGCACGGGCAGTAGGGCTGTGGCGCTAAGCCATTCTTTTTCGTGTACCAATAGCTTGGCATTGGGAAAGTAAGCGGGTCGGTCGGTCGTATCAGCCGTCGTGCCTAGCCATTGACGGACGTCTTGAGTATGCAAGTGATCGTAGCTGATGTAGTCAATATCTTCTGGGGCGAGACCCACTTCTGCTAGTGCCTGTGTGACGTCACGAGTGATTGGGGCGACCATGTTTTCGAGCGGTGACCAATTCGGCATCTTATTCGTTAGGCGTTTAAAAAAAGGCGTCTCACGGTCAGCATCGATGTCAGATGGCGAAAATAGCAAGGTCTTTAATTCGCCCAAAAAGTTACGGAACTGCACGATGAACAGACGATTGAGGATGTGAAGGTAGGGGAATTTATAAGTGCTCTGCGTATAGACGCCACTGTAGGCGTACCAAGTGGGATAGGGGACTCTAACCATGTCCGCACTTTGGTAAAACTGAACGCAGGGCTCATCGATAAAGCGCTCTCTAAATGCCAGTGCTTGCTTGCGGGCGATGTTGAGGCGCTCTTGTGGTAATGGACTTTGACGAATATCATCAAATTCCTGAATGGCTTTCATGCCGAGTGATGTTAAATCCATGTTGCATTTCCTTATGACTGATGGATAGATTTCTGAAGATTATAGTAGCAACATTATTTTGTTCTTGATAGCAGTATTTAGAATACTGCTAGGTTTACCAAGTTTTATCAAGTAGGTTAATAAGGCATATTAAATAGTTCTATTGAGCGTATCAAAATTCATCCCAATAAGGGTTATCACCAAAACGTTCTGCAATAAATTCAATTAGATAGCGGCAGCGCTGTGATAAAAAGCGGTTCTTTGGGTAAACGGCATAGGCATGGAGTGCGGGTAATTTATATTGCTTGAGAATAGGTACTAGCTCACCTTTGGCCAATCTTTTATAAGCGATAAAAGTTGGGATAAAAACGATGCCGTGGCCTTTTACCGCCAAATCAACTAAGAACTCACCATTAGTCGCTTTGATCTTGGCATTAATAGTATGGTTATGTTTTTTCCCCGTCGCATCAGTCAGCTCGAGATTGCTGGTTTTACTAAGACCATACTGCAAAAACTCATGTTCTTGTAGCTCTTCTAGTGTCTCAGGCATACCCATCTTTTCTAAATACTCAGGGCTGGCGCAGAGTGCATAACGAATCAGCGCCATACGCTTTGCTTGATAACTGGAGTCTTGTAGCTCCCTAATACGAATGGCCAACTCATATCCTTCTTCAATCAAGTCAACGTGTCGATCAGAAAAGTCTAATTCAAAGTTCAGGTTAGGATGCTGGTCGGCGTATTCTGCGATGACATCATTTAAGTGCATCAGTCCAAATGACAAGGGCGCGGTCATTTTTAGCGTACCTTCAATACGCGTGGGGGCACCACTGGTTTGCTCATTGAGCGCATCCACCTCACTCAAGATATTGTTCACTTGCTGATAATATTGCTCACCAGCCTGCGTTAAGTTGGATTGGCGCGTGGTTCGGCTGATTAATTGGCTACCCAAACGTGTTTCCAAATCCTTTAAACGACGGCTGACGGCAGACTTGGCAATGTTTAGCTGTTCTGCAGCTTTAGTGATACTACCTGCTTCGACGATGCGTACAAACATCGCCATATCCTCTAGCTGTCCCATTATTGATGCCTCACAATTGTTATCAAAATCAGAACTCATATTTGTGATTATTGCTGTTTATCTAGGTTCAGTCAATATATACAATGGCGCTATTACTTAGTCAAACACTAACAAACACTTTACTGGAGAGTACCTATGAACAATTTACAGAATCTTAGCGCACCAATTGGTCGCCTATTTTTATCGATGATTTTTATCTTTTCAGGCTTTGGCAAAATCTCAGGTTATGCAGCGACGCAAGGTTATATGGATTCGATGGGTGTGCCTGGTATGCTATTACCGCTAGTCATTGCGCTTGAATTGCTAGGTGGTATCGCTATTCTAATCGGCTTCAAAGCTCGTCTGTTTGCTGTCTTAGTTGCAGGTTTCAGTATTTTATCGGCGTTTATGTTCCACCAATTTTGGTTGGATGAGTCACAAATGAACCCATTCATGAAAAACATTGCGATGGCTGGTGGTTTCCTAATGATATTTGCTCATGGTCCGGGGGCTTATTCAATTGATAATAGCCATACTCGCAAAACCTCAGTATAGTCATTGAAATTTCATCACAAAAAGGAGTCGCTATGAGCGCAGCAACGACCATTGCCTTAGTCATCGGTAGTTTGCGAGAAGAGTCGATTAACCGCAAGTTTGCAGAATATATTGTGTCGCAGTTACCAGAAAGTGTCACGGTAAATGAAGTCAATATTGCAGACTTGCCCCTTTATAATCAAGACTATGATGGCACAACGATTGAAAGCTATGAGCGGGTGCGTCAGCAAATTAAAGATGCTGATGCCGTGTTGATGGTGACACCCGAGCACAACCGTACGATGCCAGCAGCGCTGAAAAATGTGATAGATATCGGTTCACGTCCGTATGGTAGTAGCGTCTGGACTGACAAAAAAGTCGCTGTGGTCACGGCTTCTCCAGGTACTTATGGTGGTAGAAGTAGTGGCCTTGATGTGCGCAAGAGTATGCAGATGCTATCCGCAAAAATGATGATTAGCCCTGAAGTTTACTTGAGTCATGCTACTGACAGCCTTGATGAAAGTGGTGTCAGCAGTGAGCGCACGCAGAAGTTTTTGCAAAAATTTGCTAGTGAGCTGGCCAAATTTGCAGAAAACAGCGGTGTCTAATTCAGTACCTGACAGCAGCGCATCTAAGCGTAGCGCGCACGGCAATAATCAACCAGCACCGTTAAGTTTTTGGCAGCGTTATCAAGCGCCTGTCTTATTAACGCTGGTTGGCGGTGCTATTGATACGATTGGTTTTATCACTTTATTCGGCTTTTTTACGGCCCATGTCACGGGTAACTTGGTGATGGCTGGTAGTGGATTGGTCAACGGTGAAGACGGGCTTTGGATCAAGCTTGCAGCTTTACCGTTGTTTATTTTGACGGTGATGGTAACCAAGGTATTTATCGATAAAAGTCATAAACCACAGTTGATGTTGAGCCATTTGTTTTTGGCAGAGGCGCTTTTCTTAACTGCATTTATGGTAGCCGGTCTATATTTCCAGCCTTTTACAGATGCTGGTGATATCACGGTTGCCATGACTGGCGGTTTAGGCTTGATTGCTTTGGCCATTCGCAATACAGCCAGTAAAACGGTGATCAAACATATGAGTCCGACGGTATTGATGACCGGCAACACCACACAGCTTGGTATCAATCTGACGGATTATTTGCGTAATCGAACGCCTGACAATGCCAAAAAACTGGTGAATAGCTCAGCGTTGGTATTGAGCTTTTTGCTGGGGGCGCTAGTGGGCGCGCTGTTATATCTCAAGTTGAGCTTTTGGGCCGTTGGCTTGTTCGTGCTACCCGTATTATATTTATCGGTTATGGCACGTGATAAAGACTTTTTAAGTCATATTGGTTAAGTGTTTTTACGCTATTCACAGTCGATCGCTGTTGGACTAACTATTTTGAAGCCTATACCGTGCTAGCAGTATTGAAACTGTAAAAACAAAAAACGCCTTATCTAGCAGATAGGGCGTTTTTTGTTTTTAAGTTATAGTCAGTGAAAAGCAATATCGATATATCAGCAATACCGTCGCGCTTTTAAGATATTTTAACTATATATGGATTTCAGCATAGTAAACACTTAAGGCGTTGCGTTATGGAACACAGAGTTGTCTTGGTACTCTGGATGTTTATCAATATAAGCTTTTACATAAGGGCAAGTTGGTTTGACTCGTAGGTGCTTAGCCGCGGCATCGTCTAGGATAGTCTTGACTAAATAGCCTGCAATACCACGTCCGCCAAGCGCTTCTGGCACTTCAGTATGTTTATAATCAATGCCTTTTTCGCCTTGACTGGTAGTAAAAAACTCATAGTCTTCAAAGGCGATATGACCATCCACGTCAATTTCAAAACGTTGTTGTTCAGTGTTATCGACCACTTCATAATCCAATGGTTGCTTGGTTGACATACTTAAACTCCTTTGTATAGTAACGCTTACTTTTTTAGTGCTTTATTAATGTTTTTGATTATCACTATTCAACAGACCCTAACGTTTCTGAGTCGATCTCAATCATAGTAACAGTTAAAAATACTGTCTCTGTTATGATTATATTACCTTATCTAAACCGCTTTATTGTTCTCTGAATTAGAATAGTCATTTGCGATTATCTTGGTTTATCTATCCTTAGACAACAATTATAATAGCTCCATTGTTTAAATACATTCACTAATAATAAATTTATAAACCTATTGATAACCAAGGATAACTTATGAAAACTATCTATCATGCAGCAGATTCTCGTGGCGACGCTAACCACGGTTGGTTAAAAAGCCGTCACACCTTTAGCTTCGCTAACTATCACAATCCAGAACGTATGGGCTTTGGTGCCTTGCGTGTGATTAACGATGACTTCGTTATCGGTGGTCAAGGCTTTGGCAAACACTCACACCGCGATATGGAAATTATCAGTATTCCATTGTCTGGCAAGCTTGGTCATGGTGACAACATCGGCAACAATGGCATCATTGAAACAGGTGAAATCCAAGTGATGTCGGCCGGTACTGGTATCACTCATAGTGAGATGAATGGCGATGACAAAGAAGACGTAAAATTCTTACAAATTTGGGTTATCCCAAACAAAATGAATGTTGAGCCTCGTTATCAGCAAGTACGCATGGATGAAATCATGCAGCCTAATGAGTTTAATCAAGTGCTATCACCAAATGCTGACGATGCGGGTGTCTGGATTCATCAGAATGCTTGGTTCAGCATGGGTGACTTTGATAAAAACGTGACGCAGACTTATGAGCTAAAAGACCCAAACAATGGCGTTTATATCTTTGTCATTAGCGGTAAAGTCGTCGTAAATGACAACACTTTGAATACTCGTGATGGTCTCGGTATCTGGGATACTAAGAACTTCACAATGGACGTCATCGATGACGCTAAAGTCCTATTGATGGAAGTACCTATGTAATTTTAGGCAACTTAGGTGGTTTCAGGTCGCCCTGAGTCTAGCTAAAAAAAACTAACAAGATAGTTATCGGAGTCGGTAGCTATCTGTTAATAAAGTCTAAAAGCCAGATGCTAGCAGCGAACATCTAATAGTCAGAACTGAGAGACAAATGCATCCCCTATCACATAATAAGAGGTGACTCATGACAATTAAAAAGTTTGAACCACGCATTGCTGATGTCGGTGGTATACCGATAGGCTTATTGCCGAACAGAGGCAAAAAGCCTATCGGTGCTTGGTGCTTTTTGGATCATGCTGGCCCTGCTGAATTTGGTGAAGACGAGTCAGGCATGCAAGTCGGCAGACATCCGCATACCAATTTGCAGACCTTTAGTTGGATGATTGAGGGCGAGGTTTTACATAAAGACAGCTTGGGTAACGAGCAAGTCATCTCCAAAAACCAAGTCAATGTCATGACCGCAGGTACAGGTCTCAATCAAGGTATCAGCCACACCGAGCAGAGCGTGTTTCCTGACACTGGTGGCTCAGCAGATGCCGCCCGTGGCATCAGCATGGTACAGTTGTGGATTGCGCTACCGACAGATCAGCAAATCGAGCGCAACTTCCATCATTATCCAGAGCTGCCAATGTGGAGCGAAGATAATGTTGATATGATTCTCACCACGGGTAGTTATACTAGCGTAACTGGCAAGCACTATGAAGCGCCTACCATACAGTATTCAAAATTGATCGGTATCGACGTCAACTTCACGCAAGATGGTGACGTGACGCTCAACTTAGAGCCAGACTTTGAATACGGTATCTTAGTCTTAGAAGGCGAGATTGAGTCTGAGGGCGAGATTTGCGGGCAAGATGAGCTATTCCGCTTCCACGATACTGATGTTGTTAATAACAAAAGCATCAGACTGGTTGCGAAAAAAGGCACTCGGGTGATGTTCATCGGTGGTGAACCATTGAATAACCAAGTACTACTGTGGTGGAACTTTGTTGCCGACAATAAAGCGGAAATTGAACAATCGATCATCGACTGGAACAATGGTCATGAACGCTTCGGTAATGTCGATTCTGATATGAAACGTCTACCGGCACCAGAACTACCAGAAGGTTTTAAAGGTTGAATTATGTAATAAAACTTATTTAATATTGACAACTATTAATTTTTTTTACAAAAAAGGAATAGGGATTTAATCCGTTGTTTCTTATAATAAAGCAGATTGGATTGGGGTATGATTGTTCACTAGCGCTCGTTAATGTGAATGCGACAATGTTAGTAAGTAATCACACCCATCTAACCTTTATCCTATTGGTCTCAATCAATTTATATAAATATCATGGAGAATGACTATGTCAGATTTACAGAAATTACATGAACTTGCTGAAAAGCGTCGTTCTATCTATGCGTTAAACGATCAATTACCAGTCGAAAAAGAAGAAGTGGTTAAATTGGTTGAGCATGCTATTTTACATACGCCCTCATCATTTAACTCACAATCAACGCGTATCGTTGTGTTGTTCGGTGACGATCATCAAAAACTTTGGGATATAACCGAAGCTGCTCTACGTGATATCGTTGGTGACGATGAGAAGTTTACCCCAACCAAGCAAAAAATCGGTGGCTTTAGAGCAGGCGCAGGTACGATTCTGTTCTTTGAAGATCAGACCGTGGTAAGAAACTTACAAGAAGCAGCGCCATTATATGCTGACAAATTCCCTGTATGGGCAGAGCATACCAATGCCATGCATCAGTATGTGATATGGACAGCGCTTGCTAGCATCAATGTTGGTGCGAACTTACAGCATTATAATCCAGTCATCGATAACAAAGTTTCTAGCACTTGGAGTATTGACGACCATTGGGATCTAACGGCACAAATGGTATTCGGTGGTATCGAGCAGTCAGCAGGCGACAAAGAATTCATGCCTGTTGAAGCGCGTATGAAAGTATTTGGTTAAGCCATTGTATTTAGCTAAAATGTAGATAAATAAGAATAAAAAAGCGCCGCCCAACCATCCGTTGAGCGGCGCTTTTTCTGTTTGAAGATTATCAATTAATCGTCGTGCAAATGATTGATAACTACTAATGAGCTGCTACTTATACTTGCAGTGAATGACTATTTACGTCGCATCAGGCTGTTGGCGACCCACGCTGGACCAATTAATAAAAACTGTAAATCTTCAAAAAATGAGGGTTTTTTGCCTTCGATTTTATGACCGATAAACTGCCCAATCCATGCAACGATAAAGATAGCTGCCCAAATTTTAAAGCCTAAAGGGAATAACGTCATCACAGAAAGACAGATGAGAATAAACATGCTCATGGCCAAAAATAATGGTGTCGAGAGTTGCATATAAAACAGTAGTACTAAGGCGCTAAGCACCAAAGTAAACCAAACTGATAATGACATGCCCATTCCTAACAGGCTGACAAAAATAGTGGGGACACAGAGCCAATGGATTTTTTTGTTCACTAGGTTTTGATGACTGACAGCATACTCACTGAGCCATTGCTCAAGGGTACGTTTAGACATCTTCTTTTGATGAGTGCGAGACATACTAACCTCCGTGTTAGTAAATGAATGACTGGTAGTAGCTCAATGAATGAATCTACTGACAACTACCAGTTGTAGCACTAATTTGTGTAATCTACCATATTATCTGGTAAACCGCGCAGTCAAACTGCTTATATTATCGAGTGGAAGATAGTCCATTTTATGCTAATAGTTGTTGCTCGCTGCTAGTTGTTGTTCGCTGCGATACCATTCATAAAGACCCACGAAAGAGTTCACTTGGTAGATGATGGTTTGAATGGCAAAGATATAATTGCCTGACATTAGGTTTACGATGAGCCAGACAAAATTAACGATAATCCATAGCCACCAGCTAAAAGAATAACGCAGAATCATTGCGGCTTGTGCAGTAATAGACAATACAAAAGCAATGACATTAATCCAAAAGAAGGAGATAAAGCCTAAGAATAGACTGTTATCATCCTCTACCACGGCATAGCCATAATTCGCCAGCAAATCATTGACGGTGGGGAAGAGTACCAAACCGATAACAATAAATGCGGCGGTAATTAACCAAACCGCTTTGCTAGCAGATTTTGGGATCATGTCGCCATCAGGGTCAGTGTGCTTTGACCAATAAAAGATACCGTATACATGGGTAAAGAAGTTAAATAATGGTGCTAACATTAGGCCGACTGCCCCCGAAGTCGCTTGTACTACGACTTCGCCAGCGGTTGCGCCCATACCAAAACCATTGCCCATGACGTTTTTTCGGAACGACAGCGATACCACACAGATCAAACCGATAAATGAAACCGCCAAATAAAACCAATCAAGGGTGCGATGTTCGGTAGTGAGCCAAAACCCTGCTGATAAGGCAATAACACCGCAAATAAACCACGTTATGATCCATTGTAGCGCCCATTTCCCAGTAATATTGTCTAATAGCTGAATGCGCATAACTGTTTTTTCCTAAAATAAATATGGCTATCAACAAGGTGCTGATAAAAGACGCTAGGGCACGCCCTAACAGCCGCAATGTTATTATAAATTCATGAATTTTGGGTATATTTTATTACTCTATGGTTTTTTACCATAAATATGCTGATCGATATATAGCAATGCTTGCTGGTAGCGCGCATCGTAATCAGGCTGATCAACCATGTACGGCTTAATATCATGACGGGCAAAAATATCGACGAGGCGCTGCTCAAAGCGTCCACGCGCCTCAGGCGTGCCTAATGAGCGCATGCCATCGTCCACCCACGGCGTATTATTATCTAGCATAATCGTATGATCTAAACGAAACTCATCGATACAGGCAGCGACAAAAGGATGGCGGCGACCTTCGTACTCTTCACAAAATGCTTGAGTAGTCACAAAGTCGGTATCGACGATGGTGACAGGGGCCGTGGCCTCAGCCGCTGCTTCTCGTATTGCCTGCGCATGGTTGAGGGCAATAGGGCCATAATCGCTATACTGTAGCCCAATCTCGCTGCCGCCTAAGTCCGTGCCGACATACAATCGACCCATCTCAAGCGCAAAGCTAGCACCATAATAATTGGCCAACTTATGCACCAGTGTGGTCTTTCCTGAGCTTTCGCCACCAACGATAGCAACGGTCTTGGTATAATCGCCACGTGCTTGTGGATGCAGCGCTGACCAGTACGCCACAGGATTACGAGCGATAGCAAAAGAGTCAAACTCAAGCTGTAATGAGGTAGTGACTACTTGCATCTGCAGTTGCTCTTGGATGCCGCTTTGCGCCAATGGATGGTTATCCGCCACGAATAATACCGTCTTTTCCGGTAGTGCTAATGCCTCTGCCAAACGTTGCAACTTGGCATTACTAACAGCGACATCAATATGAACATCAGCGAAATGCTCGTGCAGTGGTAGCTCAATTTGATCAGTGGTATGAATATGAATAAATGCTAAGTCAGCGCAGGCCATCTGTAGCCAACGCGCTTTGTCCTGTAAGGTAATGGTAAAGTCTGGATGCGGTGATGGATGCGCCATGATGACGATATGCAAGGTCTTCGCTTGTCCTGCTGCTTCCAATATACTGCGCATCTGCCCCAAGTGTAGAGGCTCAAAATGCCCAATCATTAAACCCGTCTCGTACATAGCTGTCCTTATATATGTCTTATTTTGATTTTGTTATATTTTACTGCTTATCTAATATGGGTCTGATGCGGCTTTATTAATTTATCAGCATGGTATAAAGGTTTGAACATAGTTACAGGTAGGTTATTGTAAACAGCCGTTTTATGCTTAGAAAAATACCACAAATCTACCAAATTTATCCTGCATGATTTAATGTTTTTCTGCTTTTATGGTTATGTTTACAATATGTCATAATTGATTGGAATATCAAAAGGTTAGAGTCGCTGTAGTAAAGCCGTAAGGTTATAGAAATAAACCTCACTCTGAAACATTTTGAAATATCTATTTAAAATCAGGGGTTTACGAGGCCTAATGACAGATTAGGGCAAGTTTAAGTAGCATAAACTCACAAAGTACGTCTACATACTCAACAGATAAAAATTTAAACATTGCTATAATTATTCATAAGTTGAGAACGCTAAGCATTTTTGAGAATAAGTGTTTTTAAAAAAATAAGTTTTTTTAACAATAAGTTCTCATATGAAACTAAAAATAAGTAAAAGATAAACTATATCAGAGAGGTATTTGATTTGGCTAAGTTAGCAAAATTACATCGCTCACAGAATAATCGCATGATAGCCGGTGTGATGGGCGGCATTGCAGAATATGTCGGCTGGTCACCTACTTGGGTCAGGTTGTTATTCGTCATTGTTTCTTCATTGAGTGCAGCTGTACCCGGTATTTTGATATACATTATCCTATGGATAATTATGCCAAAAGCCTCTAGCGAGTCGTACCAGTAATAGGTCTTTAACAAAGCAATCGTAAAATCATCAATGTAAATGTAATCAGTAATAGCGTTAAGAACAAAAAGGTTAATATCAAAGCTAGAGCCCATTAAAAACAAAAAGCCTGACCAATCAGGATACCAAAGACATACTTTTCCTCCTGCCCAAATGTTCACGCATTTGGGTATTTTTTTGCCATTTGAGGTTGGCTTCATCACCTCGTTAGTGATGTTTTTATTGCTCGATGAGCAAATATAGTGAGTGAAAAGTAATATCGATATATCAGCAATACTGTCGCGTTTTTAGTATATTTTGACTAGATGCAATATTTCTAGGTTGTTTCTTCAGTTGCCTGATAAATTTAGTTAATGTAAATATGGATAAAATAGTTATTTTTTAGTAAGGTGAGCAGGCGAATAGAGTCGTTGCCGAATAGGCTATACGAGTACTATCAATATTTTATTTCATAATACAAACTCCACAGTGGCTTTATGACGATGCCCCAAACTATGACAACTCAAACTATGACAACTGAAGCGAAAAACTCTCAACCGATGACTTTTCAAGATTTAATCCTAACCCTACAGAATTATTGGGCCGACAAGGGCTGTGTAATATTACAGCCTTATGATATGGAAGTCGGTGCGGGTACTTTTCACACTGCGACGTTTTTGCGCTCCTTAGGTCCTGAGCGTTGGAATGCTGCCTATGTACAGCCATCTCGCCGTCCTACGGATGGGCGCTATGGTGACAATCCAAATCGCTTGCAGCATTATTATCAATTTCAAGTAGTGCTCAAGCCGAATCCACCTAATATTCAAGAGCTATATTTGGACTCACTAAGAGCCATTGGTATCGATCCGTTGGTACATGATGTGCGTTTTGTCGAGGACAACTGGGAGTCGCCTACGCTAGGTGCGTGGGGACTTGGTTGGGAGATTTGGCTTAACGGTATGGAAGTGACCCAGTTTACCTACTTTCAGCAAGTGGGCGGCATTGAGTGTTTCCCAGTGACTGGCGAAATCACTTATGGTCTTGAACGCTTGGCGATGTATGTGCAAGGCGTTGATAGCGTTTACGATTTGGTTTGGGCAGATGGTGAATTTGGTCGTGTGACTTATGGCGATGTTTTTCATCAAAATGAAGTGGAACAGTCTACCTATAACTTTGAGCACGCTGATGTGCCAATGATGGGTCAGATGTTTGACTTTTATGAGCAGCAAGCAGATAAATTGGTTGCTGAAGGGTTGCCATTACCTGCCTATGAAATGGTATTAAAAGCATCACATGCTTTTAATTTACTGGATGCACGCGGTGCAATTTCGGTGACCGAACGTCAGCGCTTTATCTTACGTGTACGTACATTGGCGCGTAAAGTTGCCATTGGTTATGTGGAAGCGCGTGCCAAGCTGGGCTTCCCATTAGCCGATGAGGCGCATCGTCAAGCGGCGCTCGATAAGTATTTGCCAAAAGAAGACGCTGCAACTGAAAGTGCAGAAAACAATCAAGCTACTGACAACAACCAAACTACTAATAAATAGGAGCATCCCATGAGTACTATTCTATTTGAACTGGGGTGTGAAGAGCTACCTCCAAAAAGCCTGAAACCTTTACGTGATGCGCTACAAGCCAGTATCACCGAGCAGTTAAATGAAGCTGAAATTGGCTTCGATAATATTAAAGCCTTTGCCGCGCCGCGTCGTTTGGCGCTTCAAATTGAGGGTATCAGCGACAAGCAACCGGATCGTAGCGAGCAAAAACGTGGTCCAGCGATTAAAGCCGCATTTGATGCTGATGGCAATCCAACGCGTGCGGCGATGGGTTTTGCTAAAGGCTTGGGTATTGAGGCCAGTGAGCTGATAACAATCAACACCGATAAAGGTGATTATGTCGGTTATGAGCAAACCATTCAGGGTCAAGCAACGACTGAATTGCTGCCATCCATTTTTCAGACGGCGCTGGATAATCTACCCATTGCTAAGCGTATGCGTTCAGGCGCAAGCCGCAATGAATTCGTGCGTCCCGTACAATGGGCGGTATTGATGCAGGATAGCACTGTCATTGATGCGACCATCCAAGGGCATCAGACCGGCACGCAAACCCGTGGTCATCGCTTCCACAGTCCTGATTATCACGATATTGGTCATGCCAATGACTATGAAGAATTACTAAGTGGTTTAAAAGTAGTTGCTGATTTTGATAAGCGTCAAATGCTCATCAAAAACCAAGTCAAAGCCTTGGCTGATGAAGTCAATTCTGATGCTATTGTGCCGCAAGACTTGTTAGATGAAGTGACTGCCTTGGTTGATTTTCCGATTGCCTTACGAGCAAGCTTTGAAGCACGCTTTTTACAAGTACCGCAAGAAGCGCTTATCTCGACCATGCAAGCGGATCAAAAGTATTTTTGCTTAACGGATAAAACAGGCAAACTACAACCGTACTTTATTTTTATTACTAATATCGAGTCAAAAGACCCCAATCAAATTATTGAAGGTAATGAGAAAGTCGTGCGTCCACGCTTGGCCGATGCAGAATTTTTCTTCTTACAAGATCAAAAGCAGCCACTATTTGCGCTGACAGAAAGTCTAAAAACTCGTGTATTCCAAGACAAGCTAGGTACGATTTGGGAGAAGTCTGAGCGTATTGCTAAGCTTGCCGCCTTTATTGCCGCCTTGATGCAACAGCAGGGTCAGCAGATTGATATCGATGAAACGGTACGTGCGGGCATTTTGTCCAAAGCCGATTTGGCAAGCTCATTGGTTGGGGAATATCCCGAATTGCAAGGTATCGCCGGTACCTATTATGCGCGTTTGAATGATGAGCATGAAGCGGTCGCCGCAAGTTTAGAAGAGCAATATCTGCCCAAGTTCAGTGGTGATGTATTACCACAGACGCCAATTGGTATTTGCTTAGCACTAGCCGACCGTTTAGATACGCTCGTTGGTATTTTTGCGATTGACCAAGCACCGACGGGCTCAAAAGATCCGTTTAGCTTACGTCGCTCAGCGATTGGTATCTTGCGTATTTTGATTGAAAAGCAGTTACCGATTAATTTGGTAGCGCTCGTTGAGCAGGCGATTAAAGGTTATAGCACGAGCGATGGCAGCAAGATTGCCAAGATGGGCGATACCTTTACCCAAGTCATGGCGTTTCTAAATTCGCGTTATCGGGCGATGTATACCGAGCAAGGCGTTAGTGTCGATACCATTCAGGCAGTGCAAGCGATTAATCCGCATATGCCGCTTGATTTTGATCAGCGTATTCGGGCGGTACAAGCGTTTAGCGCATTACCACAAGCGTCGATGTTGGCTGATTCAAACAAACGTGTCGCCAATATTTTAGCCAAATCAGAAGTAAGTGTCGCCGACAATGTTGATGAAGCGTTATTGTCCGAGCCTGCCGAGCAAGCTTTGTACACGAGTGTGCTGCAAGCACAAACGGCAGTCACGCCAATGCTGGAGCAGGCTGACTATACGCAAGTATTGCAAACGCTTGTTAGTCTAGATGAGCCGTTGACGCAGTTCTTTGCTGATGTCATGGTCAATAGTGAAGATGCGGCGCTAAAGAACAATCGCTTGGCATTGCTTAAGCAAGTTCGTGCATTGTTCCTAACCGTCGCTGATATTAGTGAGCTGCAGCTATAGTTTGAAGACAATCTGAGTATCTATTCGTTCAGTATCTTCCGTATCTATGCGCTCAGCCTGCAGCGTTAAGTTTATAAAGTCTTAATCCATACTCTAAGGAGCAATGCTGTGTTCGCTGCTATTATGATGATAATTATTATCTGGATTGTGATGTGGGGCTTTTATAAGTTTATGTACCCGCGTGCGCCTAGAAGCATGATGCCAAAAGATGGTGATGTGACCACACCGCGTCACTGCGATTTTTGTGGTAATAGCTTGGCTGAATATCGCGGCGTCTTAGAAACTAAGCCGAACTTGGTGGCAAGTAGCGACAGTGCCAGTCATTTAAGTGCCAGTAATTCAAGTGCCAGTCATTTAAGTGACAGTAATTCAAGTGACAGCAATCCGCAAGTTAATAAAGAACTGTTCTTTTGCAACTACGAGCATCAAGCGGACTTTCATGCTGGCAAGGTTTATAGCTCTGCAGATTAACGCAGTGTTTACTGGTTATCGTCAAAAAATAAGCGCTTAGCTGTCATCAGCTAAGCGCTTGTCTTTTTAGAATGCTAATTTAATATCAGTACAAACTTACAAGATAGAGTGTGCATCTTTCATGATTTTATTGAGCAATGCTTCAGACTGTTTATCTCCTTGAATACGATCTTCATCGCTTCTTTGATAAGTATGAATTTTCTCGTATAAATTTAAGCAGCACAGTACTAGCAAGCTCTCTTGGCTCAGGCTTGGCGCATCGCGTTTTAGGTCGAGCGCATAATTATTGATATAAGAGACGGCTGAGTGTAGCTCTTCTTGCTCGTGCACTGGGCAATAGATGGGATAGGTCACCCCAGCAATCGCAATATCTACTTTTTTGATTTGTGGCTCAGGAGTGCTGTTTGTTTTAGGCGCAGGTTTAGCAGCGCCGCTCTGTGGAGCTGAAGTATTTGCAGCTGAAGTATTTGGCGCGATTCTTTGGGATTTAAGCCCATTGGTTGGTAGTTGGTTATTTTGTGATGGATTGTTTGGCGCTTGCTTGTTTAAAGGGTTGGTCTGGTCATCAGTCATGATAAATCCTACAATATATGTCATTAAAGTGAGTAATATAAGAGATTATAAGTGTGAGTCTAGTGGCTTAATCAACGCTGTATTTTTAATAATGAAGGTACTTGATAACTAAAGCACTTAATAGCTAAAGCACTTGATAGCTAAGACAGTTGATAATAAAGGCACTTAGTCAACGTGGCTTTTATCGATAATAAAGTTATTTAAGCAAAAAGACTTAAGCCAAACTCACCACTGACTATCTCGTGCCGCTATGTATCAACCTTCTGCTTGATCGATACGGGTTAAGCGTTTTAACACCACTTGCGTCCGTTCAGCGGCCAACTGATTCTTCTTTTGTAAGTCGCTGTTTTGCTGTTTGATATCGCTGTACTGCTGCTTTAATTCATTATTATGCTGTAGCAGCTCGCTGTTTTCTTGTTGTAATTGGCTGATTTGCTTTTGCAGTTTATCTTGCTCTTCACCGATCATATGATGGGCCTCTGCCAGATTTTGATAGCGCTTATCGAGATCGTTCAGCTGTTTTTTGGCACCGTCACGTTCTGTATAACTGCTATCCAGCTTGCTTTGCAGTGCGGTAAGTTCTTTGGGATCGGTAACAGGGTGTTGTTTGAGGCTGCTAAGTTCAGCACTGACAAGCTGATACTGTTTTTTGATGTCGAGTATCATTTTTTCTAATATTCTAAGTTGATCATACATAGTCAGTTTTTATCCTTAACAAGTAAGCGTGAATGAATTTTGTTCTCTGCGTTTAATAATGCCATAGGTGACCGCATAATATCTATATCAACAAAGTAATTGTATGCCGCTTTGTTTCGTAACTTCTATCAGCCGCCGCTTTATTAATGATAGTGCGCGGCATCTGTTTCTATTTAACACTACTAATCAATTACTAGGACATCTATTATGAATGATAATATCTCTGGCTGGAATACATGGCTGGCCGCGTTTGACGATTGGACTGACGTGTCTATCAGTGAGGTACACGGCTTAATGACGGGACTGATGACCGCTTGCGATGCACCTGGTGAAAAGGTATGGGCCAAGGTGTTTGAGGAGCTGAGTTTTGCGCCATTGCCTGATGAAGCACTAACCTTGTTGACTGAAGAAGCGGAGGACACCGTGTTTCAGTTAAAAGACAAAGACGACGCTTATTCGTATACGCCGCTGGTACCAGATGATGAACATGACTTGTACGAGCGCGTGATGGCACTGAAACAGTGGGCGAATGGCTTTATGACGGGTTTTGGTATTACTGATTGCCGTCTGAGTAGCGATGAAAACGAGATGCTATCGGATTTGGCTAAAATCGGCGGGATTCGTTTAGAAGATGACGAAGACTTTGAAGGTGGTGAAGAGTCTTATCTGCATATCTATGAGTTTGCGCGTATGGTACCAGTGAGCTTTGCCACCCGCCAGCGTAAGCCTGTCAAAGATATTGCGCTGATTTCGGGACTGGCTATCGATGCCAAAACCACCAAAGAGCTACAAGCTGAAGGTAAGGCTTCTAATACTAAGCCAAAACCAATGCCGCCAGTCGTTGATATTATGAATCAAAATCATCCATCATAAGTGATGTGATTGGCAATACAAATGATGTGTTGCGGTAAAAGAATAAAGAGGAGTCTGAGATGATAACTGACCATGATATGCAGCATTTGCGTCGCTGTGTGGCGCTTGCAGCCGAAGCGCTAGAAGCGGGTGATAAACCTTTTGGTAGCGTATTGGTCGATAGTGATGGTCAGGTATTACGCGAAGATCGTAACCGTGCTAATTCGGTCGACGCGACTTATCATCCTGAAATTGCTGTTGCACAATGGGCCGCGCAAAACATGACAGCGGATGCGCGTGCCAAAGCCGTGGTTTATACCTCAGGTGAGCATTGTGCCATGTGCTCGGCGGCTCATGCATGGGCAGGTCTTGGTCGTATCGTCTACGTTAGCTCCTCAAAGCAGTTAGGAAAATGGATGGAGGAGATGGGCGTGACCTCAACATCGCCCATCAACTCATTGAGTATTCAAGAAGTGGCGCCAAACGTACCAGTAGAAGGTCCGATTGCAGGCTTGGATGAAGAAGTCAAAGCATTACAGCGTCGCTCATTGCAAAGAGGGTAGCTCTTTTATTTTATACCGTAATAAGGATGTTTTATGACTATAAAGAACAGCATCGATAATAATAGCACTGATAATAACAGACAAACCTTGGCAACTACTGCTTATCCCACTCAAAGTATTGATTGGCTCACGCGCTTAATTGGCTTTGATACCGTCAGTCGGTATTCAAACTTAGCCCTAATTGAAGATGTAAAAGCGTACTGCGAGCAATTAGGCTTAACAGTCGATTTGACTTTTAACGAAGCCAAAAATAAAGCCAATTTATTCGTTACTGTGCCAGCAGGGGCAAATGCTGACGAAGTCAATCATGGTCTCGTGCTATCTGGTCATACTGATGTCGTGCCAGTCGATGGGCAAGAATGGACGTCAGAGCCGTTCACCGCGACCATTCGTGGTGACAAGCTATATGGACGCGGCGCTTGTGATATGAAAGGCTTTATCGCCTGTGCCTTGACGCTATTGCCACAAGCTGCAAAGCTATCTAAAAATGGTCAGCTACGTCGTCCATTATATTTGGCTTTATCATTTGATGAAGAAGTAGGCTGTTTGGGTGCACCATTAATATTGGCAGATTTAAAAGCACGGGGTATCACCCCTGATTATTGTATCGTTGGCGAGCCGACCAAGATGACGATGGTGGTGGCACATAAAGGCATCGCGGTTTATCGTTGCCGTGTGCATGGCAAGTCTGCGCATTCGTCATTGACTGCACAGGGCGTCAACGCTATTAGCTATGCCAGTCGTTTGATTGGTTATGTTGATACCTTAGCGGAAGAGATCAGTCATCGTAGTGATAATGATGCACTGTTTGATGTGCCTTATTCGACACTGTCTGTAGGCACAATAAAAGGTGGCACGGCGACCAATATTGTCCCCAATCTATGTGAGTTTACCTTTGACTATCGCAATCTGCCGCATATGACTCAAGACGATATCCTCGCGCCGATTCAGGCGAAGGTTGCAGAGCTCAGCGCACAAATGAAAGCACGCGCGCCGGAGACGGGTATTGAGCTGATGCAAGAAGAAAGCGTACCAGCAATGACCGATAGCGACAGCGCCGAGTTACAAGCGTTAATAGCTGCTCTGACGGGTGATGATAAACGTCATAAAGTCGCTTATGCGACTGAGGGTGGTCAGTTTACCAATAGCGGCATCCCCACAATTATCTGCGGTCCGGGTAGTATCGAGCAGGCTCATAAAGCCGATGAATATGTTGAGCTAAGCGAAATTGAACGTTGTGATGGTTTTTTAGAGAAGCTATTAGACAGCTGCACAGTCAACTGATGGATTAAATCAGAAACAGCTTTTTTCTATTATCAGTAAGTCGCGAGCTAGCATAAAATACACCGTCTTTATGGCGGTGTTTATTTTTTTAATTTTTTCGCGTATTCAATTTATTCTAAATAAAAGAGTAGGGGTTGGTCGATGTCTTGGCATCTGTTTGCGATATTTTTTGCAAGTACGTTTTTTATCTCGGCGACCCCTGGTCCCAACATGCTCTTAGCGTTTCAATATGGTATGAACTACGGCGTGAAGCGGACGCTATGGACGCTGGCAGGATTAAGCCTTGGTTTGTTCATTCTGCTACTTTCTACGTTGCTCGGATTGGATGCGATCAGTCGCCAATCACCTTGGCTGCTCACTGTTATTAAAGCAGTAGGCGCAGCATATCTAATTTATTTGGGTATCAGCTCATGGCGTGATGCAGGCGAGGGCAGCTTGATGAATGATGCTCGCGAAATGGGCGAAGAAGTGGCGGCTGACTATCCTGATACGATGCAAACTATGACAGATAAAGAAATGCCGCAGCCGCGCTCGCTATCTAGTGCGGCGGTCAAAGTATCGCCAAGTAATAGCACCTTATTTCGTACCGGTATTTGGGTATCATTGTCCAATCCCAAAGCTATTTTATTCTTCGCTGCTTTCTTTCCTAAATTTATCAATTTCAGTGCGCCGCTATGGCCACAATATATTCTATTGACCGTAGGGTTGTTTTTGAGCGAGACGATTTGGCAAATCGTTTATACGCTCGGTGGCAAGAAGCTGGCGGGCTGGCTGGATGTTGGCGAGCGTTTGGCATGGCTAAATCGCGGCTGCGGGGTGATATTTATTTTAATTGCCGCGGCGTTATTGGCTGAAGTGTTGAATAGTTTTATGGCTTAAAGGTCTTTGTCAGCAATTTAACAGGCCTTGGGCTTACTCATAAAAAAGCCGTTCACTATTAAATAGCGAACGGCTTTTTCATTCATTCAATTTTTCTAAAAATTTAAGCCAATACCTCGACTAGCTCACCTTTCACCATATGCGGACTCACAAAGTCAGTAATACGTACGCTCACGATTTTACCCAACATTTCATCCATTGTATCAACGTCATAAGGGAACATGACCGTACGTGTATTATCCGCCGTACCGATTAAGCAATCAGGATGACGATTGGCGACTTGCTCAACCAATACACGAGTGGTAGTGCCAACCATTTCATGGGTTTTGGCGAGCGTTGAGTCGATGATGACTTTTTGGAATTCAGCTAATCGCTCTTTTTTAGTCTTGAAGCTCACATCATCGGGTAATTCTGCTGCTGGCGTACCCGGACGCTTAGAGTAAATAAAGCTATACGAATGATCGAAGTTTAATTCTTTTGCCAAGTTCAAGGTATCTTGGAAGTCTTGCTCCGTCTCACCGGGGAAACCAATGATAAAGTCGCTCGATAAGTGAATATCAGGGCGAATGGCTTTGAGCTTATTGATCTGGTTGATATAAACATCAATGGTATGGTTACGCTTCATCGCCGCGAGGATAGCGTTCGAGCCACTTTGTACTGGCAAATGCAAGTGCGATACCAGCTCTGGTAATTGCGCATAAGCATCAATGATATCGTCGGTAAATTCTAATGGATGACTGGTGGTATAACGAATGCGCTCGACACCATCGACGTGCGAGACATAATGCAGTAGTTCTGCGAAACGGCAAATACTGCCATCATCTTTTTGGCCGCGATAGCCGTTGACGTTTTGACCCAATAGATTGATTTCACGCACGCCTTGCTCAGCTAAGCTGTCAATCTCTGCTAATACATCATCCAGTGGACGCGATAACTCTTCACCGCGCGTATAAGGAACAACGCAGAATGAACAATACTTTGAGCAGCCTTCCATAATGGATACAAAGGCCTTATAGCCTTCAACGCGCGGCTCAGGTAAAAAGTCAAACTTCTCGATACTAGGGAAGGATACATCTACCGTACCGATACGATTCTTAGGCGCAATTTCACGTTGCTCGTTTGATTGATCATAGAGTTCAGGCAAACGATGCAAGGTTTGTGGGCCAAAAACCATATCGACATAAGGTGCGCGCTTTTGAATGTTATCGCCTTCTTGCGAGGCCACACAGCCGCCGACACCGATCACGAGGTCAGGACGTTTTTCTTTTAACTTGCGCCAGCGACCTAATTCTGAAAAGACTTTTTCTTGCGCTTTTTCACGAATGGAGCAGGTGTTCATTAGCAGCACATCGGCTTCGTCGATATCGTGCGTCACTTCCATACCGTGTGAATCACCCAGCACGTCGAGCATTTTGCCAGAGTCATAGACATTCATCTGACAGCCCTGCGTGGTGACAAACACCTTTTTAGTCGGCGCTTTATTGACAGGCGTTTGGGCTGAACTTGGCTCGTTGAGTGCAGTGACAGCAGGCGCGGTGACAGTCGTCTCAGCAACGGCAGCGTCATTAATGCGGGGATTAAATACAGTAACACTCATAAGGATAAGTCCATGATTGACTAAAATGTAGCGGGGTAAGCGATTAACAGGTGGCGTATTTTATCACAACCCTGTGCCAATGTGAAAAGTAAGCGTGTGCTTTCGATTATAATCAGGATAAATTATTCATAATAGTATCAATTGCTTATCAATAATAGAGCAGAGATTGAAAATCGCTAACCTTTAATAAAGTATTTAGCTTGTACTGTTGTTGATGCTAAAGGTAGGCATGCATAAATTAGTGCTAAGGCGGATCAATATTACTACCGTAAGTAGTGGATATTGGTAAGGCGCAGCTAATTTGTCTTATTATGGAAAATTTTATTGTTTATCTCTACGAGTTAGCCATACTATTATCATTTTTATGCTTCTATCACTTTTATGTTTCGTGCTGCTGTCCTAATTATTAACAAATGGTAAGGATGCTGGTTGAAAGTTAAACAACTATAGTATGATGAGCCTATTCTAAGAGTGTCCTCGACAAAACATTATTCTTGATAAAACATTTCCTCAACAAAGATAAGCACCGACAAGCCAACGATTAAATACCACTACGATGATAAAGAGAGTAAGTATGACAAAGCGCCGCGCTGCCAAACGTAACCATAGCGACAGTTATGACGTCAATGCCATACCCACAGCCAAGACTAGCGAGCAAGCCAGTCCTATGAATACCAGATCGCTGCGCATTGGAGCGCTGAGTGTCGCCACGGCAATGGGCGCCTTAGGTTTGTCTCAGGTGGCGTGTGCTGAGCCAGTATCTTACGGCACTTATCAGCAAGACAGCAGTATTGACTCATTCACGGCAGCAGCCATCGCCGCCGATCGTGGTGATGTCAGTGCGCTCTATAATTATGAGCAAATGATGAGTGGCGGTTTGTTTGCGATGTATCCGACTTACTGGCGGATGAATTTAGATCTAAATTCCCAAAGCTCGGCAGCAGTGTCGCAGTTTGTGCGTCAATATCCAGATACGGTCATGGCCGAAAAGCTCGTGGCTGATTTTGCGGAAACCAAAGCAGGCTCTAATGATTATGCCTCAGTACGCCAAGTGGCAAATTTGATCACCAATGCCGATGCCAGTGAGAAGTGCGCCGTTGCGCTTGGGTTTAATAATGGTGGCGATACCATGCGCGCCATGGCAGCCAAGCCGGATGTTTGGCTGACGACCAAAAAGCAACCCGCCTTGTGTGATCAGCTGGCGATGGAGATGAACAACAACCCTATGATTAGCAATCAAGATCGAGCGGCACGCCTGAAGCGCATGCTACGTAAGGGTAAAACGGGCGATATCATGGCGTTGTCGTCACGTCTGGGCACGCCTATTCCTTATTCTGCACTCAGTGAGATTCAGCTGAGCCCGTCTTCATTTTTTACCCGTTTTACCCGTGAGCCAAACAGTCAAACCAATCAATACTTGTACTTATATGCGATGGGCCGCCTAGCAGATAAATCTTATCGTGCAGCCGCGTTGCAGCTAGATTTTGATATCAAGCAAGACAATCAGCGTTCAGCGAGATTGTTAAATGATGAGACGCGTCGCTATGCGTATCGTACCCTTGGGGTGCAACGTATGAACCATAATACCGATGATGGCTTTAATGCTGAGGCGGTTGATTGGTTCCGTAGTAGCTTAGACGATGACTTTAACTTTGAAGAAGCCGAAGACTACGCCATGGCGGCCATTCGCTTTGGGCGTTGGGATGATGTGGTCGAGGCCATCGCTCACATGGACAGTGAAACGCAAAAAGGCAATCAATGGCAATATTGGTTGGCACGTGCTTATGAGCAATCAAGCGATGCTAACAAGCGCAATACCGCTAAGAAGATGTATCAGAATTTGGCAAAAAGTAATGAGTATTACGGCTTAATGGCAAAAGACAAAGCCGGTCAACGTTTTGATGCCAGTCGTTTGGGTGGTAGCAACTTGCCAAATGTCAGTACTGCCGATCGTGCACGCGTCATGCAAAACGCTAACTTCGCTCGGGCGTTTGCTTTATACAATGCTGATGCCAGTCGTGCCTATGCCAATCGTGAATGGAATTGGGCTGTCAAGCAAGCACGTGACAATCGTGATGATAATTTGATTATCGCTGCGGCGAGCTTGGCACATGACATGGGCTGGCTCGATCGAGCAATTTATGCTGTGGACAATACTGACAGAGTCGACAGCTTGGCTTTATCGCATCCGATGCCGCACCAAGATGCCGTCGTTCGCTACAGCCAATCAGCGGGGATTGATCCGGCATGGGCTTATGGCATCATGCGTCAAGAGAGTCGATTTGTAGCCTCAGCGCGCTCAGGTGTTGGTGCCAGTGGGTTGATGCAAGTCATGCCTGATACAGCAAAATATATCGCCCGTAATTTAGGTGAGACTTATAGTGCCAGTCGCGCTAACAGTGGCGATACCAATATCCGTTATGGGACTTGGTATATGGGTGATATCTTGGGCAAATTAAACTATCAGCCAGTACTGGCAACAGCCGGCTATAATGCAGGTCCTAATAATGCCAAGCGCTGGCAGCCAGTTTATGGTTCACTCGATGCTGACCAATACGTTGAGTCAATTGCTTTTCCGGAAACGCGCAATTATGTGAAGCATGTCATGGAAAACGCCACGATTTATAGTAGCTTATTGGGTCGTAGTCAGCCTATTAGTCAACGCATGGGAACGATTCCTGCTGCATTCTAAAGTGCTCACTTAGCAAAAAAGAAACCATTAACTAAACTGTTAATGGTTTCTTTTTTTTACCGATTTATTTTTAAATACAAATTGTATTTGCACCAATCAGTTGTTCTTCTGCAAGGCATAGTCAAAACATCCTAAAAACGCGACGCTATTGCTGATATCAATTTTTTGTCGCCTCCGTCTGCGCAGGCACAGCAAGCAAGAAAAATTGATATCAGCAGTGCGTGATGGTTCGATATTACTTTTCATTCCCCATAGTTGTTTGTCTTCTAAGCAGTTTTCATGCTACTTCTTCTGTTTAAGCGACACTTAAGTGATGTTTACGTTTCTGCTATAGATTAAAAAAAGCATTTTGCTACCATTGCTTTAGTTAGTGTCCGTATTTTTTGTTGGTTTATTTTTAGCTTGGTTTGATGAATATTGCTACTTTGATTACTTTTATCCAAGCTTACCCACTCTTTTATCATTGCTAGATGCCTTAATCCCTTATGATCAAAAAATATTTCAATCTGACTATGTCAGTGCACGCTAGATTATCGCAAACTAATCGTCAGTTACCGGATCAGACGCGGGTGGATGTGCTGTCGACATCAACGCCCATTAAGCCATCTGCATTATTGAACGACGATGCAGTAAGCAAAAAGCCTGCGATAAGTAGAAAGTGTAAGGATAAAGGGTATACGGCGATGAGTGGTGCTGCCTTGCTAGTGCTACAAAGCGCGATGCTGATGCCAGCTCATGCGGCCAGCGCTGTTAAAAGCGGGCAGCGGGTACTGATGATTGAGATGACACCGGCACTGTGTAGCTTGCAGCCAACACGAGCGCGTATGCGTCAATGTTTAGAGGGTTATTCGTTAACCGTATCAGGTCTGGATATGGGTTATGGCGAGCGCTGCGGGCGTGGTGCCGAGCCACGTCTGACCCCATTGCAGCTAAAAGTTGTCAATCGCATCATGCCAGACACCACGGTACGTAGCCAAGTATGGCAACATTATGGTGCCTGTAGTCCATTGAGTGCCAGCAATTATTTTCGCCAAATCACGAACTATGCCAGCGCTCTAAAACTGCCTAACGAGCTGAATACGGGCAACAGTTATACTGTCTCAAAATCACGTTTTATTGGGCAGATGACCCGCCTTAATAGTGGTATGCCAGCTTCTAGCATCGACTTAATTTGCCAAGCGGGCAGTCGACGCCAGACAATATTGACCGATGTCCATGTTTGCTATGAAGGTAGCGAATTTGGTAGCTGTAATGAGGTAGTAGACAATTGCGGCAAAAAGTTCATTATTTCAGGTGGTAAGTAACGTCCTTTGCGACGGCTAATTGATTGATATGTGTTAATTTACAAACAGGATTGCTCTTAAATTATTGTTGCTAACACTGTTTTTTTTATCCCCTTCTCTTTATTCTTAAACCTTTATACCAAAGGCTTTGTTATCAGCTTTGTCTTGCTATCCGTATAAAATGTAACAATATAGTCGTGCATAGCCTTCTTGCTTTCTCTAGACGATTAATAGGCTGAGGTGCTACACTAGCTATCGGTTTATGACTGCTATATACAGTGAGCAGATCGCTATCTCAAACGATATTCATCAATCAGAACCATCCATTAGAATCATTAATCAGAACTATTCATTAGAATCGTGAATTATCTAATCTATAATTAGGGAGTATTCAATGTCAATGAAACAGCCTTTACGTGTTGCCGTCACTGGTGCCGCTGGTAATATCAGCTATGCTATGTTATTTCGTATTGCCTCTGGTGAGATGCTAGGTAAAGATCAGCCAGTTATTTTGCAATTGCTTGAAATCGCCCCAGCACTTGACGCCCTAAAGGGTGTGGTCATGGAATTAGAAGACTG
This sequence comes from Psychrobacter sp. Sarcosine-3u-12, assembly GCF_002836005.1. NCBI lineage: Bacteria > Pseudomonadati > Pseudomonadota > Gammaproteobacteria > Moraxellales > Moraxellaceae > Psychrobacter > Psychrobacter sp. Sarcosine-3u-12. Next base: position 198,184 of record NZ_PJBY01000109.1, read on the forward strand.
TGCATTTCCATTATTGGCCGGTATCGTTCAAACTGATGATGCGACCGTTGCATTCAAAGATGTTGACTATGCTCTGCTAGTCGGTTCACGTCCGCGTGGCCCAGGTATGGAACGTAAAGATTTGCTAGAAGCCAATGCTGCGATTTTCTCAGCGCAAGGTAAAGCACTGAACGACGTTGCTAGCCGTGATGTAAAAGTATTGGTCGTCGGCAACCCTGCGAACACCAATGCGCTTATCGCTCAGCGTAATGCACCAGATTTAGATCCACGTAATTTTACGGCTATGACTCGCCTAGATCATAACCGTGCGATGGCACAGTTGGCTGGCAAAACGGACAGCACCGTTAATGACGTGAAAAAAATGATCATTTGGGGTAACCATTCATCAACTCAGTATCCAGATCTAACGGCTGCAACTGTAAACGGCAAGCCAGCACTAGATTTAGTCGATCGTGAGTGGTACGAAGGTACTTATATCCCAGAAGTACAACAACGCGGCGCTGCAATCATTAAAGCTCGCGGTGCATCATCTGCTGCTTCTGCGGCCAACGCAGCCATTGCCCATGTACGTACATGGGCGCTAGGTAGCGATGAGAATGATTGGGTCTCTATGGGCGTTTACTCAAACGGCGAATACGGTATTGCTGAAGGCTTGATCTACTCATTCCCAGTGACCTGTGCTAACGGCGACTGGTCTATCGTAGACGGCGTTGACGTGTCATCGGATTTCTCAAAAGAGAAAATGGCAGCCACTGAACAAGAGCTTAGCGAAGAGCGTGATGCAGTATCACATTTGCTACCATAAGCAGATAATCTATTGATACAGTAATATTAAAAGTAGTATAGAGAGAAGCCTTCTGTCATTAGAGGGCTTTTTTATGTCTTGAGTAACCATCAATACAATTGCTAACGTTAGCTAAACGTTGATTAACAGCTATTAGTATCAAGCTTGCTACAATGAAGTGGTGTATTCTAAATAATAAAGACAATTAAACCGGTAGTATTTAAGGAGAAAAAGTATGCTAGGTGAACCTGAATATAGTATGAATGAGTTATTCGCCCAATTAGGACTAGATAGCTCTGACGAAGCGATTAGTAGTTTTATTGAAAAGCATCAACTGACTAAAAACGAAGAGTTGATAAAATCTGATGTCTGGAATGACAGTCAACGGATGTTTTTACAAGAAGAGTGGACGCAAGATGCTGCATGGGTTGAGACTATTGATGAGCTAAATGTGCGGATGCATCCAGACGCATAAAATCAGCAATACCGTCGCGTTTTTAGGATATTTTGACTATAAGTTTAAAAACAAATAATAAGTCGATTAAAAAACCCACAATTCTATAAATTTAAAATTGTGGGTTTTTGCTGTTCTATATCTCAATTATAATAATTTTAGTTAAGATGCTAACTAGGCTGCTCGGCTCGCCATTCGAGTAACGCTTTTACATCGTTATGGATACCGACTTTTAGCGCCTCTAAGCCATCATAATGACGTTCACCATGTAGGTAATGTAAAAAGCGTACCTGTAGAGTTAGGTCATACAAATCCGCTTGCAACTCTGGAAAGTGCACTTCCAAACGCCAGTTATGCTCTTTATCAATAGAAGGTCTGATACCAATGCTGGCGGTGCCAAATAAGCTATGCGGACGCAAGCCTGCCACGCCTATTTTTCCATCAGTTGCTTGTGTAGTCAAACCATTGGTGATGACTTCGCCATCATCATCTAGACTCACCACATCGACGGCAAATATACCATGTAAGGCTGGCTTTAAGCGTTTTAAGTCAATATTCGCCGTAGGGAAGTCCATAGTGCGACCGATTTTATCACCGCCGACTACCAATCCTGTCATGGCATAATCGCGACCAAGTAGCGCATTAGCAGCGTCAAGGTCGCCAGCCAATAATAAGTCGCGAACGCGAGTGGAGCTAATACGTGCCGCTTTTTCACTACGATCAGTAACCGTATGTAGGTTGGTCACATCTAAGCCATAATCCCGCAAAAACTGACTGTCGCCAGTACGGTCATGACCAAATTTAAAGTCATCACCCAACACCAAGGATTTGACGTTTAAGCGCAGTGCCAAAATATCCGCAAAGGCCTTGGCCGATAGCGATCGAAAATCAGCATCAAAGCCTGCTACAATCAAAGTTTCAACACCATATTCGGCGAGCAATGCTTGTTTTTCTGCCAAATTGGTCAGGCGCACAGGGGCAGTGTCAGGGGCAAAAAACTCACGAGGTTGTGGCTCAAATATCATGACGGCAGAGCCAAGGTTTTGTGCTTGGGCAATCTCCCGAACTTGGGACAGCATCGCTTGATGACCCAGATGGACGCCATCGAAATTACCGATAGTCAACACGCAAGGTGCTAGGTCTATCGGGCTAGTGTTGGTAGGCAAAGCGCTCGGCGACGCAATCAGTTGCTCAAGAAAGTAGGTATTCATAAGTTTTCAGCTATGATAAGACCAGATAAAAAACGAAAAAACACACCTATACTAAAAATCGATGTGTCTAAAAGCAGCCATTATAAAGTAAAATAGCCCTACTAACATCCTATAGTCCTTCCATAATCGAAGTAAGAGGCGATAAGTATCATTATTTATCACTGCTGTATCAATTAAATAGATAGTTCATTTACCAACATTATTGCAGATGGACAGCACTTAATGATTGTCACTTACCAGCAGCTATTACCAACCACGCCATTAACGATGGAGATATTATGACTGACGTTGCCCTGACTACTATACCGCCTATTTTATCAAAATATAATCTAAACGATTCGTTCGTTGTCGAGCGTGCAAGTCAGAACGATTTATCAGAAATTTTGGCTATTTATAATCAAAGCATCGCGGGCAAACAAGCAACGGCCAATCTGACACACGTGACTTGTGAAGAGCGCGAGGCTTGGTTTGATGAGCATTTAAATAGTGCTACTCGACCTATTTATGTCGTGAGAGCAGTGGCGACGGCTGGCGAAAGCGCAGAGCAAACAGCGTCAGCACTGATAGTGGCGTGGGGCAGCTATAGTGATCTGTACGCACGTATGGCCTATCATATCAGCAGTGAGATTAGTATTTATCTACATCAGGACTATCATGGGCAGGGCTTGGGTAGCTCGCTGATACGCTGGATGATGACACAAGCGCCAAGCCTCGGTATTAACAATATCGTCGCCCTTGTGTTCGCCCATAATCAGCCAAGCTTAGGACTGTTCCGTAAGTTTGGCTTTGAGCAGTGGGGCTACATGCCAAAAGTTTGCGATATGGAAGGGTTTATCGCTGATGTCGTGATGCTAGGTAAAGCAGTGACAGCAGATGAATTGTTGTGAGATTGAGATAAAGTATTGCCAAAAAAGCCACTTTAAAAAAGTGGTTTTTTCTAAATTGCTCATGGAAGAATACAGGGTGGCGTCTTAACCCAAAATTTTCCATTGCCCCGCTATTTTTTGCAATTCATAAGTCAAGGGTGCGGGCTCACTCTGACCCTTTAGCATCAGCTCACCAGTGATGGTTGCACGAGTTTTATCAGCATTATATGTCGTATCAAGGATAGTAACACCATCGACGGTTTGCTGAAAAGCAGATTGCGTCTTAGCAAGCTCTGCTTCAAAGTTTGCCATGTCTACTTTATAGTATCCGGCTGATTTTTTCACGTCACCTTGATATAAGCTATCTAATGCTTGCTTAACCGTGTCTTCTGGCGTACCAGATTGAGTCGGGTTAGTGACTAAGCTTGGCTGCTTGGCGTTTTCTTTATCTGCGCTTATCACAGGGTTAATATTGTCACTATCAATAGCTGTTTCGTCTTCAGCGCTATCAGTCATTTGCTCGCCTGCAACCGTGCTCTTCGTATCAACGCCTGCCGTTTGATTGGCTGCATCGATTTCAGGGTTGTCAGCGATGGCGGCTGTATCGCTTGCTGTGTTTGCGCCATCTGTTTCTACATTATCGTTGTTGCTACAACCACTGATGAGCAATCCAGTGCTCAATACACCAGCGGTTATTAGCATTGGTAAGCGTTGCAGCATCGAATGCTTGATTGTCATAGTAACCCTCAGATTTTATTTATTTATCAATAAACAATTATGGCAACTATCAGCGGCATTCACTGTCAATTCTCATATTAAGCTTGTTTTGGTTTAGTAAGTCATTTATTCAACATTCACAGATAAATTAGCCATGCTTTAGCTGACGTGGACGGAAGCCTGTTGCTAGTAATACCACCCCATAAACCAAAGCACCTACTGCACACATAATGAGCAGAGCCGCGATACGTCGCCACTGAGCCTCGTCGGCTGGGAAGTAGGGCAACATGATATAAAGGATGGCAACCATAGAGGCGGTAGAGATTGCAAACTGGGCAAACAGCTTTTTCCAATGGTTGCCAAAACGGAAAATATCGCGCTTATGTAAGAAATAATATAATAAGCCCGCGTTTACGAAGGCCGCTCCTGTGGTCGCAAGGGCAAGACCACCATGCAGAGGTATCTCTAAAAAGTAGAATATCCCGATAAAAATCACACTAAAAACCATATTGGCAAAGACCGATATGATACCGATTTTTACTGGCGTTCTAGTGTCTTGACGGGCAAAAAATGCGGGCGCAAATATTTTAATGAGCATAAAGCCTAAAATCCCACCGGCCATACTGCGTAACGCCAGCGAACTCATTTGCGCATCACGCAAGGTAAATTCACCACGCAAAAACAGCGCTTGCATCAGCACATCAGCCAGTATAAATAGGGCGGCTGAGGCTGGCACACCGACTAAAATAATCAGTCGTGCTGCCCAATCGATGGTCTTTTTAAAGCTAACGTCGTCTTTTTGCGCCTCACTCTTTGATAAGCTTGGCAAAATGACTGTACCAATCGCTACGCCAATCAGTCCTAACGGCAACTCGCTCATACGTTCTGCCGCGTAGAGCCAAGAAACCGATCCGCCAATCATTAATGAGGCAAAAATGGTATTGAGGAGCAGATTAATCTGAGTGACAGAGACGCCAAAAATGGCAGGTAGCATAAGCTTCAAAATACGTCTTACGCCTTCGTGCTGAAAGTCGACCTTGGGTGCGACCAGCAGCTTTTGTTGCCAAAGCTGCGGTAGTTGTAATAAGAGCTGTAGTAAACCAGCGATTGCAACGGCATAACCAAGCGCCATAATCGGTGTATCGAACATAGGGGCAAAAATTAATGCGCCGCCAATCATACACAAGTTTAGTAACACCGGTGCAAAAGCGGGCGCAGCAAAACGCCCGTAGCTTTGCAGAATACCGCTAGCAAAAGCGGTCATAGAAATAAATAATAAATAGGGAAAGGTAAGACGCAGCAGCTCGGCGGTGATGGCAAATTTACCAGGTTGATCAGCAAATCCAGGAGCAAATAAAGTCACTACCCACGGCGCCATCAAAATGACGACCACGGTGAGCATGGATAGAATCAACAACAGCGCCCCTGAGGTACGACTGACTAATATCTGTACCTGTTGTAAGCTATATTTTTCTTTGTATTCGGACAGTACTGGCACGAAAGCTTGGCTAAACGCGCCTTCAGCAAACAGACGCCGCAAAAAGTTTGGTATCTTAAAGGCGACTAAAAAAGCATCCATCAGGCCACCTGCGCCAAAGACACCTAATAACACAATATCGCGTACCAAACCCAAAATACGCGACAGCATGGTCATGCTACTGACCACCATGGTTGAACGAAATAACCGACTTTTTGCCATGAGAACCTATTCTGCTAGTTTGTTTAGGGATGGTTGTTTGCTGATTTACTGTTGTCAAAAAACTGACGGATTATAGCATTTTCATGGCATATCTATAGCATAGATAAATGAATTGAATGTGGAATTGAATGCTGCTGTTATTATGAGTAATCGCTATCTTGCTAATTGTCATAGGTTAGTCGTTCAGCTTTCGCGCTACCAGCCCGCGCAACTTCGCCCAGTCAAAATAATCGCCAGGATCTGTCTTTCGACTCGGTGCGATATCGCTATGACCAGTTAAGTGTCGGCGGGTTTTGGGGTAGGCGTCATATAGTGCAGCGATAACGGCTGCAAGTGTGTCATATTGCACAGAGGTAAAGGACACAAAATCTGACCCTTCCAGTTCGATGCCAATGCTATAATCATTACATTCAGGACGGCCAAGATAGCTGGATCTGCCTGCATGCCATGCGCGCTCGGCAAAGTTTACAAACTGTGTGATAGCACCATCACGTTCTATAAATAGATGTGCTGAGACCTCTGCGCCCTGAATGGTTTGAAAATAAGGATGCGCATCCCAGTCTAATTGATTGGTAAATAATGCTTTTACATAATGAACACCATCACTGCCGCAGACGCCAAACTCATTCGGTGGTAGGCTAATATTGTGAATGATAATGGTGTCAATAGTCAGGTTGTCGGGTCGTTTATTATAGTTCGGCGACATAAGCCAAGTGGCTGAGGATAAGCGCCCGTCTTTGATAGTCATTGGCGGTGTCATGGACATAAGTGCTCTCTTTTATTATGGGGTTAATAAGTGCGTAGCAAATACTCGTGATTACCAATTTTTTATTAATTAATAGCGAAATTTTTTAAAAAACAGCTAATCATAACCTTCTTTTGACGATTAGATAGACCCAATAACGCGATAAGCGTATGGCTCTTACAGTGCGAGATATTACTCATGTCTATATATTCAAACCTTGTGGTGCACTCCAACCTGTTGACGACAGATTATACGCCAACGAAGATGAGCAGGCGCGCGCGTTTACCATTAATGGTTGCAGGTCTGTTGCTGACGGCACAAGCGCAGGCATTTTTGCCAACGCCAGCAGAGCTTGTGACCACAGGCGCGTTAGCGTTGGATAACAAAGCTGATGCTGAGCTAGATAATAACATCAAGCCAAATAGCACCTCAAATAAAGATGTCACTGATCAGCCACGCACCAATAAAACTACTAGCGGTGTCGATAATAACGTCAGTAGTATTACCAACATTACTGCCGAGCAGCTGCTAGCATCGTGGCGCGAGAAGGCAAAAACAGAAAACCTAGCTCAGCATACGACATGGCGACGTTTATTGTACTTCTTTGATGATCAAAAAAACTTAATTGGTAAGAAAAAAGACACAAGTCTCGTTGAGGATGCTAGCTTCTTTTTGAGTGAAAAAGGTCAACAAGACTCAGGTGCAGAGCTTGATGCGTTGCTGGTCGCCCTTGCTGAAGAATTAGCGCCGACGCCTAACACGACCGTTAAAAAAAACACAGCGATTAAAAACAATACCGCTAATAACTCGGTGCTCTGTCGTTTCCCAGCGCGCGTTCAATGGCTGACTGATACGCTAAATATTGATAAGACAAACTGGCAAGCTGAGTGTCCAGAGCTGAATGAGTGGATGCAAACACTAGCGCCCGAGCAGCTGTCTATTATGTTTGCCGAAGAGTATTTGGACAATCCTATATCAGCCTTTGCCCATACTTTATTGCGTATTGACTCAAAGGCCAGTGTGGCTGATCCCAGTCAGATTCATCATGCCTACGCGCTGAATTATACGGTCGATGGTGATCCAGACGACAGCTTTTTGATTTATGCTTTCAAATCTATGACAGGTGGCTATGATAACGCCATCGAAATCGATCCTTATCCAGAAAAGCTGGCGAAGTATCTCAAAGACGATGAGCGTGATGCGTGGACGTATCAGTTGAATTTGACCCCAAGCGAGGTGCAGCAAATCATGTTGCATGTTTGGGAGACCAAAGGGTTAGAGTTACCGTATTACTTCACCACCGATAATTGCGCCTCTGAGGTTTTACGTCTTATCGACGTCGTGCGCCCACAGCAGCATTTATTAAGCCGACTGCCTTATGCCGTCGTACCTTCTGACGTCATTCAGCTGCTTAATGAAGAAGACTTACTGGCAAACCCTAGTTATACGCCAGCTGATGATACTGTGCGTCAAGCCGCGCTCAATCAAGCCAAGGTCGCCGCTAAGCTAGGTTATCAGCCATTGCCTAAAGAGGCAGCCCAAGAGATCAAATCTGCAGAGCGCAATCCAGCATCCAGTATGTCAGCAGATGGTCAAACCATACGCAACCTGCCTATCGTCGCTTCGAACAATAACCCAATAGATAGACATCCATTGCAAATGGCACAGATTGGTGTCGGACAACGCGGTGACAATAACTATATCGATGTGGGTGTGCGTGCAGGTTTTCATGACACCCTTGATCGTACCACTGGGTTTTCACAGTTTTTTAATTTAGAAGGGCTGGCAGCGACGCTACGCTTTTATGATAATGATGACAACAGTAACAATAAACAGCCGGACAGCGTAGTCTTGCAGAACATTACACTGCTGCGTGGCCGCTCATTTAACCCAGTAAATAGCGCTAAGCAAGGCAAAACTTGGGGTGTCAGTGTCGAGGCAACCCGAGTAAACGATGGCTCACAGCAAGCTGGCAGCGATCATTTGGTCGGGAGCGTGGGCTATGAGACGGGCTGGTCGTGGGCGTTTGGTACGCCAAGCGCTGGTACTGGCGAGATGCCGCCGCAGCTATGTTACGCATTGCTATCAGGCACGGGGCAAGCAGGGCGCGGTATCAATAAAGGCTTTCGAGTAGGTGCAGGCGTGAATGCTGGTTGCCGTTATCAGATTAACAATCAGTTACGCGCGCAGGCTGAATTGCAATTGCCATATTGGTATCATGGCAGCAGTGATGACTCTAACGCTCGCGGTCACTACTGGCAGCCGGTCTCAACGTTAGGTCTGCAATACGATATCGATAAAAAACAAGCATTACGCATCAATGCCAACTACGACTGGCAAGATCGCGTCGATGCCAATGACGATGTGCAATTGTCATACAGACGCTATTTTTAAGGATATAAAATGAGTACGCAAAATTTACTGATTATCGGACAAGGTGATATCGGATTGCCAGTCACTAATAAACTTGCTGAGGACGGTTTATCGGTCACAGGTCTTGCCCGCAGTAAACGCGAACATTATGATTTGAATAGTAATGCAAAGTTTATGCAAGCTGATGCGTTGACACTTAGCGCTGAGCAGCTGCAAGAATTTACTCATATTGCAATTATCGTCACTCCTGATGAGTATTCAACCAGCAGTTATCACGACAGTTACTTGGCGATTAATCAACATTTAGCAGAGCTTGCGGATAAGCTAACCAGCCTTGTGCGCGTTGTTTTTATTTCCTCAACGGGTGTTTATGGGCAGGATAGTGGCGAATGGATTGATGAAAATACTGCGCCTGTTACGCCTGAGCGTGAAGCTTCCAAAGTGATATTGCAAGCAGAACAAGCGTTGCAACAAGGTTTTAGTAATAAAGCCATTATCATTCGTCCGAGCGGAATTTACGGACGCGAGCGTCTCATGCGCCTGCGTAAAGCCCGTGAGCCACAGAAAGAGCCCGTTGCAGCAGCGCACTGGAGTAATCGTATTATGGATCGTGATTTGGTCAATATTATCACCAATGTCCTGACCATCGACGCACCAAAGCCCCTTTATATCGCCACTGACTATGCGCCAGTCACGACTTTTGAGCTAGGCGTTTGGCTAAGTGAGCAGATAGGAGAGACGCCTCCTGCTATTGATGATAAAAAAACAGCGGTTACGGGGAAACGCTTACATAGCAACATTCCGTTAGCTTGGCTCAATTATCCTGACTGGCAAGCAGGTTATCGTGATATTTTGAGTTATCAAGAGTAAGATGATAGTTTGATTTAATTAGAATTGTTTTTATGTTTTATAGTTTATGGAGATTTCATGACCCAGCCTTCTACTTCTGATGATCGCTTACCCAGTGCTGAACGCGCAGCAATAGGCGATAAGCTGGCAGAAAACCATGTGCAAAAAAAGGCTGAGCAATCATCTATGCTAGCTGATTCACAGCAGCCTGCAATCGTCCATCCCAATTTTGATCCCAGTCAATCGCCCCTTGATCCTGCACGTCCGTTAAGTGATATCCCAGAACCTGCTCGACGCTTAAATGGTCAATTACGACGGCTTTATGGGAATTCTGCGCGCTTTTATCAGCCTAATGAGGCGACACTATCGAAGTGGGCGCTTATTGCCTCAGAGGCGCTGACTGAGCATTTGTCATTACTCAATGCCGCCCAACTTGTTGAGTTTCCCGACAGCTTTTATCACAATCATAGCGAGCAGCCATTATTATCGCCATTAACCGATATGACTTTGTTGGACATGTCAGATATTCAGCAAGTACTTCGTGCTTATCCAAAACTGCATCGTTACGGTTTTACGCTTGCGGATAGTCCGCTACAGAGCGATCCGAACAAGATTAATAAGAGCACCAAAAGCACTTCAGCGTCGCTGCGTGCATTGACCAAACGCTATAATCCTGATGAATTACTCAACAGCCTCTATGCCGATGATTGGCAAGTGGTTTTGCAGCCGCAGCAGTTTGAGACAGGCGAGGGCAGTTTGGCGACGGATATTATGGCGTGTAGTGTCGCCGTTCATGCCCTAAAGCAATGTAGTACGCGCAAAAGCATCAATCATAGCTATAGCGCTGCGCAAATCTGTCAGCATGTACGCAGCTATCTGCTTAGCCAAATTGTTTGTGAGCCCGCCCAGCGCCATGCTTATCGTCAGATGCGCATATTTGCTGGGCATATCATTGTTGCCGCTTATCATTTAGGCTGGGAGATACAAGTACGGAACGATGGCCAAAGCTATTTTAATGTCTCATCACGTAGTGGCTTACTGACTCGCTATGCCAATATGCAGGATTATGAGATCAATGGTTGGTCAAGCTGATCAATAATGCGTACAATAATGCCAGTTTTTCGCCCCTCTTTTTGCTGATAGGAATGTCATAATGTCTCACGTAGCACGCTCTCAAGACTCCACGTTTTCATCTCATCAATTCATTCAATTGGCCTTAGACAACCAAGTCCTGAAGTTTGGTGAGTTCGTGCTCAAGTCTGGTCGTATCAGTCCGTATTTTTTTAATGCTGGCTTGCTGGCAACGGGTGAGATGTTGTCATTACTAGCACGTGGTTATGCAGATGCTTTGGCTGAGAAAATGGCCGAACAGATGGCAGCTAACAATAACGGTGCAGAGCAGCAAGAGCTGGTCATTTTTGGTGCGGCCTATAAAGGCATTCCATTTGTGGCTGCAACCGCGCAAGCGTTATGGCTGCATCATGGCATTAATGCCGAATGGGGTTATAACCGTAAAGAAGCCAAAACCCACGGTGAAGGGGGTAATTTGGTAGGTGCTGATGTCAGTGGCAAAGCCGTTTGGGTACTTGACGATGTGATTACGGCGGGCACAGCGATGCGCGAAGTGGTCGATATTTTAGAGCAAGCAGGTGCTAGTGTGGCCGGTATTATAGTGGCCCTCGATCGTAAAGAAAAAGGCCAAAGCGATCATTCTGCTATTCAAGAGCTTGCTGCGACCCTAAAAGTACCAGTACGTGCACTCGTCGATATCGACGATTTAATCAGCTATTTAGCGGATGACCATGACGTACAAAGCGGTCAGTATAAAGATGCGACGCAACTGGCAAAAATGCAGCATTACCGCGCGCAGTACGGTGTATAGTTGGGTACTGAAGTTTGAATCTATTCTAATAATAATATAACGTAAGTGAGCCTTATCATGAGCCAAGAAAAGCAAAAAAAATCTCTAAAAATACTCGTCATTATGGATCCTATCGAGCGGGTTAATTATAAAAAAGACACCAGCCTTGCGATGATGTGGGCAGCACAAGATCGAGGACACACACTGGGCTATTGCCAAATACATGATCTATGGTTGGATCGTGGGCAGCTGATGATAGATGCGCAGCCAGTAACCGTTGCACGCAATCCTGAAGATTTTTATACGCTAGGCGACAAGGCGACAGTGTCCGTCAGCGACTATGACGTGATTTTGATGCGTAAAGATCCCCCGTTTGACATGCGCTTTATCTATGCGACTTATATGCTCGATCATGCCAAATCGGCAGGTGTGTTGGTGATCAATGACCCACAAGCAATTCGCGACTGTAATGAGAAATTGTTTGCAACTTGGTTTAGCGACTATATGAGCCCAACGATTGTGACCAGTAAACAAGCGCATATTCGCAAGTTTATCGCTGAACAGCAAGACGTTATCGTCAAGCCGTTAGATGGTATGGGCGGTACTGGTATTTTTCGTTTGACTGCTGATAGCCCAAACATTGGAGTGACGCTGGAGATATTAACTGAGCTTGAGACCTTGCCAATTATGGCACAGCGTTATTTACCAGAGATCAAACAAGGCGATAAGCGCGTGCTAATCGTCGATGGCGTGGTAATCGATTATAGCTTGGCGCGTATTCCTACCAAAGGCGAGACCCGTGGTAATCTGGCTGCCGGCGGTAGCGGTGTGGCTATGCCGCTGACTGACGTTGAGCGTCAAGTCGCAGAAGTGGTCGCGCCAATCGTCAAAGAAAAAGGACTAATGTTCGTCGGCTTAGACTTAATCGGTGGCCGTATTACGGAGATTAACGTCACTAGTCCAACTTGCGTACGTGAGATTGATGACCAATGTGGCACCGATATTGGTACAGACTTTATCGTAGCGATTGAAAATAAATTGGCTGTCTAAGTTCAATAGCTATTTCAAATAAACAGTTATTTGAGCTAAATAGTCATTAACCTTTATAATTATTAAACTGTAAAGCTATCAAGCTTTAGTAGTAAGAAAAGAGTGATTGAAAAGAAACTTATGTTCATAAAAAACCTAATAATTATGCTAAGATATCTTGATTATTTATCATAATTTTATATGATAGGACAGTATTATCGAGCTATAAGATGATACCAAGCACTGTATCAACTCTTTCATAACACAAGGACGTACTATGAATACATTTGCAAAATCACTCTTACTTACCGCAGGCCTAGCATTGGGTTTTAGTGCCAGTGCAGCAGACCAACTCAACAATACCAAATGGACCACTTACAACGATAGTGGTAATCCCGATGCGGTGTTAAGGTTTTCTGAAAGCAACGGTAAGCTTTCGGCCAAAATTGTTGAGATTTTGGACCCTCGTGCCAAAAATAAAAAAGTCTGTGATGAATGTAAAGGTAAATTTAAAAACAAGCCTTTGACGGGAGCGACGGTGCTGTGGGATTTAGAGCCAGATGCTAACGATCCTAATAAATATGTCAATGGTAGCGGTATTGAGCCAGAGACTGGCAGAACCTTTTCTGGAAAAGCAGAATTACAAGGCGATACGCTGAAGCTACGTGGCTATAAAGGCATCTCATTACTGGGTAAAACTCGTATTTTAAAACGCCGTTAAGCATTGACGTTTTACCCTTCAATCTAAGTCATCAACAAAGCCAAGTCGCGATTGCTCACGGCTTGGATTTTTGTTATTGGTAAACCAGAAATTACTGTATATAAGACATTGATTTCCTCTATACTATGCGGGCTTTTACAGTGTCAGTATTCTCTAACGATCGATATGACTGCAGGCTGACAAACCCTTCATATAAATAAAGAAAAGATAGGCAGACGTTCATGAAAACACCGCATATATTGATGATGGCTGCTGGCACAGGTGGGCACGTATTTCCAGCGCTTGCCGTGGCCGAAGCACTAACCGAGCGCGGTGCTATTATCCATTGGTTAGGGACGCCAAACGGTATGGAGAATGGCTTGGTTGCGCCGACTGGGTATCAGTTTCATGCTATCGATATGCAGGGCCTGCGCGGTAAAGGGCTAGGGCGCTTACTAAAATTGCCGGTTACCTTACTCTCAGCTACCATGGCCGCCATCAAAGTCATTCGCAACAATCAGATTGATATTGTCGTTGGCTTTGGCGGTTATGTGACTGCACCCGGTGGGATTGCGGCGCGTCTGACCAAAACACCGCTGATTATTCACGAGCAAAATGCCATTGCTGGTATGAGTAATCGTTATTTGGCTAAGATGGCCACTAAAGTATTACAAGCATTTGAGAATACCTTTGCGAATAGTCAGCTTGATGCTAAGCTTGAAACGGTTGGCAATCCAGTGCGTAACGCCATTACGGGGGTTGCCGAACCGACTGAGCGTTATGATGTCACTGATAGCTCACCACTTAAGTTGTTGGTCGTAGGCGGCTCACTTGGTGCGCAAGTTTTAAACGAAATCGTACCAAAAGCGCTGGCATTAATAGACCGTCCTTTTGAAGTGCGTCATCAGTGTGGTCGTAATAACGACGCAGCCACGCAAACGGCTTATGATAGTGAGAATTTAAGTGCGCATCACTTTACCGTACAGCCCTTTATCGATGACATGGCAGCGGCTTATAATTGGGCGGATATGATTGTTTGCCGCGCAGGCGCATTGACCGTTACCGAAATCCAAAACGTCGGTATCGCTGCGATTTTTGTGCCGCTACCGCATGCCGTTGATGACCATCAAACAGCGAATGCGCGTACCTTGACATCACACGAGGCAGCGATTTTATTACCGCAGTCTGAGCTGACAGCGAAGCGTTTAAGTGATGAGCTTGCTGTACTGGATAGACAAACCTGCTTGACGATGGCCAAAAAAGGCCATGCGCTCGCCAATCGCCGCGCCAGCCAGCAAGTCGCTGATATTATCTGGCAAGCATTATAAGCGTCGGTCTTAGCATTAATTTTGTCAGCGATTTTTTACTTTAGCAAATTTCATTAGCCTTACATAAAGAGAAAACCCTATGTCTATTTCTGCGAAAGCCTTACCTAAGCGTTTGATCGAAATACCAGAGATGCGCCGTATTCAGCACTTGCATTTTGTCGGTATTGGCGGCTCGGGGATGTGCGGTATCGCAGAAGTGATGAAGAATCAGGGCTATCAAGTCAGCGGTTCTGATATTGCTGATAGCCTGGTGACTCGCCGTCTACAGCAGATTGGTATTGAGATATCGATAGGTCACGATTCCAAAAATATTGCCAATGCGGATGTCATCGTTGTATCGTCAGCGATTGATCGCAGCAATCCTGAAGTAAAAGCAGCGCTTGAAGCGCGTCTGCCAGTGGTACGCCGCGCCGATATGTTGGGTGAATTAATGCGTTATCGTCATGGCATTGCCGTGGCCGGCGCGCATGGCAAGACCACAACGACCAGTTTGCTCACTACGATGATGGCAGAAGGGCAGCTCGATCCTACCTACGTGATTGGTGGTAAGCTGAACGCTTCTGGCAAAAATGCCGCACTGGGTAGCAGCCGTTTCTTAGTAGCAGAAGCCGATGAGTCTGATGCCTCGTTTTTGTCTTTGCATCCGATGGCTGCAATTGTGACCAACATCGATCAAGACCATATGGAAACGTATGAAAATAGTTTTGACAAATTAAAAGCCGCTTATATTCAGTTTTTACAAAATATGCCGTTTTATGGTTTGGCCGTCGTGTGCGGTGATGACCCAGAATTATATGCGATGATTGATGATATTGGTCGTCCCGTATTGACCTTTGGGCTTGAGCCTTTTAACGATGTACAGGCCGTTGACTTGGTGACAGAGGGCACAAAAACTCACTTTACCGTATTGCGCCGTGACCGCGAGCCTTTACGTTTGACCCTTAATATTCCTGGTACTCATAACGTCTACAATGCGCTTGCCGCTATTACCATGGCGACAGATGAAGGTGTCGATGACGAGGCCATCAAACGCGCCTTGCAAAAATTCGAAGGCGTGGGTCGTCGTTTTGAGCAGCATGCCTCTGTCAGTATCGATGATGGTGACGTGTTGTTGATTGACGATTATGGTCATCATCCAAAAGAAGTCGACGCGACGATTAAAGCGGCGCGTCAAAGCTTCCCTGAGCGTCGTTTGGTAATGATGTTTCAGCCGCACCGTTATAGCCGTACCCGCGATTGTTTTGATGATTTTGTCGAAGTACTCTCCAGCGTAGATGAGCTATTATTATTAGACGTATATTCAGCAGGTGAAAGCCCGATTACTGGTGCTGATACCAAGTCATTGGCACGTAGCATTCGGCTGCGCGGTGAAGTTGAACCGACGATTATTGACAAGGACAATTTAGCACCGGTCATGCAGCGTTTACTAAAAGCCAATGATATGCTGATTACCCAAGGTGCGGGTAATGTGGGCCAGATAGCAGTCGATTTGGCCGCCAATAACCTTTATATCTAATAAGCTAAAAAGAATTCTAGGAACTATCCTTATGACAAGCAATAATCACCAAAAAAATGCAAACGACCTTCATAAAGCCAGCGATAATGTTGAAGGTAAAGCAACGATTACCAACCCAGAGACAGCACTAGCGGCGGCGGCTCAAGCGGAGCAAGACAAGCTTGCAAGTGATAAAGTCGCTAATGATAGGGCAGAACTAAGCAATAACAACAGCGAAGTAAAAGATGCTGGCCAGTTTGGTAAAGTAGCCGTTATTTATGGTGGCAGTAGCAATGAGCGCAGCGTGTCGTTAGACAGTGGCGCCGCTGTCTTGCAAGCGCTACAAAACCAAGGCGTTGATGCCACTCATTTTGATCCTAAGCATCAGGACATTACTGAGCTGCGTGATTATGATCGCGTGTTTAATGTGTTGCATGGTCGCGGCGGTGAAGATGGTTTGCTACAAGGCGTGTTGCAATGGTTTGATATTCCGCAGACAGGTTCAGGCATTTTGGCATCAGCGCTGGGCATGGACAAGGTTCGTACCAAGCAATTGTGGCAAGGCTGCGGCTTAGCGACGGCACCATTTTCACTATTGACGGCCGATACCGACTGGCAGCAAGTGGTCAATATGCTAGGTCTGCCACTCATTATCAAGCCCGTTCATGAAGGTTCGAGTATTGGCATGACCAAGGTTAATAACTTGGACGAGTTGCCGGCGGCTTATGCAACAGCGGTACAGTGCGGTGATGCTGTCATGGCTGAGCGCTGGATTACTGGTCGCGAGTTTACGATTGTTATTATCGATGACGAAGCCTATCCGGTCATTCGTCTTGAGCCTGCTGATATCACCAACTTCTATGATTTTGAAGCCAAATACAATCGTAACGATACCAGCTACTATATTCCGTGCGGCTTAAGTGACGCTGATGAAAAGCATTTACAAGATTTGAGCCTTGCTGCATTCCGTGCTGTTGATGCCAAAGGGTGGGGGCGTATCGATGCTATGCAGGACGAAGCAGGTAACTTTTGGTTGCTTGAGATTAATACCGTCCCGGGTATGACCAGTCATAGTTTGGTACCGATGGCAGCTAAGGCGCGTGGTATGGATTTCAATACGCTGTGCTGGCACATCCTTACGCAAACATTATAAACAGTTGGTAGATTCAGCTTAAATGTTCTTGTCTGGCTTAATATTCATAACGCAGTTTGTGATAATCGCTATTGATACTATAGAAGTTTGAAAAGTGATTATTAATGGGTAAAAATAATCGTCAAATAGATACTGACATTATTGAATATTTATGAATATAAGCAGAAATGAATGTATCGCTAGCCCTGCTATACCACAGCTTCGTGTAAACTTGTGTAAATTCGTTGTTAGTAGTAAGGGTTAGGCTATTGTTTGACCGCAAAATACGTTAATATTGTAATTATTGAATCGTTTTAGTGATATTTATGTTGTTTTATGAGTATATGTTATAAGTTCTTCATAAAATGAGAAAAATGTTACGTTTGAAATCAGATAACAGGGTTATATCACTCATTTTCGCTAAATATTTTGCTAACATATTCAATCCGTCATTCTCTGCGTCCGTGATGCAGATTAACTTTTAATAGAACGCACTATTGGCTTTATGCAAATAGTTTTATGCAAAATAGGGACAAAGGTCATTATGGCTCAAACTGTCAACGACGTAACTGACTTGATGAGTGATAAAACCCGTCGCCCAAAATCTAACTTCCAAGTACCGACTTCGGTCAGATATTTTTTTATGGTACTGGTGTTGGGTTTATTAGTGCTTATATTGATTATGGGTGGCAAAGCCCTACGCGATGCACCTCCAGCAGCTATTCATGTCAGCAATCAAGGTTTGACAGTCGCTCAGTATCGAGCACTACAGCAAGTGATGAACCAACAGAAAGTCAGCAGTTTTTTTACGTCTGATTTACAAGCACTAAGGGACATCACTACT
Organism: Psychrobacter sp. Sarcosine-3u-12; assembly: GCF_002836005.1. NCBI lineage: Bacteria > Pseudomonadati > Pseudomonadota > Gammaproteobacteria > Moraxellales > Moraxellaceae > Psychrobacter > Psychrobacter sp. Sarcosine-3u-12. The sequence continues at coordinate 216,271 of NZ_PJBY01000109.1, forward strand.
GGCCTTGCTTGGGTTGACCAAGTGAGTGTGTCTCGGGATTGGCAACGTGGTATCGTCGTCACAGCACTTCCCAAGCAAGCAGTTGCTAATTTTGGTACCGAGCGTTTGGTTGATGCAAAAGGGGCTGTTTTTGTTCCCGCTGACAGTAGAGATTTGACACAAGCGCAATTTGCTACGTTACAAGGTGAGATAACGCAAGCACCGGTTATCATGCAACAAATGCAGCAAATCAATGATTGGTATGCGCCACTTGATATGCAAGTCGCTGATATTATTCTGTCACCAAGAATGACGTGGCTCATTCGTTTTGATAATGGTCAGCGCGTCATTGTTGACAATGAAAACACCGCACAAAAACTGCTGAATCTAAGTCAATTATTAGGTAATCAGTTAAGTAACCGCCGAAAAGAGATACAGTCGGTCGATTTACGTTACAAAAACGGTTTTACCATTGCTTGGAATATGGCACAACCCGAAGCCGAAGCAGCAAAATAATTGACAGTCAGAAAACACAGTCAATAATAAGTAAGCAGAAGTATTGTATAAGCATCAAAATTGAACGTACAGTAGGATATAACAGCGTAGTAATAGCGCTTTTTTAATGATTTAATGGGGACGTCATTTGGTCTCCTGTTTAGCGATAATTTGTCTGGTACCATGAAAAATACTGAAAATCTGGTTGTTGTCCATCTAAGTGCCACGGCAGTTTATGTCGTTATTGGCAGCGTTGTCTCTGCAAAAGACATTCGTATCATGGGTGTGGGGCAAGTTAAAAATAGTGACTTTTATCAAGGTCAAATAAAACATCGTGAACGCTTGCAAGGCGCTATCAAACAAGCCATTCAAGAAGCAGAAGATACTGCTAATTGCCGGGTGCATAGTGTGTGGTTGACCCTAGCGACGCCTGAGCTACTTAGCAAAAACAGTGCTGGCGAAGTGAGAGTAGAGGACGAAGTCGTCCGTGCCAAAGACATGGTACAGGCTTTATCCAATGCCAAATCACGCGACTTATCTTCAGACTATTATTTGATGCATTGTTGTCAGCAAGGTATCTATGTCGATGAACAAGACTTTATGGTCGACGATGCGATCGAAACGGTGGCGCATAATATCAGCGTGATGTATCACATGATGATGATGCCAGTCGCCAGCCGTCAAAATATCCAAAAATTATTACAGAGCTGTGATGTTGGTATCGATCATATTGTCTTCGATGCAGTGACCAGTGCAGAATATAGCCTGATGAGCGACGAGCGTCAGCAGGGTGTGTGCTTGGTCGATATTGGCGCGAGTACGACCAGTATTTGTGTCTACAAAGAAAACAAGCTGATCTTTACACATTGTATCGCCACAGGCAGCCATGAAGTGACGATGGATATTTCAGCAGATGTTGGCATATCAATGATAGAAGCTGAAAAACTTAAAAAATCGCATGGTACGGTTGATGTCAATAGTGTCGATCCTAGCTCGTTCTTTATTTTTAAACCGCAAGGGACCAGCGACGAGATTAATATCGGTATTTATAATTTAGCCCGTATTATCGAAGCGCGTTATGTGCAGATTTTTACTGAAGTGGCGCGTCAACTGCATGAAGCGGATTTGATTAGCTATATCGACAAAGGTATCGTGCTGACAGGCGGCGGTAGTGCTATCAAAGGTATGATACCCTTTGCTAAGAAGTTGCTAAAAATGCCAGTGGTGATGACCAATACTCATCCGGCGATCAGTGCTTATAATCATTTTGATAATGACGAGTCCTTTAAGCAGCTGAATATTCAGGTCAATGATCGCGCTTATCAAACAGCATTTGGTACATTACTATATAGTCAAAGCGAGCAGTTTCGCCACAGTGAAAAAAGCGAGCCGGAAGCGCTTCAAAAAAATAGAGTGACTGGCGTCTTTCAAAGCGCAGGGCAACGTTTTGCTAGTGTGCTCAAAAAGATACTATAGTTTAGCTATCAAACACGTTTGTATGAAGACGTTTATATAAAAACGTGTTTATACAAAGAATGGCTATACAATAAGCGTTGATTTTCTGAAAGATATACCGAAATTAAATGCATAAAGTAGTATTAAAAGTAACATTGAAAGTAATACCCTGAGCAATGACGACATATTTTTGTCCCAGCTTAACGATTTAAGCCATAGCCCTGTTTTATTTAAATACATTTATATATAGTAAGTCGATAGCGCGTCATATGAGTGCGTTAGCATGTATCGACCATCACGCTATCTGCAACTGGAGAATCTTTTTTATGTCAAAATACACCATGCCAGATGATAACCAGCTTCAAAATAACGGCCAAGCAAGCTTCACAGTATTCGGTGTGGGTGGTGGTGGCGGTAATGCTGTTGAACATATGGTACAACAAGGGATTAGAGGTGTGACGTTCGTCTGTGCGAATACGGATAAACAAGCACTTGATCGTTTGACAGCACCGCATAAGTTACAACTGGGCGCAAAAACGAACCGTGGTCTAGGCGCTGGTGCCAATCCAGAAGTCGGACGTGAAGCAGCAGAGAGCGAAGAAGAAGCGATCCGCGCGTTACTCGAACATTCTGACATGGTCTTTATTACCGCTGGAATGGGCGGTGGTACGGGTACGGGCGCAGCACCAGTCGTGGCTCGTATTGCTAAAGAGATGGAAGTATTGACGGTCGCTGTTGTGACCACACCTTTCAAATTCGAAGGCGGTAAACGTATCAAGGCGGCCAAAGCAGGTATTGAGCAGTTGACCAACTTCGTTGACTCTATCATTACCATTCCTAATGATAAGTTGATGAGCGTTTATGGCAATATCTCTATGCAAGATGCGTTCAAAAAAGCGGACGATGTGTTATTACACGCCGTGCAAGGTATCGCTGAAACCATCGCCAGCGAAGGTATGATCAATATTGACTTTAACGATATTCGCACCGCAATGACTGCCAAAGGTCATGCGATGATGGGTATTGGCCGTGCCAGCGGTGACGATCGTGCGCGTCAAGCGACTGAAAAAGCCATCAGATCACCGTTACTTGATGATTTACGTTTAGAGAATGCCAAAGGTCTACTGGTTAACGTGATTTCATCTGAGTCTTTGTCATTGGATGAAATGAGCAAAATCAGTGCAATCGTCGAAGAAATTACTGATATCGATGATGCTCATATTTTCTACGGCTCTGTTATCGATGAAAAAATGGGTGATGATTTGCATGTCACTGTCATCGCAACGGGCTTGACCTTAGATGAACACGCGGGTGAAGAGCCTGAAGTTGTTGAGCAGCCTGTACCTTCGGTGAATAGCACGCAGCCTGTTGATCCTAACTTGCATACCAGCGCGTTAAACAGTCAAAAGCAATCGCAAGCCCAACTGCATCAAGATAGTCTGGCTCGCGCAAATCCGACACAAGAGCAGCCTAAAACCAAGACCAACAGTATCCAAGACTATCTAAAGCGTCAACAAAACAAATAGTTGTTGTTTACTTCTAGTGATTATAAAAAGCCAGTGCTATGTCGCTGGCTTTTTTGTGCTTGTTTATAAGGTATAGTCAAAATATCCTAAAAACGCGACGATATCAGCAGTGCGTGATGGTTCGATATTACTTTTGACTGGCTATATGTTTTTTACGAAATCGAGATGTGCATGTGGTAGGGGTTTTATGAACATTAGCTACTAATACTAAAGCCCTTATTGATAATATGTCTCGAACAAGGTGCAGTGAAGCAAAATTTATTCTTAACAGACTGTTTCCTATAGTTATTTATAGGTTTATTAAATATAATTTGCTTGAATAACAAAGTTACGATAAGAGTTATCAATCAGAGACATAAGCAAATTAACGCTTTTTAACTATGGCGAATTGGGTACGGGTAATGGTACACTAGGTCAATTGTAACAAAATATGTGGGAAAACAGCCATGAACCAACGAACTATAAAAGCAGCGATAGCCGTTACAGGTACCGGTCTCCATAGTGGTCAGCCTGTTGATTTAGAGTTTCATCCACAGCCAGTCGATACTGGTATTGTTTTCGAGCGCTCAGATATCGAAGGTAGTCAACCGATTCCAGCCAGTGCTTTCTTAGTGCAGGACACCATGATGTCATCCAATCTAGTATTTGGAGGGGCACGGGTAGGTACGGTAGAGCATTTATTAAGTGCGATTGCCGGACTTGGCATTGATAACCTATTGATTCGTGTTTCCGCCTCAGAGATACCGATTATGGATGGTAGCGCTGCACCGTTTGTCGCATTACTAATGCAAGCGGGTTTCTGTGAGCAAGAAGGCTTAAAGAAATTCCTTAAGATTTTGAGACCAATCAGAGTAAAATTAGAGGATAAATGGGCAGAGTTACGTCCTTATGAAGGCTTTGAATTAAACTTTGAAATTGATTTTGATCATCCTGCTATCGACAAGAATTTTCAACATGCCCAGCTGCAGTTCTCTACGCAAAACTTCATAGAAGAGCTGAGCTCAGCCCGTACTTTTGGGTTTTTACGCGATATAGAAGCTCTGCGTCAAAACAACTTGGCGTTGGGCGGTAGTATGGAAAATGCGATTGTCATCGATGAAGCCAATATCCTTAACGAAGAAGGTTTACGTTTCAATGACGAGTTCGTGCGCCATAAGATTTTGGATGCGTTAGGCGATTTATATCTGATTGGTTATCCAATTCTGGGTCGTTTTAATGCCTATAAATCTGGTCATGCCTTAAACAATTTGTTGATACGTGAAATATTATCCAATCCTGACAGCTTTGAAATTGTAACTTTTGATGACAATGTAACCTGTCCTATCGAATATTTACCCCTAAAAGGCCTAGCGGTTGAAGGATGAATACAGGAATATACACGAAGTATCGAAACATTTACGCAATATTACATAAAATGGTTATAAGGATAGTTAATTTATATTCTTATAAATGAATATATAAGTTAGTATTTCTAAATAATATAACGTTAGCGTAGATAATACCGACGTTGTAGATAATCAAAAAAATCATCTGTTAGTTACCTTCACAACGTGAATGCGACTAACAGATGATTTTTTTTGTTTACGTCATTACAAAAACCTAGCGTAAGGGCGCTGTTTTCCGAAAATAGTTACATAACTTTACAGGTAGAACTCAAGATTTTTAATGATTGGCCAGACGTAAAAGTGCTTTTTTGAGCTTTTCATCAGTGGTGACATGCTCTGCAGCCTGTGATATAGTCCGCTTTGTGTTTTGGCTAAGAGCCTGATTTTCATTGGCTTTGCGAGACTTTGATGAGGTTGCTGATAACGCAGATAGTTTTTTAGAAGAAGGACTATCCGCAGATATTCTCGCTACAATGACGCGAATTTGCTTGAGTTGTTTAAATGTAATTGACTGCTCTGTTAATACTTGCAAATAAGCGTTCTGTAAATAGCGAATATGATTAGCAGCAGTCATTGAGCCCACACTGAGTGTTAATTGCTCAGCAGTTAAGCCAACGACCCAACAGGTATTAAGAATTTCCTCTGGTAGACAATCTACTAGAAGCTCTTTTATCTCAGCGGTCGCCTGAATATATAGACGCATATTGTCAGCAAGGGTTTGAGGTAGTGCGCTACCAGCAAAAGCTTGATGATCAATAAGCTGGGCAAGCCGATTAGGCTGTTTTTTTGACATCGTAATGACTCATCTAGTAGGTGACAAAATCGATATTCATATTAAACACAGTATATATGGGATGGATAGCAAACGATTTATAAAGCAGATGACCGCGCTGCCAAAGAAACCAGCGTTAGTGACTGTAGAAAGAAGAGTGAGCTGTTGTATTAAGGATTTTATCATGTTTATTTGATGATTATGTCCTCTAAACTAATTGATGCTTCGTTACGGATGACGAGCAGTCTTGTATTAACAAATAGGTAGTAAATTTATGAAACAAGCTTTATTAATTTTGTCAGTACTAGGAATGGGCATAGCACAAACGAGTGGTGCTGCCGAAACCACCTTTCAACCAAATAATACCTTGAGTCATACCATCACCAATATCTCTGCTTCTGCGAACTACGGTTCTAGTCGCAACATCTATAGCACCAATAGCGGCGCTTATGTTTCTAGCAATGACGAGATCAGTCAAGCCATTGACAATTTAAGCGCCCATGCCAAGCAAAAAGAATATCAGCTTGCCTCGCTAACCAGTCGCTTGTCTTATGAGCAGCGCCAGCAGCAAGCGAGTAAAATTCCAGATCGCTATTCTGCTCCTGCTATCGCAGCGGCACGTGCTTCAAGCGTGGCACTATCAAGAAGCTCTGGTTACTGTGCTCGTTATGTGCGTAAGGCTTTACAATCAGCCGGTTATGAATTCACCCCGAATCCTTCAGCGTATCAGTATGCTAGCCGTGGCACACTCAGCAGTGCAGGCTTTAGCAAAATCAGCAACAACATGCCACCCCAAGTTGGCGATGTTGTAGTATATGATCGCAGCTCAAAGCATCCGCATGGTCATATTCAAATATTTGATGGTTCTGACTGGGTTTCTGATTTCCGTCAAAGCAGCATCAGCCCATACAGCGGCGTCTATAACTATACGACATGGCGTGATTCGCAATACGTTGATGATGCATCAGACCGTGGTATCTACCTTGCGATGGCTGACTAATATAGTCAATCCTGTATAAATGAGAGACGGTATCAGGCTTGTTTAGGCTACTATTTGTAATATTTTTATGCGCCTTCCTGATACCCGAATTATCTTATCGACTACAAGCGTCAAGTACATCGAGTTTTAAGTAAATCGTTTTCTCCAGATCCAGTAATGCTCTTAATGACATTACTGGGTTTTTTTTGTTCAAAAATGGGATTAGGGCTTGTCCTCAATTTAACTGATAGGGCTCTAAATGAGCTAAAAATGGTTAAGTCTTACCAAAATATCGTCAAATAGCTAGGTAATATCTCGATATTATCTGCACTCTTTTCCTTGCTTGACTGCAATTTACCTCGTTTTTATAACCATCTTTAAAATGAGGACACGCCCTAGATAAGCATTATCGTTCAGTTGCTATCGATGATGCTAGCTGGTTAAGTAAGGCTGCTTTAGAATCAAACCTAGTCCAGTAGCGACGATTGTGAAAGTCAGGCGGAGAAGCATGACTGGGTGCGAAATATAAAGCAGTCTCACCAAACCATAAAATGACGCAGGGATGTATGTGCTCAACGACCATATTGCTAATAGCAAAATTTTGGCTAGACCGTTCTTTTATCGGTACACTAAAGGTTCGCTTGTAATTATATAATGTGTGCGCTGCTGATGAATTATGAGCGCGGTTAACGCCGACTGACGGCATCTGTAAATCTGGGTGATCAATCCAGTCAATCTTTGCGCATGTACGCCCATTTGCTAATAATAAAGGGGGTGGCGGTAGCGTCGCAGGATTTCGATAGCTTTCGAACTGATAAAGCGCATAACGACCATCTGGGCTGGCATTGACCTCAATATAAGCCGCTGTACTGCTACTATCAGCACTATCCTGATCCAAAGCGCTACCAGCAATAAAACACTCAAGGCAGCTCTCCTCCCACAAATAATCAGTAAAGCCAACGCGTGTTTCCTCCCAAGTCGGCCAATGTAATTGATCGGCTAAAGACTGAGTGGGTAGGGTAATTTGATAGGCTAACTGTAGTTGCAACGTTGGCTGCTGTACGATGGTCGCGTGCACGACCACTCGAATATCATGTAGGGTGTCCGTACTTACGCTAAGCTGCTGCGCATCATTGGCTAGGGTTTCAGTGGCGATACAAAGGTTAAAGGTCTGGCTCATAATTTTCTATGACTCAAAAAGTTGGTACGAGATAAAAGGTCTTTGATACTACCATATGATAAAGTACGTTCAAATAAAGGTATTACGAGGCTGATTTCAAGTCAGCTTTTAATTTAGCTTTCAAGAATATCAATAAAAAAAGCCGCGAGCAGATTGCATCGCGGCTTTTAGGCTGTATCATCATAGCTCAGCTGCTATTTTGGTGAAACGGTAGCCAGTTATTTAAACCAAGCTGAGCATGACATACTACTGCGCATGACGGGCAAGGTTTGATAGCTTAGGGTTGGCATTTGGGTTTTTGCGTAGTAATAGTGCCATACGCCCAATAGAATGAACCAAAGAGGCATTGGCTGCTGCTGCCAATTCAGCACCGATGACATCGCGTTCTTCTTTTGTGCCTGCAGGTAATTTTACCTTAATCAGCTCATGATCCGATAAGGCACGATCAATCTCTTCAGTGATGGTCGGTGTAATGCCTTTATTGCCAATCATGACAATAGGCTTGAGCTCATGACCGATGCCCTTTAGACGTTTAATTGTAGCGTTATCGAGTTCCATAGAATTCCTAGGTGTTGGTAAAAATAAAAGAGTGTACTATCAAAAACAGTTAATGATCATTATAGATAATCTGTGCCTATTTTGCATGAGATCAGCAGGATTTTGCACGATTTTACGTGATGAAAATGTTAAACTGAATGTATAAACACATTATAAACGCTACTGTCTGATAAAGCAGTGTTTAAACCAATAGAATTAAGGCAGTTTACGACTAAAAATGTATGAATCGCTCAATCAACAGAGTATTAAACCTGATTGGCTTGATATTAAGTCTGTTTTATAAGCGTAATGGCTGTTGATTGGATGCTTATTGCAGCTTTGCAAAGTAAGAGTAATAGGAGCAGGTATCTTGGCCACGCGTATTGAGAACAAAAAACTGTCGAAAAGCAGCAGTGCTTGGATGAAAGAGCATATTGACGACCATTATGTCCAAAAAGCGCAAAAAGATGGCTATCGTGCTCGTGCTGCTTATAAGTTATTAGAAATAAATGAAAAGACCAACCTTATCAAAAAAGGCATGACGGTCGTTGATTTGGGTAGTGCGCCGGGCAGTTGGTCACAAGTTGCTGGCCAATTGGTAGGGGAACAAGGTATCTTGATTGCCTCTGATATTTTAGCGATGGATACTTTGCCTGATGTTACCTTTATCCAAGGTGATTTCCGTGAAGCTGAGGTGTTCGACAGCATTATGGCAGAAGTCGGTGACAGGCAGGTCGATGTGGTGCTCTCCGATATGGCACCCAATACCGCTGGTAATAGTGCCATTGATCAGCCGCGTATGATGTACTTGTGCGAGCTGGCGGTGGACTTTGCACTTGCAACCTTACCAGAAGGTGGCGCGCTTATTATGAAAGTGTTTCAAGGCGAGGGTACACAAGAATTACGCAAGCAGATGCAGCTTGATTTTAGTAAGATTCGTAGTATCAAGCCTGGCGCTTCACGACCACGCTCGAAAGAGATGTTTTGGATTGCCATTAAATAGTTTTACTTTCAATGAGTTGCTTTCGTTGTATTTGGAATAAGTCATCACAATATAGCTAGCTTCATGTAAGATTTAACACGCTACAATCGTTAACTGAATAAAAGGAAAACCTGCTTGAATTATGCAGGATAACACCACATATCATGGTATATTAACTTTGTTTCTAGCATATGTTTTAAGCAAAGTCGTCTGAGAATAAGCGCTTTACTGGCTCATTTACGATAGATTTATATGTCATTGATGAGGATAAGTTTCGTATTTGGCAGTTATTGAACTAATGAGCAATGCGTTTATAGACGTCACGTGTCAAGTTGACACACCAATAAGTAAGGGATGGGAATAACTAGTGAGCGACATGGTAAAAAATACCTTATTGTGGCTGGTGGTAATCGGCGTTTTGGTGCTGGTGTTTAGCGGCTTTGACCAATCGTCTGAGCCAGATAGCCTTAACTACTCTGAGTTTGTGACCGCTGTGTCAGAAAGTCAGGTAGCCAGTGTTGAAATTGATGGCGAACAGATCACCGGCGAAAAGAAAAATGGCTCATCATTTGAGACCATTCGACCAGCTGTGGCTGATGAGCAACTAATGCCATTACTGCGCGAGAACCAAGTTGAGGTTCAGGGCACAGCACCGAAACGTCAAAGTGTGCTGATGCAGTTGCTGATAGCCAGTTTCCCAATCCTACTAATTATTGGTCTGTTCTTATTCTTTATGCGTAATATGCAGGGCGGTGCAGGCGGTAAAGGTGGCGGCCCAATGAGCTTTGGCAAGTCAAAAGCCAAGATGCTGACTGAAGACCAAATCAAGGTCAACTTCGAAGATGTGGCAGGTTGTGAAGAAGCCAAAGAAGAAGTGGTCGAAGTGGTCGAATTCTTGCGTGATCCAGATAAATTTACCAAGCTTGGGGCGACGATCCCCCGTGGTATCTTGATGGTAGGTCCTCCAGGTACTGGTAAGACGTTGCTAGCAAGAGCAATTGCTGGTGAAGCCAAAGTACCGTTCTTTTCAATTTCAGGTTCTGATTTTGTTGAGATGTTCGTTGGTGTCGGTGCCTCGCGTGTGCGTGATATGTTTGAGCAAGCGAAGAAAAGCGCGCCTTGTATCATCTTTATCGATGAGATCGATGCAGTTGGTCGTCATCGTGGCTCTGGTATGGGCGGCGGTAACGATGAGCGCGAGCAAACGCTGAACCAACTGTTGGTCGAAATGGATGGTTTTGAGGGCAATGAAGGCGTTATCGTCATTGCTGCTACTAACCGTGCTGACGTACTTGACAAGGCATTATTACGTCCGGGTCGTTTTGACCGTCAGGTACAAGTCGGCTTGCCAGATATCAAAGGCCGTGAACAAATATTAAAAGTACATTTAAGAAAACTGCCGAATACCGTTAGTGTTGATGCCAACTCTTTGGCACGTGGTACGCCCGGTTTTAGTGGCGCGCAATTGGCCAACCTTGTGAACGAAGCCGCTCTGTTTGCTGCGCGTCGTAACAAGCGTAGCGTTGACATGAATGACTTTGAAGATGCGAAAGATAAGCTTTACATGGGTCCTGAGCGCAAATCAATGGTCATCCGTGAAGAAGAGCGCCGTGCCACTGCTTATCATGAAGCAGGTCATGCGCTAGTGGCTGAGCTACTACCGGGTACCGATCCGGTGCATAAAGTGACGATTATGCCGCGTGGTTTTGCTTTGGGTGTCACTTGGCAGCTGCCTGAGCATGATCAAACCAGCATGTATAAATCAAAAATGCTCAGTGATATTGCGATTTTATTTGGTGGTCGTATCGCTGAAGAAGTCTTTATCAATCAAATGTCGACGGGTGCCTCAAACGACTTTGAACGGGCAACCAAAATGGCACGGGCGATGGTAACCAAATACGGCATGTCTGATGCCTTAGGTATCATGGTCTATGAAGATGATGACAACTCACAAGGTTACTTTGGTGGCGGTGGTCGTACGATTTCTGAAGCAACGCAGCAAAAAGTTGACGACGAAGTTCGCCGCATGTTAGAAGAGCAATACGATATCGCGCGCGAATTGATTGAAGGTAATCAAGAAAAAATGCATGCGATGGTTGATGCCTTGATGAAATGGGAGACCATTGACCGTGATCAACTGCAAGATATCTTAGCCGGTGAAGATCCACGTCCGCCTAGAGTATATCAGCACAATGAAGTTAATTTGGCTAAAGATAATGTGAAAACGACGGGTTCAACACCGCCACCATTACCAGCGATGTAGTTTATCGCGCATTAGTAGCCAATATAAGAAGCCCTTTTTAATAGAGGGCTTTTTTATTGTCATCATTTTACGAAGCATTTAGAACAGCAGCAGATTTACTGATATCATGAGATAAAAATAAAGTGCTGACCCAGTGTTTATCAACTTAATTTGCAACGGATTGGTTATGTCATTATTTCAGCCTTTACCTATTTATACGGTCTCTAGTCGCGAAAAAATGTTGGATCTATCGCGACCTCAGATCATGGGTATTCTTAACGTTACACCTGATTCATTTTCGGACGGTGGACAATTTAACGCTATTGATAGCGCGCTTGCTCATGCTAAAGAGATGATAGCGGCGGGTGCGACCATTATTGATATTGGCGGCGAATCTACGCGGCCAAATGCTGCTATTGTCGCGACTAGTGAGGAATTGCAGCGTGTTGTACCGGTCGTCAAAGCGATTAGAGAGCAACTTGGCGATGTAGTTTGGTTGTCTATCGATACCAGTAATCCTACCGTTATGCGGGCAGCTGTTGAGGCGGGTGCTGATATTTGGAATGATGTACGAGCGCTCAAATGCGAGGGTGCTGCAGCGCTAGCGGCTGAGCTTGATATACCAGTTATGTTGATGCACATGCGCGGTGAGCCAACGACGATGAATAATCTGGCGCTCTATGACGACGTGATCGCTGACGTTAGCGCAGAGTTAATAGCCCGTATCGATGAGGTAGTCAGCATTGGTGTCAAGCGTGAGAAAATCATTATCGACCCAGGCTTTGGTTTTGCCAAAAACTACGAGCATCATTGCGCGTTATTGTCGCAGCTAGGAGAATTACAAAGTCTTGGTTTCCCTATGATGTTTGGTATTTCTCGCAAGCGTTTTTTAGCAGAAGTATTAACTAAAAGCGGTATCGAAGCAGTGGCTACAACTGAGGCAATAGAACGTGATACAGTCGGAGTTGCTGCGGGTATATTTGCCTTGCAACAAGGCGCTAGTATTATCCGTACTCATAATGTCGCGATGATGCAGCAAGCTGTGGCGTTATGGCAGCAGTTATCTGCCTACAATCAACACTAAAAAATTAACACTAAAAAATCAATGCTAGAATAGCTCTAATCACTGCTATTGCACTATATGCATATTTGATAGTTAGCGCCAATGATTAACACTTAATATTAATCTGAACACCTATTAAAATAATGAGAGCATTTCTATGACCACTACGACCCAGCCTGAGCCAACCAATGAACAGCGCCGTATCATTTATCAAGCGCGTCGCGGCTTAAAAGAGTTAGACTTCTACATTGACCTTTATGTCAAAGAGATTTACTTAACCGCAGAGCCTACTGAACAAGAGACCTTTGCCCAACTGCTGACTCACGAAGATCCTGATTTACTCGATTATTTTACCAATCAAAACCGTCCAGAAGATGACCGCATATGGGCACTAGTAAATAAAATTAAGACATGGCGTCATGCTAAAGACGTGTCATAGCATTGACATTAATAATTTGATAATTTGACAATTTTAAAATCATTCATATTTTTAGGTTTCTTTTGCGTCGTTAAGTCTATATTGATAGCTGATAAAGTCTGATAGTTATAACGGCTTTCCCCATATGGCGGATTTGCATATATGACGATGATTACCTCCCTAAGGATTGATACTGCTATCAAGCCCGCCAGCTATTTGCGTACTTTACTATATCTTGGTTTGGCGTTAGTCATGCTTGGTTTGGCATGGCTGGCTGCGTTGGCGTTGTGGCAGTATGTACTTATATTGATAGTAACGGCAGCCGTCGTCAGCTATCTGGCACTGTCACGGCCAGTTTTGTTGCATCTCACACAGCCGCCAATTGATAAGCGTATCGATCAACATTGGCAACTTAGGATACGGACGAGCCAAGGCGATGGGCTATGGCAAGCACAACTGCTTGCTGTCCATCATCATCATTGGGCAATGAGCTTTGATTTTATGATTAAAGAGCCTTATCAGCGTTCCATGTCATTGACCGTATTTCGCGATCAAGTGAGCCTTGAGCAATGGCGCGAATTAAATGTTTTAGCAAATGTGAGCGCTGTAACGACTAATTGATACAGCGTGGTGTGGTTTATATAGAGTTATATTAGGTTTAGATGAGCCTTCATAAGCCAATATGGTCAATAACAAAACACCTATCTCGATGGTAAGATAGATTTGCTATATTAAAATATATTCAGCGTTTACGTTATCTGCTGGTTATAGTCAAATAACATAGCGGCTGAAGATAATAAACAAAACGACAAAAAAGGATGAGGTTATGAGCTTATTAGGGAATTTAGTGAGTCAAGTAGCGCGTAGTGCCATGGCGCCAGATGATGCACAGCGTAATCCTGTGAACCAAGGGTCGACATCGCGTCGTACGGGTGGTCTGGGTGATATTTTAGGTAGCGTATTGGGCGGTGGTCAATCTGGTGGTTATAATCCACAGCAGTATAATCGTCAGGCGGATAATGGATTTGGTCTGGACGATATTATGGGCAGTCTCACCGGTGGCAATCAGCGCGGTGGTATGAGCTCTGGTGCTGGCGGCTTGGGTGATATCCTAGGCAGCGTATTGGGTGGTAAGAGTAATAGAAGCGGCTTTGGCGGTGGTAAAGGCATGCTGGTTGCTGCCCTCATGCCCATGGTATTGAGCTGGATTCAACGTAATGGCGGCTTAAGCGCTGCTCTATCGAAAATCACAGGTATGGGTCACGACAATCAAGTGCGCTCTTGGATGAGTAATAATGAAGATAACGACAATTTAGACCCCAACGAGATTAACCAATTATTTGATGAAAACGAGATTCAGCAAGTGGCCGCGAAGACAGGGGCTAATGAGACTGAAGTGCGTCAAGGGCTTGCCGAATTGCTCCCAGAAGTGATGAATCAATTGACTCCGAATGGTAATCTAGACAACGAAGCTGAGGCCAATCAAGAGATTGATCAGATCATCGGTCAGTTATCGAGTCGACTGAGCACGTTAAAATAAATACGTTAAAATAACCACGTTAAAACAACCACTTTAAAAAAACAGCATTGATAAAAATTTAATTAAGAAAGAGTATGTCTGATGGCATGCTCTTTTTTTTGTTGCCAATTTTTATCACCACTATGATAAATCCAGTTTTAGCGACATTTATCTGTTTTGCAATCTAAACAGATATATTAAAAATGGTAAACAATAGCGTAAGGGTAATATAAATATTATAATAGTTTTAAACGAGCTATCCAGTCTTGTTTTATGGCAGCTATTATAGTGCGAATATTCTATAAGATATGACTATGTGATGGTGTAAGAACTTTATAAGATTAATGACTCAATAAGGATGCTTACTCATGCCATTTAAGCCTGTCCAAGCGGCGATTGCTATTTTAGTGGGTTTGATTATTTGGTTTGTCATTCCCGTTCCAACTGGCGTCACGCCTGAAGCGTGGCACATGTTGGCATTATTTATTGCCACTATCGTCGCTATTATAGGCAAGGTATTGCCCATCGGAGCGATTGCTATTATTGCGGTCACTCTAGTGGCACTGACGGGTGTGACAAGTGATAGTCCAAAACAGGCCATTAGCGATGCCTTATCAAGCTACTCAAGCCCGCTAATTTGGCTGATTGGTATCGCGGTAATGATATCTCGTGGCTTAATAAAAACAGGTCTAGGTCGACGTATCGCCTATTATTTCATCTCTATTTTTGGTAAAAAAACGATCGGCGTGGCTTATTCTTTGACTGCGGCTGAATTGATGATAGCGCCCATTACGCCCTCTAATACGGCGCGTGGCGGCGGTATTATCCACCCTATTATGAAGTCCATTGCTCAGAGCTTTCATTCCACTCCAGAAGAGGGTACGCAAAATAAAATTGGTCGCTACTTGGCAATGGTTAACTATCATGCCAACCCTATCACTTCTGGTATGTTTATTACAGCTACTGCGCCCAACCCTTTAGTCGTAGACCTAGTTAATAAGGCGACTGGCGGTGACATTCAGCTGTCATGGACGACGTGGGCAGTAGCGATGTTTGTACCGGGGATACTGTGCTTGGTAATCATGCCCTTAGTTATTTATATGGTTTATCCACCTGATGTCAAAGTCACGCCCGATGCAAAAGGTTTTGCCAAGGACAATTTGGCAGAAATGGGCAAAATAAGTCGCCAAGAAAAAATCATGCTCGGGGTGTTTGCTCTGATGCTGCTGTTGTGGGCAAATATACCGGCACTGATTTTAGGTGAAGAATATAGTGTTGATGCTACCACCACGGCCTTTATTGGTCTAACGACTTTAATATTAACGGGTGTGCTGACTTGGGATGATATCCTAAAAGAGAAATCTGCTTGGGATACCATTATTTGGTTCGGTGCGCTCATTATGATGGCAGCATATCTCAATGAGCTTGGTTTGATAGGCTGGTTTTCAAGCAATATTGAGTCTCTGATTGGTACAACTGGGGTAGGCTGGATCGGTGCCGTGACTATTTTGACTTTGGTTTATTTATATATCCATTACTTCTTTGCTAGTACCACCGCGCATATTACCGCACTATTTGCGGCTTTTTATGCAGTAGGATTGACGTTAGGTGCGCCGCCAATGTTGTATGCGTTAATCTTGGCCGCAGCAGGGAACATCATGATGACGCTTACCCACTATGCGACTGGTACCGCACCTGTTATCTTTAACTCAGGTTATGTCACGTTAAGAGAATGGTGGAGTATTGGCGCGATAATGAGTGTGGTCAATTTGGTGATTTGGATAGGTGCTGGTCTGATTTGGTGGAAGGTGCTCGGCTATTATTAATCAATCGTTATAAGTCACTATCCTAAAAGCGCTCATCTAACGTGTCTAGCGTGTAGTTGAGCGCCACAAAGCAGATATCGGTGTTAAAGCCACGATATTGCAAAAACCGTAGTTGGCGCGCTTTATCTTTTTGCTCAGTAGGAATGTCGTCGCCGTACTTTTTGGTGCGAGCAGCAACAGCGAGCTTGAGCCAATCGACACCATCGACCAAATTGTCAGCGCTGTCATCTACGAATTCGCTAAACTCCTCTGACTCTGCATTCGCCATATCGATTAGCTCATCAATATTACCCGGCATGGCAATTTTTTTACGATAAAACTCCTGCTTGATACGTCCTCGTCCACGACCTTTGCGGATATTTTCGCGAATCAGCATGAGGGTAGTGCGATAGTCACTTTGATAGCCTTTTTCTGCAAACTCTTCAAGCAGCGCATCAACTTTTTCTGGGTCTTGCTCTTTATCGAGCAGCTTTTGCTTAAGCTCAGCCTTGCCATACTCACGTCGCGATAAATAATAAAACGCCAACCAGCGTAAGCGACTTTCGGCTTTGATTGCATCAATATCCGCTTGACGTTGTTCAGGGGTACGCAAGTAGGCTTTAAGCGCCGCCGGTAGGTTATCTGTATGGCTGTCTACTACGCTATGCGTAGAAGTGGTGGTAGCGGTTGCATCTGCTATGTGATTTGATTCTTTATTAAATCTATTGTCATCACCAGTAGCAGCGCTATCGTTTTGCTCACCATGAACGTTGTGTTTGACCTCTGCTAGCATCTCTCTAATGCTTTGCGCTGCAGGTGGTTGATAAGCGGGCACATCACTAGGCTCAGGGCTAAAGTTAGCCGCTGGGTGAAAGCGTTTTTTACGCTTTTTGGATTTAGTAGGGCTTTTTCTAGTAGAAGGGGGTGCGTCAACTGATTCTATCTCAAAGCTGGAGTCATCAGATAACGAAGTAGCTTTACGAGAGTAGGTCGAGCGCTTATGTGTTTTAGCCGACTGTTTAGGCTTGTCTTTAGATGAATGCCGAGAAGTCTTAGAAGATTGGGCAGAATTTTTTGAGTTAGTATTAGCACTACTCGCTGAATCGGTGTCCGATTCAGCAAGTATTTCAGCTAGAGTTTTAATTTTCATAACAATTTAATTTTCATAACAAGTCATGATCATTGATAACGGTGAATAATGGAGCCGTTATTGAACAGGTTCAGAAGCGAGTTCTACATCAGCTTCATTAGTATCCGCTGCTTTGGCTTCTTTTTTCGATCCAAGTTTTTCATCACGAATTTTATCTTCAATCTCTTTCGCAATCGCAGGATTTTCTTTTAAGAACAGTACAGAGTTGGCTTTACCTTGACCAATTTTTTCATCGCCATAGCTATACCAAGAGCCTGCTTTACCAACCGCCCCAATCTCAACGCCTAAGTCAATCACTTCGGCTAAATGATTGGTACCTTCACCATAAGTGATTTCAAACTCTGCTTGGCGGAAGGGCGGTGCCATTTTGTTTTTGATGACCTTGACACGGGTTTGGTTCCCGATGATTTCATCACCATTTTTGACCGCACCGATACGGCGAATATCCATACGGACTGAGGCGTAGAATTTCAGCGCATTACCACCAGTCGTGGTCTCAGGGCTACCAAACATGACACCAATTTTCATACGGATTTGGTTAATAAAGACCACCATACAGTTTGAGCGTTTGGCATTACCGGTAATTTTACGTAGCGCTTGGCTCATCAGACGTGCTTGCAGGCCCATGTGCGAGTCACCCATTTCGCCCTCAATCTCCGCGCGCGGCGTCAACGCAGCCACAGAATCAATGACAATCATATCAACCGCCCCAGACCGCACTAGCATGTCGGTGATTTCAAGTGCTTGCTCACCATTATCAGGCTGAGAAAGCAGTAGGTCATCAGTTCTCACGCCAAGCTTGCGCGCATAAACGGGATCTAGTGCATGCTCAGCATCAATAAAGGCACAGACACCGCCTTGCTTTTGGCATTCTGCAATCGCCTGCAGCGTCATAGTCGTTTTACCAGAGCTTTCTGGGCCATAAATCTCAACGATACGACCTTTTGGCAGACCGCCGATACCAAGCGCAATGTCTAGACCTAGTGAGCCTGTTGATACCACATCAACATCCATAATGGCTGAGTCGTCACCTAGATGCATGATGGTGTTTTTGCCAAACTGCTTTTCGATTTGACCGAGGGCTGCTTTGAGTGCTTTGGCTTTATTGTCGTCCATACTGGATTCCTTTTATTCAATAATTATTTTGAAATGGTAAATAAGATGTCTTTGCTACTATATAACGCTAGGGTAGTGAGGCTAATAATAGGAATGACCTAAATCATAAGAAAGATTCAGCCTTTAAATAGGCTAGCGACGTTGTAATAGGTGGTAATTAGTAAGTAATAGCTAATATATCACTCTACTATACAGTAAAATTAAATAATGAGATAAGTAAAAAAAAGTTCATAATCATCTATGATTATAGGAGGCTTTGGCGTATCAATAGTGAATTAATTAAAGCATATGCTTTGTGCTACTATTGATTAGATAAGGCAATTATAACAAAATCCAAGGACTGGCTTTAGGGTTAGGAAACGCTAAACGACACTAATTGTCGCGTGATAAACAACGATGACTTTATACAAACCATGCTAGCATTTATCTGTTATTTCAGACCGGATAACAGGGTGGTTTGTCAATAGATTTATAAGTTGTCCACAGCGAATAATCAAAGTTTATTCGTCGTGTGTGAAACATCTTTGATAATTGAATAATATTTAAAAATATTAAAAATAAATTATTATGATTTCAAATGATGTCTAAGATATTGAATATTAAGGGTTTTTAAATTGTATAAAAAATGAACGATTTTACCTAACCCTTTAAGCTGCCTAGGAAAATTCTTGTCAAATGGTGACTTATACACAGGGTTATCCACAGCTTATGGGGAGAACTCATGCAGCCCTTATAGTATCAATGTTTGTATGGATAAGTAGGAGCAGAAAATCACTCAGTTATACATTTTTGCTATTATGCAACTATTTCTTCTTCTGTAAATTTCGTCGAAATGGCTATGTTTCACATATTGCTGCTTTGTTAATTTGGATAAATAAAATTCTTCAAAGCACCTCAGACAGAGGGTTCAGCCAATTAAACGCTACATATATTTAGATAGAATGAGGAAAAGCGATACCGATAGTACAAAAAAGCGGCTAGATATCTTAGCCGCTTTGTCAAAAAACCATTAAGGGTAACGTGGTAACGTTTACTCTTTAATATAGATCAAGTCCCAGACACCATGTCCGCGCTCTAAACCACGGCGCTCAAACTTGGTCATTGGACGAAAGTCAGGGCGGTCTGTGAAGTTGCCTGCGCCTGCTTGGTTGGTTAGCCCTGAAAAACCATCTAAAACCTCAACCATCCAAAAGGCATAATGCTCCCAGTCGGTTGCCGTATGGAACCAGCCACCTTGCTTTAAACTGCGCGTGACAATCGCCATACGCTCAGGACTGACAAAACGGCGCTTATAATGGCGCTTCTTTTGCCATGGGTCAGGAAAGTAAAGCTGGATGCGGTCGATATGGTTTTCTGGTAATTGCTTGAGTAATTGAATAGCATCACCGTTAATGATTTTGACATTGTTTAGCTCTTGCGTACCTGCCATATAAGCGCATTTACCGATACCTGGCTCATGGACTTCGACGCCAACGAAATTGCGCGTCGGCTCTGCGGCGGCCATCTCGATGAATGAATCACCCAGCCCAAACCCAATCTCTAAAGTAAGCGGAGCGGCACTGCCATTAGGGCTATCCGCGAATAACACCCGCAAGTCCTCGATGCCGTCGAGATTGCCATCACCGAAGCTATTATTGACCAAATAATGCGCAAATTCTGGATCAGTAAGAGCCATTTCGGCATTCTTATTCATGTGCGTACGCCGTTTCATAAAGGTATTAACAATACGAATATGCTTATCATTTTGTGAAACGGGCTCGATGGCGATATCAGGTTCAGCCACTTGGCTTATAGCGTTTAATTTATCGGTATTAGAAGACTGGTTCATAGGGGCACTAAGACTTTAGAAAGTTGCGAATATGAGCGTATTATAGGTTAAATATCAGCAAGTGTGAACGCTCAATTATTAGACGCTTGCCAATACCGTAAAATGCTTCCCAGCCCCTTCCGAGCTTTTTCTAAGTCTCCGTACATAATTTTAAACCTGCAGCGATGATATCGTCTGTAGGAGCTTTAGAGTCAGCAGATGCTAAATAATTTTTATCTGTTTCAGTGTCTGTAGCAACATCGCGCCAGACTGTATCTTTTGCCCTAAGTATTTTCATTTGCGGCTTATCAATGTTTGTATTTGAATCAGCATTGAGAGTATAACTCTCTCCACTGGGGGTTATTATGGAAATAATGGATTTATTATCAATGTCATCACATCTTATTATTACTGTCTCGACGGCAAACGGCCATTGCCCTACAAAAGTGCTTTTATCCAAACCTAGCTCATTGTTATAAGGATCAGATATTGCACTGATATTAATAATGATAAGGGTTGTAGCAGTAGCAATTAGAACGGTAATAGCGATAATAGTTATGATTATATTGCGCTTGAGTGTAAACATGAGAGGCTCACGAATCAAATGAGGGTAAGAGCTCAGTCGCTCTATGATTGGCTTTTGCATCAGTTTATACTAGAGATATTTTATAAATATGAAATATTAATGAAGAATATAGAGATTGTATTTAGGGTCTGTTGAACATTCAAATGTAGAACTGGCAGTGGCTATTTTTTAGACAATACGCAGTGAAATTTTTGACGCCCAGTCATTCTAGGTTAGATAATTTCGCTATGTATTGGCAAAAAATAGCTCTGCCCTAAAAGGCTGATGCTAAAATCACCCCAAACGTTGTTGTAAACCTAGCTAAGGTCTCGACATTATCGTCGGTTTACGCCTGATTTGATAAAAGGTTTGGGACGATTTTAGCAATCAGCAGTCCTGATATTTGAATGTTCAACAGACCCTAATATAATTATTCGCTGAAGAGTGTCTTACAGTGATTATGAATACGCTTTTTATTTGAGAGCCTACTGTTATGTTATTTATTGAGACGGACTCGCCACCACCGTTTTACCAAGAACAGCTGACAGCTGCCAAGCGTGAGCAGTTGGACAAATGGTTTATCGGTCATCGTACCCAGCGCTATTATCTCAAGCGCTTCGCAGAGTTTGATGAGCAAGGTTATCTGTCGCCAAAATGGCACTGGGCCGCATTTTTTATTACTTTTCCTTGGCTGTTATATCGCAAGCGCTATATGGATGCAATTGTTTACAGCGTAGCAGGCTGGTCTTTTATTCAGCTTAATGTTGCTATTGTGCTGGTCACTTTTGAATTTGTAGCGATGTCTTATATTCCAGATGCATATCAAATGGCAACGCGGCTGGGTATTGCAGCGATTATTTGGCTGTTTTGGGCGTCTATGGTGGCACGTTGGACAGACGCTTATTACTACCGGATGGCACGGCGCGAAATCGCTGATGCGATTGAGGATCATCCGCGAGACGAGGCGGCGCAGCAAGCACATCTGCGCCGAGAGGGCGGGGTCAGTTTATTTGGTTTGGGCTTGGGATTTGGGCTCTTTGCTTTTGCTTTATTGGTGATTAAGGTGCAGTTTTTACCTATTATTGCGAAGCCAAAAGCCAATGAGGTATTGTTTAACGCTTATGACATCACCAAGACGACGCAGAATCGTGTGGCGGTCATTTACCAACAGACCGGGCAGTGTCCCATTGATTTGCCATTTAACATAGATGATCCGCAGGTGCTGGTGCGTATTGATACTCAAGTGCCGGGCGTTCCTAAAACAGATTGTGCCGTCATAGGAACGATTCATAACGTTAAATTCCCACTGCGTTATCTCAATGAGCAAACAGTGGCTTTTTATCATGTGAAAGATAGCAACAGTTGGCAATGTACCAGCTCGCTAAATGAAAAACTTGCGCCGCCAAACTGCTCACCGGATTAAACGGCAATTATCCCTTGGGGTTAGTAGCAATATCCTAGTTTTCATCAACGGGCGCTGCTTGGTTTTTTAGGGCGTCAGAGAACTCACTCAAGTCCATCTTACGTGCCTTACCAATATCCTCATCGAATAAGCTCTCAAGCTCTGTCATTGAGGACTGTACTGACTCTATCAGGCTGGCCTCATCATCATAGATGGCTTGCTGACGCTCAATCAAATCATCATCATAGTCACGGAAAGTTTGCACGGTTTCGCGCGCTTTTTCAGGAGAGATGCCAAGCAGCTGCAAGGACTCACGCGACATATCTAAAGACGATAAATAAGTCTCACGCCAGATATGACGAACCCCAACTTCACGGAGACGGTAATAGTGCTGTCGGTCACGAGCGCGTGCCAAGATAATTAAGTCAGGGTAGTTTTTGCGCAGGTATTGAGCGGTGGTAATAGAGCGCTCTAGGTCGTCAATCGCCAGAATAAAGACGCGGGCTTTTTTGATACCAGCGGCGCGCAATATCTCAGGGTTTTTTGGATCGCCGTAATAGACTTGGTTACCAAAGCGCCGGACGAAATCCACCCGATTTGCAGAGCGTTCGATGGCTGTAAATTCGATATTGTGCATGCGTAATACGCGACCGATAATCTGACCGACACGACCAAAACCAGCGATAATAACCTGATGCTCATGATCAGGAATGGTATCGTACTCACGGCTGGGTTTGCTTTTGGCGAATAACGGCTCTCCTATTTTTTCTAATAATAAGAATGCCAGCGGCGTCAGCGCCATAGAGATGGTCACAATGAGGTTTAGGGTGTTTGCCAGCTCAGGTTGCAAGACATTTTGAGCGGTGGCCACACTGAACAAAACAAATGCAAATTCACCGCCTTGAGCAAGAGTAACCCCTAACCTGATACTGGTTGGCCAGCGATTGCCAGATATTTTTGCGATAGCGGTGACCACACTGAACTTGATAAACATCAATGCCATCGCACAGCCGATAATAAAGATGGGCTTGGCCAAAATGAGTTTGACATCAGTCAGCATTCCGACCGACATAAAAAATAGCCCAAGTAATAACCCTTTAAAAGGTTCAATACTGGCTTCTAACTCGTGACGGTACTCCGAATCCGCCAGCAAAACCCCAGTCAAAAATGCACCAAGCGCCATCGATAGACCAATCTGCCCCATCAAAATAGAGACGCCCATGACGATAAATAGAGCAACTGCGGTTAATAATTCTGATGCGCCACTAGATGCCACAAATTTAAAGAAAGGTCGGATGATATAGCGGCTAGCAAAAATAAGTCCGGCGAAAACCGCAAATACTTTGCCGAAATAGATTAAGTCGTAGCTCTGCTCGCGCACCCCTGACAAAAACGGAATAACCGCCAATAAGGGAATCACGGCAATATCTTGGAATAACAAGATGGTAAACGCTTCGCGACCATGGGTACTAGATAGCTGCTGTTTTTCGGTCAGTATTTGTAGCACAAAAGCAGTGGAGGAGAGCGCTAAGCCGAAGCCGACGATAAAAGCCGTATCGAGTGGTAAGGAGAAAAATTGATAGAGGATACTCATCAATAAGGTGCCAGACAGACCGACTTGTAAGCCACCAAGGACGAATATTGAGCGGCGTAGCGCCCAAAGCCGTGAAGGCTGGAGCTCAAGACCAATGATGAATAGCAGCATCACCACGCCAAATTCAGAAAAATGTAATAAGCTCTCAGCGTCGCCCGCCACATCTAGCGCACTTGGTCCTAATATCAATCCGGTGATTAAATAACCAAGGACGGTCGCAATACCAAAGCGTTTGCCAAGGGGTACAAAGAGCAGGGCAGCTCCTAAGAAAATTGTAGCTTGTAACATTAAATTTGGTGAGCCGGCGGCGGCAGCGAACATCTGGAATCCTCAAAATTGGCAAAAAAATAAGCAATGTAAAACAGTCAATATAAAACAAGAAGGACAATAATAAATAACGCTAGCATACTTTATTTTTTGCGATAAATCTTCCACACGCCGTTATCAGCAAGCGGATTGTTATAAGCATCATTACGACGCTTACGCGGTGTCTGCCGACTGTCTATCATCTTAAAATTGGGCAGTGCATGAACGATAAGTCCAGTGCGATAAAAGCGCACACGTTCGGGCTCTAGCATCTCACCCATACTATCGCGGCAAAAGACGTACGCACGCAAGTCAATAAATTCACGATGTGCGACTAAACGCGCCTCATCATCCTTCTCCAATACGGCAGCCATACGCGCAATCTCATCAGCGCTATAATCCCCGCATTTATCAGTAAGTGCACCTACTGAGCCAAAGCTCTTAGATTCTTTAGCATGAGTTTTGGTTAGATGCAGGCGCTGAACATGATAGATAAATTGAGGTATCTCGAGGCTGGCAGGTAATGGCAGATAATCGGGCGGTAGATTGGCCGCCGGATAAAAGGCCATCGCGCGTTCGAGCAGCGTCTGCCAACGCTGTTGATAGGCTTGGACTTCGGCTAGATTGCCTTCATAAATAGGCATATCACGGATTTGACACAAAATATCAGGCGGGAACTGCGCATCTCGAAAGCTAGCAATGTCTTCTTGCAGCGTTGATAGCAATGTTTTGGCATGCTTTTTACCCTCGCTTGAGATAGGGTCATCAATGTAGCTAGGAGCAACGAAAGGAGCTGAGCGTCTCGACATGGCAAAAGGTCATCAATTGGTTATGAATAAGGGTTTTAAGCCTTAAGTATACAGAATTTATAGGAAAAATATGGCGGCGCGGCCAAATTTTCCATTATTTTTAACATGCTCTTACAATGATAAAAATCTGCCTGATATAAGCTGATTTGCAATAAAGGTCTTTTATTTATCTTTTTTAAGCCACTTTTTAGGCGCTTTTTTATGAATCATCATTCACCTCCTTCGTCCATATATGATAACTGGCGTGGCTTATTAGAAACTGTTGGTAAAATAATTTTAAGGATTATCGGTGCAGGACTGGCGCTGCTATTTGGGTTTTGGTTAATAATGGCATCCAATATGGGACCGGCTTATCTGCCGCACCTCATGAACGGTGCGCTAGATTTTTGGATTCGCATGACGTTGTTAGGGTTGGGGCTAAGTATTTGGCTAATAACAGCGCTGTGGATAATTTGGCTGATGCTGCGTTATTGCCAGCACTTTATAAAAAAATATCAATTAAAACGTCGCTCATAACTGACAGCTAGATAGGCGACGTCTTAATTAATACTTATATGATTTAATATTTAATGTCTTATGCTTAATGGTTGTGACCAATATGATTATTGGTATCAGTCGCCTGCTGTGAGATATCGCAAACTAAAGCATCGCTATGCGTCTTGGTTTGCGGATGCGCTAAGCTTTCAACCTGAATGGTCGCATGGTGAATATCAAGCTCAAGGAGGCTGTGCTCTAAACTGGTAATCAGGATACTGGATTCATAAATACTCATTTCGCCATCGACGACCACGTGACACGATAGGGCGTTGAGACCGCTGGTGATACTCCAAACATGCAGGTCATGGACTTGTCGCACTTGCGGGTGAGCAAGTAATTTGTCTTCGACCTCAACTAGCGATATACCTTCTGGCGTACCTTCCATCAGGATATGGACCGAATCACGGACGACGCGGTAACCACTAAACAAAATCAGTATGGCGACAATCACCGAGGCCGCCGCATCCGCCCAAATCCAGCCAAAGCTCATCATCAAAAGCGCGGCAACAATAGCGGCAACCGAACCCATTAAGTCACTTAATACATGCAAATAAGCACTTTGCATATTCAGATTGACCGGTGCTTTACCCTCATTTTTTCCTTGACTGTCCTCGTTACTGCCTGCATGACTGTGACCATGCGCATCTGTGCCCCGACTGCCACGGTGCATCAGCCAAGCGACCAAAATGTTGACCAACATACCAATGGTAGCAACGATAAGCATACCTTGGGTCGCAATCTCAGGCGGCGAATTAAAGCGCTTAATCGCCTCATAAAAAATCATGATCGCAATAATAACCAGCGTCGCACCATTGACTGTTGCCACTAAAATCTCAAAGCGTTTATAGCCAAACGTCTTTTGATGAGTGGCTGCTTTTTCACCAATTTTGAACGCCATTAACGTCGCGCCAAGGGCTACGGCGTCACTGAGCATATGACCAGCATCAGACAATAGCGCCAAACTGCCCGTGAGCCAGCCACCGATGGCTTCGATAAACATATAGCCAGTAATAATGATAAAACTAAATAGCAAGGTACGCTGATAGCCTTTGGTATCGCGCGGTGCGACCGTCTGTTCTAGGTGTTCATCGTGGTCGTGATTGTCTTGATTATTATCAGTATAACTGTCTTTAATATAATGACCTTCTGCATCCTTTTGACCGTGCTTATGATTATCAGCGGCAGCATTCTCATGAGAATGGTCATTCTTTTCAGATTTTGGGTGATTTTGATTCATAACAACACTCAGGATGATGGAAGGTGAAATTTGATTGCTTATAAAGCTGTGCTTGCTGTATCTAGGCGGTAAACGATAAATGAACTATTTCTAATAGCGTTCTTTAGTAACGGCGAGTTATAGAGGAGTAGTTGGGCTTATAAAGAGTAGTAGTTGGAAGTTACCAACCAACAGGGTCAATATCCAAGGTCAGCTTCAGGTATTTGGCGCTTGGCAAGGTAAGTACAGGTTGCCACCAATGATTTAATACCCGATGCAATTGCTGTCTGTCTTTGCCTAACAGCAGTAAATGCACGTGGTAGCGACTGTTCTTTTTACTCATTGGCGCATCGATAGGACCGAGGACAGCAAGATTATGCCCATTTGGCAAAATAGCAATCGCATCTTTAAGCGTTTGCGTCGTGGCGGCAAGAGTTTTGCCTTCACAGCGTATTAGGGCAGAGTGGCTATGCGGCGGCAAGCCCATCATTTTACGCTCTTGCAATAGCTCACGAGCAAATGAAAGATAACCATCTTTTACCAATTTTAATAACAGCTCATTATCGGGCTGCAGCGTTTGAATCAATACGCGCCCCGATTTATCACCGCGACCGGCACGCCCTGCGACTTGAATCATGAGTTGTGCAGTATGTTCCGGTGAGCGAAAATCGGCTGATAAAAAGCCACGATCAGCATTGGGCAAACAAACAAGCGTAACATTAGGAAAATGATGACCTTTGGCGACCATTTGCGTACCAACTAATATGGCAGGCTTGCCTTCATTGATACGTTGATAGATATTCTCCCAGCTGTCTTTACGTCTGGTGGTATCGCGATCGATTTGGATAATAGGGTAAAGCTCTTTACTGGTTTGCGGATTGGCAAAAATCGCATGCAAGTTTTCGCTGAGCCTTGTAGTGCCCATTCCTTTGGCATCCAAATTTTGACTGCCACAATCAGGACAAACCGTTGGAATATAGGCTTGCCAATCGCAATGGTGGCATTTTAAATATGAGCTGCTTGAATAGGAATTAGATGGCGATTGGCTATTATAATGGACAGTTAAATGGGCATCACAGCGCGGGCAATCTGCTTGCCAACCGCAAGCTTCGCATAGCAAAACTGGTGCATAGCCGCGACGATTTAAAAATATTAATACTTGATCGCCAGCCTCTAGTGTTTGCCGTATTGCGCCGATAAGCGCATCGGTCAGACCAGTATCATAGCGTGCGCCTTCGTTCGTCGTTTGTTGATGCGTACTTTGCAGGCGCGCATCAATCAGCTGCATGCTGGCAAGCTTGGCATTACCGGGGCGAGTTTGCAATTGGCACTCTACCAGTTTACCATCATCGACCAGTTTTAGATGCTCAAGAGACGGGGTGGCGGTCCCAAGTACGACGGGGATATTGGCTTGTAATCCGCGATAAAGCGCGACGTCAGCGGCATGATAGCGCAGCGTATCTTGCTGCT
Source organism: Psychrobacter sp. Sarcosine-3u-12 (assembly GCF_002836005.1). Lineage (NCBI taxonomy): Bacteria > Pseudomonadati > Pseudomonadota > Gammaproteobacteria > Moraxellales > Moraxellaceae > Psychrobacter > Psychrobacter sp. Sarcosine-3u-12. The sequence continues at coordinate 244,580 of NZ_PJBY01000109.1, forward strand.
TATAGGAGCCATCATGCGCTTCATCAACCACAATTAAGCCCAAATCTGCAAAGGGATAGAGCACCGCTGAGCGCGTTCCAATGATAATTTGCGCATGACCGGTACGGCAATCTTGCCAACCTTGCAGGCGATGGGTATTGTTCATACCCGAATGCAATAAGACAATATGAGCGGCAAAGCGACTGGCAAAGCGCGCGCGCGTCTGCGGCGTGAGTCCAATCTCTGGCACCAAAATCAAAACTTGCTTGCCGGCTTCTAAGACCGCTTGCATCGCTTGCAAATAAACTTCGGTTTTGCCACTACCGGTAATACCGTTTAATAAAAATCCCGTGTAGCGCTTAGCTTCGTGGGCAGCAATGATAGCGTCGACAGCAAGCTGTTGCTCATCGTTCAGATCAAGTGGCATTTTCGCGAGTTTGACAGGGGCAGGTGCTTGTTTTGGCTCAATATAGCGTTCGATAAGGCCTTTTTCTTCCAGCGTCTTTAAGAAGGCTCTTTGCATGCCTTCCAACAACAAAGTATCTTCACTCGCACCGCGTTCGCCATGCAGTTTAAGCATATCGAATTGCTGCTTTTGTTTTTTGGCATTGGCACGAAAGTCATCATCATTCGCATGCGGCAAAATTCGCCAATGGGTAATCAATAAGTCTAGCGGATTGCCTTGACGAACGAGGGTGGGCAAGATGACTGCTAATACATCACCGAGTGGATAGTGGTAATAACTCGCCAGCCAATAAGCCAGCTTTAGCATGCTGGCGTCCAAAATCGGCTCGGCATCTAAGCACTTATTGATAGGTTTGAGTTTTTTTATTGGTACGCTGCTATCTGCTGCAGCGATATGAGCAATGACGATACCAATTAAAGTCTGACGACCAAATGATACCTCGACGCGGCTACCAATTGGCGGTAGTTGTGATGCAGCCTCATTTAGTGAAATGTTCATATCTGCCGGTAGGCTATAATCAAATACCCGATAAAGGGGCACAGGCAGCGCAACTTGTACCAACATAAAATGCATTCCTAACTTTTGGGTATCTAAATAATAAACTCGATGAGGATAATAACAGTAAGCCCAAATAATGATATTTGGGCTTACGCTAACAACCGTTATTTTGACGCATTCACTTAAGCATTCAGTGTAATAACTTCCGTATTATTCAATGTATAGTATAGACTCAATTTCAACCACACCGCCTTTAGGTAGTGCGGCTACTTGTACCGCTGCACGGGCAGGGTATGGCTCGCTTAAGTTGGCAATGAATACCTCGTTTAAGGTGGCAAAGTCATTCAAATCAGTCAAAGATACATTGAATTTAACCACGTCATTTAGACTGCCACCCGCGGCTTCACAAATGGCTTTAATGTTTTCAAACACTTGCTCAGCCTGTGCTTTAAAACCCTCGCGCAGTTCCATGGTTTCAGGATCAAAACCAAGCTGACCTGAGATATAGACGGTGTTACCGACCTTTACTGCTTGTGAGTAAGTACCAACAGCGGCAGGAGCTTTATCTGTTTGAATGGTTTGACGACTCATATTATATCCTTAACGTATTTTTTTCGTTTGATTGATTGGATTTACTGACTAAAAACGAAGTAGCAAAGTTTATCATTGTTTTGGTTTTTTCTAAAAATTAAGGCTAACTCTATAAGGGTTTAGTGCTTCTTCAATCAGCAAAAAAGTTAGGTATTAAGCATTAATAGCGCTTATAGCTATAGCTGATAAAGTCGCATAATATTAGGAAATCCCAATAGTGAGCGCAGCTCGCGAATGCCTTGTGCTAAGTGATTGCGACTACGCACCACAATATGGATGATGGTGTCAGTATGGCGCACATCGACCGTTTCGACCCCCATATTTAACTGGCGCAGATGGTAGATAACCTCGCTAATTTGTTCGTCGCTGAGGGCAAGAGACAGCTTTAAATAAGCCGAAAAACGGACTTTGCTAGCGTGCTCACCGGACTCATTTTGTTTGATGGCCTTATCATTGCGCCAGCGCAGCTGTATCACTTGGTAAGGGTTGTCCTTACGAATATCATCGAGCGAAAAGCATTTATGGCGATGTACCACCAAGCCATGACGCGATAAATGGCCAACGATAGGGTCGCCATAGATCGGATGACAGCAATTGGCAAAATCAAGCTCAACCCCTGAGGCGTTGACGATCAATTGCTGCGGTTGCGCCGTATCATCGCTGTGTTCTTTGGCCTGCAAGTCACTGACTTCATCGCTAAATAGCCGCGTGACTACCAGCTGAGGCAATAGCGTACCCGAGCTGATCTGCTCAAATAGCGCACTTTTTTCTGCCAGACCGCGCCATTCTGTCAAGTTTTTCCAGTCGCTATCGGTTAAATCATCGAGACTTTTTTGATAGGTTTTTAGCGCGCGATCCAAGGCTTGTTGACCGTGGTGCTGCTTATCAGCTGCAGATAAATCTTTAAACCAGCGTAAAATCTCTTCACGAGCTTTATTGGTTACCACAAATCCTAACCATTCGGCTTTTGGTTCCGAGTGGCTATTCACTTCTATCTCGACCAATTGACCGTTTTTGACCACCGTACCCAGCTTGGCCTTTTTACCATCGATATTGGCACCAACGGCGACATTGCCGACCATAGGTCCAACAGCGTAAGCAAAGTCAAGCGCTGTGGCTCCTTGCGGTAGCTCATAAGCACGACCTTTTGGGCTATAACAGATGATTTTGCTTGAATGCAAATAATCCATCAGCTCATTAATCGTCGAGACCGCAGCGGTAAAGTCAGGGCTGTGTTGATTAAGGCTGTCCTCATCCACCAAGTCCTTCATATTGCGCAGCGATGCTTGAATGACTGATTGGCTGACATCGGAGGCGTGTTCTGCGCCAATGACGCCCAGCCTTGCCGCATTTTGCATCTGTTTGGTCAAGATAGTGACTTTTACAAAGTCGTTATCGCGCTCATAAATAAGGGTCAGTGATTGGTTGCCACCTGGTAATGGACGCCGAATATTGTCAGCGATATGGCCGTCATCGATCTGATATTTTTTGATTAGGTAATAAGCAAGCTTGTCACATTCTTCGATACTATCGAGCACAATCTCAAAAGCGTAGTGACGGAGCAGGGCATTAATCTCACCGCGATTACGGAAAAACTGCCGATATATCACCACACGATTGTCTAATACTTTCACGAGGCCATTGAGCCCTAGATTATTTAAGACAATAGTCAGATAGCTATGAATGGCTTCTCTTTGGAAGTTTCGTCCCAGCCCATGTTGCAGTAGTTTATCCGAAATCTTGTTATACATCTCAGAATCAAGATTTCGATAACATAGCACCTCGATATAATCGGCAATGTCATTGAGACCCATCAGACGGGCAAATGGCACATAAAAATCTAATGTCTCTTGCGCCGTGGTGCGCTGTTTTTCGGGGCGTACCGCATCCAGCGTCGACATATTGTGTAAGCGGTCGGCCAGCTTAATAATGAGCACTCGTGGATCAGCAAGGGTAGCCGTCAGGATTTTATGAAAGGTAGCAGCTTTATTCTGTTGCTTATTATGGGACGAGGATTTTAGTTTGGTGACCCCATCGACCAGCCTCGCCACGACTTTGCCATAACGCTGCTCAATTTGCTCATCACTGACCTCGGTATCTTCGACCGTATCATGTAAAATCGCCGCAATAATTGTATCTCGATCTAAGCGAAAGCCCGCCAATATCTCAGCGACCGCCATCGGATGAGTAATATATGGCTCCCCTGATTTACGCTTGTCTTTAATGTGCGCAATATCGCCGAACTCACAAGCATCAATAATGTCACGGCGTTCAGCAGCAGTCAGATAGCCAACTGAACGGAGCAAATTATATTGAGCATCATCGACTAGGTGATGACTGAGTTTGGGGAGGGTTTGACTCATAAAGTGACGATCCTATTTTCCATTATCTATCATTGATTGAGCGCTGTTAAGGTAAATGGTGACTGAATGAATACTAATCTATCGTTAAAAAAATAATATCGGTGCATGGATATATGGATATAAATGCAACCGCATGCAAGCTGTACTAGCGTATCGTTCACAAGGTTGATACTGTCACGCTTTTAAATTGCAGCGACCATATCATAAAAGAAAACGATCATTGTAAAAGAGCGCGATAATTATAATAGAGAGCAGTAGAAAGGCTAGACCACCCTCTAATTAATCGTAAATCGCCTTCAATGTCAACTGCTAAGCACAGGTGCTAGGAAAAAATTCATAAATTCCAACCCAATGGTACGATTTCGGGTATAAATGGCATTGGTAATCGGCAAAAGAACACTTGTATAAACGAAAAACCACAGCATAAGCTGTGGTTTTATCATCGATATGCAGATGCGTTTCGAGCCGTTCTTATTAAAAGCTATGATCGCCTGACAATGCTAAGTCTAGTGAACTCGTGGCAAAGTTATGCTCTGGCTGATTTAGAATGTCGCGGGTGATTTTGCCAGCAGCAATTTCACGTAGAGCCAGTACCGTAGGCTTGTCGTTATCGACTTCAACCAACGGCTCAGCGATACCTTTGGCCAACTGACGGGCGCGCTTACTTGCGACCAAAACCAGCTCAAAGCGATTATCAACATTATCCAAACAATCTTCAATCGTCACTCGTGCCATAAATACCTACCTCGGTTGTTTTTATCAGTCACGGGCATGGCCCGCCACTCAATAAAAATAATATCAAAAATATAAAGGGGAATAGCTAGACATTGTAGCATTTTTTGCCTAGGTAGGTGGTTGCTTTTTATGTCTGCTGCTACTTATATCGAAGGCGACGCGCACAATGCTCAGATAAGAGGGCAGATAGTGCGATTTTAGCCTTCACCTATTTTTCCGGTTACTCTTCTACTTTGGGATTGAGTAAGTTGGTAATGGTGCGATGATAACGCTGCTGTTGACGTTTTAAGGTCTGTCTATCGGCGACGATAATGGCCTTTAGCTCAGTCAAGGCGACTTCGAAATTGTCATTAATAATGACAAAATCAAAATTCACGTATTGCGCCATCTCTGTTACCGCGCCCGCTAGGCGTTGCTCTATGACTTCCAGGGTATCTTGCGCGCGAGTCGATAAGCGCTGGCGTAAAGTAGCAATACTTGGCGGCAGAATAAAAACCATCGTCGCATCGGTAAATATTTTTTTGACTTGTAGCGCCCCTTGCCAGTCAATCTCCAAAATCACATCGACACCGGCGTCTAACTGCGCACGCACGCTTTGTTCTGAGGTGCCATAATAATTACCAAACACTTCGGCGTGTTCCAAAAATTTATTGTCACCGATAGCAGCCACAAATGTATCAACATCAGTAAAATGATAATGATGACCATCAATTTCACCGGGACGCGGGGCGCGAGTCGTGTGCGACACACTGACGGTCAAGTCATTGGTGGTGGCAAGTAGCTGCTTTACCAATGAAGTTTTGCCCGTGCCGGAGGCGGCGGTAATAATAAATAATGAACCTGTCATACAATGTTTCCTAATGGAGTGCGTCCTGATGGAGTACGTCTTAGTAAAGTGTGTGTTAGTAAACCGCCAAAGCGTCAAAGGCTGGTAAAAATATAAAATGCCATCATGTAAGGTTAGAGAAACCGTAACCGCTGTATAATTATAAACTGCTTTTGGTACTTTTATTTTTTAAAGACCAACCGTTATTTTTTAAAGATCAACTGTGTCTATTACGACTGCGACGGTGGTATTTTAAAAGGCAATAAAAGCAAATTATGCTAAAGTAGGGTATTGAATGCATCCCAACTTTTGAACGTTAAACTTTTGACGTTAAGCTATAAATACAAATTATCTAATGATAGGCCATCTTATGCAAATTTATCTTGCCAATCCACGTGGATTTTGTGCTGGTGTTGATCGTGCGATTGCGATTGTCAACGAAGCGTTGATACGCTTTGAGCCCCCTATTTATGTCCGTCATGAAGTCGTCCATAATAAATTTGTGGTCTCGGATTTGGCCAATCGCGGTGCCGTATTTGTCGAAGAGCTACATGAAGTGCCGGATGGAGCCATTGTCATTTTCTCGGCGCATGGGGTCTCAAAAGCGGTCGAAGATGAGGCGACGCGTCGTGACCTGACCGTCTTTGATGCCACTTGCCCGCTCGTTACCAAAGTACATATCGAAGTCGCTAAATTTGCCCAAGATGGCATGGATGCGGTATTGATCGGCCATGCAGGTCATCCTGAAGTAGAAGGCACGATGGGACGCTTTAATCGTCGCCATGGTGGGGAGATTCATCTGGTCGAAAATGAAGCCGATGTCGCAAAGCTAACTGTGCAGGATGGCGAGCGTTTGGCATTCGTGACCCAAACGACCTTATCGATGGATGATACAGCTCGCGTCATCGATGCCTTGCGTGACAAGTTCCCTAGTATCGAAGGGCCGCGTAAAGACGATATCTGTTACGCCACCCAAAACCGCCAAGATGCGGTCAAAGACTTGGCCAGTCGCTGCGAGATAGTATTGGTCGTTGGTTCACCAAACTCATCGAACTCCAATCGCTTGCGTGAATTGGCAGAGCGGATGAACTGCCGTGCTTACTTGATAGACAATGCTAGCGAAATGGATAACAGCTGGTTCGACGGTATCGACAGTGTGGGTGTCACCGCAGGGGCTTCAGCGCCAGAAATATTGATTCAAGAAGTGTTGCAGCAGCTACAGGATTGGGGTGGTGATTTACCGAGTGAGCTATCAGGGATCGAAGAAAACGTTACTTTCAGCTTGCCCAAAGCGTTACGTATTCCGGTCACACAAGTGGGTAAATAACATGAAAAAACAGAAAAATAAATTCGTACTGGCAGAAGCCTCTGTTGAAGACATTAATAAGCAATTGAAAATCAACATGCTGGTCATTGTCGTACTGATATCGATGTTGGTTCTCAACACCGCGCAATTTATGAAGGATTATAGTCTGTTATATGCTGTTCTCATTGCCATCATGGCTTTTTTCCTCTTTATAATGGCTAAGAGTCGCACGCTGCTTACTATGAGAAAGCAAGCGCTTACTAAATAAACAGTAAAGGTAAGCGCAGTCTAAAAATTACCAGCGGCTGTTTAACACGCTCTGGTAAAGCGTATTTTTTATATAACCATCACCACTTCTCACGGCAGTCAAAAGCGCTGGATGAATGAGAGGGATTCGATTGAAAATCAAGGATATCCATGTCAGCTTATTACAACTTTATTAAACGCGAGCAGCAAAACGATGGTGTGGTAGTCGCCTATTACCAACCAACGAAGAACGTCCAAGGTGCTTGGAATGAGCATGAGCAACATATGGCACCAGCCACAGGAATACTGACCGCTGAGCTCAGTAAATATGCCCCGCAAGCAAATACGCGTATTGCTCGTATTAGCCTTGACATCTTGGGACTGATACCCTTTGATGACTTTACCATTACCACTCGTTGTATTCGTCCGGGTAAAACTATTGAGCTGGTTGAGGCGGTCATGAGTAGTGGCGGTCGTGATGCAATTATTGCACGTGCATGGCGATTAATGACGCAAGATACCAGCGAGATTGCAGGGCTAGAGGATCAAAAAGCGCAGTATCAACCTGAAGCGTTAGCGGACTGGGATGGGATGAAAGGTTGGCCAGGTGGTTTTATTGAAACAGTGCGCTTAGTCACTGATGCCGATCGCCGTGCTGGTCGTGGTATGGTCTGGATCACCAATGATGTTGAAATGGTAGCAGGTGAGCCAACAGATGATTTGGTGCATTTATTGGGTATGGTCGACACTGCGAATGGTGTAGTACCACGGCTTGGCCTTGGCCTCACAACGTTGGAATGGATGTTTCCCAATACAGATTTGCAGATTCATATGCATCGCTCACCGCAGGGTCGTTGGCTTGGCATTGAAGCTGTACAACAGTATGGCGCTGACGGAATAGGGCTTACCAGTGCCGTATTACACGATATACATGGGCCTTTTGGTCGTAGCGAGCAGATTTTGACAATTCGTCCCATGCCTCGTTAATTGCTAAGCAGTATGTAAATAACTAGGGCGCGTCCTCAATTCAAGCGATTGTATCTAAATGGGCTAAATCTTGCCGAACATCGTCAAATAGCTGATTAATATCTCGATATTATTTGCGCTATTTTCCTCATTTGACTGCAATTTATCTCATTTTTATGACCATTTGTAAAATGAGGACACGCCCTAGCTTTTAATCAAAGTTACCCAAAGAAGTAAAGCAATTTAAATCGGTCAAAACAAGCCAGATTGTTCTGAAAAACAAAACCAAAGCATGTAATTAATTAATTATACAAATAAATGGTAATCGGTTGTAATAGCATTCAATAACAGAATCTGACCACCAATTAGACATTACCTATGAAAAAAACAATCCGTTTTTCGAACACGCTGACAACTATTCTGGAACTGTTGCTTGAGGCTTATTCAGAATAGATTTTGTACTTTAATGCATTTAACTTTCAAAGGAGTATCACTATGAGCAATGACATGAGCGCTAAAAAATGTCCTTACGCACCGACCCAATTGACCATGGGCAATGGCGCACCAGTTGCTGACAACCAAAACAGTCTTACCGCCGGCAAGCGTGGACCACTATTGGCACAAGATATTTGGCTAAATGAAAAATTGGGTAACTTTGTCCGTGAAGTGATTCCAGAACGCCGTATGCATGCCAAAGGCTCCGGCGCATTTGGGACCTTTACCGTCACTAATGACATTACCAAATATACCCGCGCTGATATTTTTAGCGAAGTCGGTAAGCAAACGGAGATGTTTGCGCGCTTTAGTACGGTGGCAGGCGAGCGCGGTGCGGCTGATGCCGAGCGTGATATTCGCGGATTTGCGTTGAAGTTCTATACCGAAGAGGGCAACTGGGACATGGTCGGCAACAATACGCCAGTGTTCTTTTTACGTGATCCACGTAAATTCCCAGACTTAAATAAAGCCGTTAAACGCGACCCACGTACCAATATGCGTTCGGCGACCAATAACTGGGATTTTTGGACTTTACTGCCAGAGGCATTTCATCAGGTTACTATCGTGATGAGTGATCGCGGTCTGCCCGCATCGTATCGACACATGCATGGTTTTGGCTCGCATACCTACAGCTTTTGGAATACAGCCAATGAGCGTTTTTGGGTAAAATTCCATTTCCGCACGCAACAAGGCATTAAAAACTTGACCGATGCAGAAGCGGCGGATGTCGTTGGTATGGATCGTGAAAGTCATCAAAAAGATCTGTACGATGCCATCGAAAATGGCGACTTCCCGAAGTGGAAAATGTATGTGCAAATCATGCCAGAAGCTGAGGCTGACACTGTCCCTTATCACCCGTTTGACTTGACCAAGGTCTGGCCAAAAGGCGACTATCCGCTGATCGAAGTGGGCGAGTTTGAATTAAACAAAAACTCTGACAACTACTTTGTCGATGTGGAGCAAGCCGCATTTGCGCCAAGTAACCTAGTACCAGGTATTAGCGTCTCACCAGATAAAATGCTACAAAATCGTTTGATTAACTACGCTGATGCACAGCGTTATCGTGTTGGGGTCAATCATCAGCAGATTCCGGTGAATAAGCCACGTTGCCCTGTGATGAGCAATCATCGTGATGGTCAAGGACGCGTCGATGATAACTACGGCAGTCGTCCGCACTATGAGCCAAACAGCTTTAGCCAGTGGCAAGAGCAGCCTGACTATGCTGAGCCACCATTAAAGATTGATGGCGATGCCGCGCATTATGATTTCCGCGAAGACGACAGCGATTATTTCAGCCAACCTAGAGCGCTGTTTAATTTGATGAGCGCTGAGCAGCAACAAGTACTGTTTGAAAATACTGCTGGCAACCTATCAGGTGTGCCTGACTTTATTCAGTATCGCCATATTCGCAACTGTAATTGGTGTGACCCCGCTTATGGCGCAGGCGTGGCCAAGGCATTAGGCCTAACGGTCGAGGACGCAATGGCAGCGCGCGCGACTGATCCTGCCCGTGATTTACCTAGTTGCTTATAATTATTCAGACGGTTATTAATGATTTAGGCAGTTATCAACCTTGATATTCTAGGGCGTGTCCTCAATTCAACCGATAGCAATCTAAATGGGCTAAAAATGGTTAAATCTTGCCAAACATCGTCAAATAGCTAGGTAATATCTCGATATTATCTGCACTATTTTCCTTGTTTGACTGCAATTTACCTCATTTTTATCACCATTTTTAAAATGAGGACACGCCCTAAACATTATGCCAATAGATTGCTGATACAAAAACACCGCTTTAGGAAACTAGGGCGGTGTTTTTGTTGAATTGAACTTTTTAGCTTGAAATTTTCCGCTGCGCCCCTATTAGTATAAACAGCTTAGCGGTATCCAAATCGTGCTTTTCTCATATCCATTTGAGCAAAAATGGTTTGACTGCTGCTGTTTTACAATAAGTTTTTGACATAAATTAAAGGAGTTTTTTATGAGTGAACAGACCCAAGCGGCTAATAAAAATGCTGATGACATCAACGTTAATAAAAGCAGCCCTGAACTAAAAAAACATACTTTTGAAGCAGAAGTGGCGCAGTTGCTACATTTAGTGACGCATTCTCTGTATTCTAATGCCGATATTTTTGTCCGTGAGTTGGTCTCAAACGCCTCCGATGCTTGCGATAAGCTTCGCTTTGAAGCCACCAATGATGACAGTTTGTACGAAGACGATGGCGAGCTACGTATTCGCATTGCTGTTGATGAAGACGCCAAAACCATTACCTTTACCGATAATGGTATCGGTATGAATGAAGCGGATGCCATCGAAAACTTAGGAACGATTGCCAAATCAGGTACCAAAGCATTCTTAGACAAGCTGTCTGAATCGCAAAAGCAAGAAGGTCAATTGATTGGTCAATTTGGCGTTGGTTTCTATTCAGGCTTTATCGTGGCAGATACGATTAGCGTAGAATCACGTAAAGCAGGCGAGCCTGCTGATCAAGGCGTACGCTGGGTATCAGATGGTACGGGCAGCTTTACCGTTGAGCCGATCAATAAAGCGACGCGCGGCACTGCCATTACTTTGCATTTAAAAGAGCAATATAGTGAGGGCGAAGACAATTATCTAGATCGCGGTAAAATCAAGCGTTTGGTGAATAAATACTCAGACCACATCAGCTTGCCGATTCAAATGCGTAAAGAAGTTTGGCAAGAAGATGTAAAAGAAGAAGGCGACGCTGATGAACAAGCCTCTGCTGGCGGCGAGATGGTGTTGACTGACGAATGGGAAACCATTAATAAGGCCAGCGCGCTGTGGACACGCTCAAGCTCTGAGATTGAAGATGATGAGTACGTCGATTTTTATAAAAACATCTCTTATGATATTGATGCGCCACTAGCATGGACGCATAATCGTGTCGAAGGCCGCGTGCAGTATACGCAGCTATTATATATCCCAAAAAAAGCGCCGGTAGATTTATACACGCGCGAGCAGCAACATGGGCTTAAGCTGTACGTCAAACGCGTCTTTATCATGGACGAGGCAGAGCAGCTGCTACCAATGTATCTGCGCTTTGTCAAAGGGGTGATTGATTCAGCTGACTTGCCATTGAACGTCAGCCGCGAGCTATTGCAAGAATCGCGTGATGTGAAGTCTATCCGTGATGGTAATGCGCGCCGTATTTTGACCTTGCTAGCTAGCCTTGCTAATAGCGAAGACAGTGATAAGCAAGAGAAGTTCGCGCAGTTCTACGCTGAGTTTGGTGATGTCATCAAAGAAGGACTGGGCGAAGATATGGGCAATCAGGAACGCATTGCCAAATTGCTACGTTATGCGACCAGCACCCAAGACAGTGTGACCACCAGCTTTGAAGACTATAAAGCGCGTATGAAAGATGGGCAAAAGGCCATCTATTATATAACGGCTGACAACTTGGCGGCGGCAAAGAACAGCCCACAACTTGAGCTATTTAAGAAAAAAGGCATCGAAGTTATCTTGATGACCAGCCGTGTCGATGAATGGGCGATGAACTTCTTGACCTCATTTGATGAGACCCCGCTACAAAACATCGCCAAAGGGGCGGTTGATTTGGGCGACTTGCAGGACGAAGCTGAAAAGGCTGAAGCTGAGAAAGCGCAAGAGACCATGAAGCCTGTGGTTGATAAGCTAAAAGCAGCATTAGGCGAGCGTGCTAAAGACGTGAAAGTGTCTACACGCTTGGTCGATAGCCCAGCCTGCCTAGTCGTTGGTGAAGGTGAGTTGTCACCGCAAATGATTCAAATGCTCCAGCAAATGGGTCAAGATGTGCCAGCGAGTAAGCCGACGCTCGAGGTCAACCCTGATCATCCATTGATTAAAAAGTTAGAGAGTAGCGAGCAGTCTGACATCGATTTTGACAAGCTGGCGCAAGTGATTTTTGACCAAGCATTGTTAGCAGATGGCGGTCAATTAGACGATCCCGCTGCTTACCTAAAACGCGTCAATGAGCTATTGATGAGATAATGTTTAGTTGTTGATATAAAAGGAGGTCTTGCATGCAAGGTCTCCTTTTTTTATGCTATTTCTGCCTTGATTTAAGCGATTTTTTACAAATCAGCCTTATCCTCTTAACCGACAATCCGTTACAATCGCGATAGATTAGCAAGCTAGACTATTGAGTATAGAACATTGATTCTAGACCATTGGTTTACGCTATTCGCTTCTTATAATTATTCTATAGTGAGTCAAATATAAAATAGATTTGTGTCAGCCGCGTAAAAATGCAATTGAATACTATGAAACGGCTGCTGCATCAAAAATTTATTATTGGCTCGCTTTATTTCTTTCGACTGGCTAGAGGTCTAAGTCTTTGTCACTTGCGTCGCTAAAAACCGTATCGCTTCAGCGCTTTTCACTTAATTTCGCTGCCAATATTATTGCAACCTTATGGATGCTGGTGGGGTCAACACGGGCGTTTTCTTGGGTTAAGCCCACCTTTATTCAGTTTGCGGTATTCGCGCTATTGGCACTTGGTAGTAACGTGCTTTTTTCGTGGCTGGCTGCCGAAAGTGGCAGTATTTTTAATGAGCAAGGGTTGGTCAGTTATTTAATCTGGCCGATGATTATCTTATTGAGTGGTATCATTTTGGCTAGGCGCGCGGGCAATCAAGCGCTGGTTTTTGTGCCGGTGGTGCTATGGTTGGTTGCTGACACCTTGTCGGCCTTGTTACAAAGTCTGGTGCAGTTTTTTGGCAGTTATGGTTGGCTGCCGGACTGGAGTTATTCATTTTTACCCATTCTGTTTTTAGTACTGTTCTTATGGCAGACGCTTGCCTTATTGTGGATTTTTTCTCGTCGCCTGCGCACACCATGGTGGGAGCGTATTATTGTGCTGGTAGGCGCAGTGGCGCTATTGACGATTTGGCAGCGCAATGTCGCTGATCAGCCCATATTTAAGCAAATTCCCGTAGAGCCTGTGTTAGCAGAAGCCGCATTGTACGAGCAACCAAGGCTGTTACAACAAGCGCTGGACGGTATTGATCCAAGTGTCGATGGCAAAACCGACTGGTATTTTATGGGTGTGGCGGGCTTTTCTGATCAAAACGTTTTTCGCTCTGAGATTAATAAAGTACGTGAGCTGTTCGATGTGCGCTTTGGTACCAGCGGTCATTCGCTTGCCCTTATTAACAATATGTATAGTTGGCTCGATGAACCGATTGCGACCAAGACCAGTATTCTACGTGGCTTAAAAAGAATGGGTCAGCAGATGAATGCCGATGAAGACGTGTTATTTCTCACGCTATCCTCACACGGTAACGAAAACATTGTGCAATTGGCCAATCCGCCTCTAGCTATGGATAACTTAGATGCTGCCTGGTTACGTGAAGCGCTAGATGCTTCAGGCATTCGCTGGCGTGTCATCGTCGTATCAGCGTGTTACTCAGGTTCATTTATCGATGAATTGGCGTCTCCAACGACGGTAGTGATTACTGCCTCAGCGGCTGATAAAGCTTCGTTTGGCTGCACCAATACCGCAGAGATGACTTATTTTGGGCAAGCCTTCTTTGCTGAAAGCCTGCGTGAAAATACCAGCTTCGAATCTGCTTTTAAAGATGCTCGTTTGCGGGTGACTGAGCGCGAGAGTGTGATGGGTTTTGAGCCATCAGAGCCGCAGATGGTGATTGGTAGCTTAATGGAAACCGCCTTGCCAGCATTTGAGCAAGTATTGTTTGATAAAACCCGTCTACCAATTGCCGGCATTACCAATAGTGCTGGCTCTACTGCCGTAAATATCGTACCTGATGCTGCTGCTTCAAATACAAGAGTAGAGGCTACCAATGATATTAATTAACTATTTAAGTGTTATATGACTGATTATCAATGCGCTTTTTGCCTTATAAAGCATTTTTCACAAGCCATTGTTTATTTTACCTTGGATAAAAAGGACGTTAATGATGAATAATACTTATAATAAAAGCTTGTCTGCTAATAGCCAGCTCACGCAACAGAGTGTGAACCGCTGCTTTGATGGCGAGCAACATTACTATAGTCATGAGTCGACAGCGACTAAGACACCGATGACATTCAGTATTTATCTACCAGATGAGGCGCTGGCAGGGCGGTTATGTCCTGCGGTTTTATATCTATCGGGTTTGACCTGTAATGCCGATAACGTCACCCATAAAGCGCATTTTCAACAAAAATGTAGCGAGCTTGGCATGATATTTATCGCGCCAGATACCTCTCCTAGAACTAGTGAGGGCAGTGAAGTGCCGAACGATGAGCGCTATTTTGTTGGTCAGGGCGCGAGCTACTATGTGGATGCCACCCAGCAGCCTTGGTCAGACAACTTTAATATGCAAAGCTACATCGTCGATGAGCTATACGATTTGCTACGCTCAGAATTTCCTATTCATAGCGTTGGCATTACTGGACACTCGATGGGTGGTCATGGGGCATTACTTTTAGGTTTTAAATTCCCGAGCAAGTTTGTCAGCGTCTCCGCCTTATCGCCTGTCTGTGCTGCCAGTGAGTCAGCATGGGGGCAAGCCGCCTATACTGAGTATTTCGGTGAGGACCACTCACTATGGTCGCAAGCAGATGCATCGCAGATGATCGAAAAGGTCGGCCAGCAGTATGCCAGCATCTTGGTTGACCAAGGCGCTGCGGATAATTTCTTGGCAGAAGGTCAGTTGCAAACAGCCAAACTTCAAGACGCTTGTATAAAAGCCAAGCAGCCTTTAACATTGCGTTATCAGGCAGGTCATGACCATAGTTATTATTTTATTCAGAGTGTTATCAACGACCATATCGAACATCATTGGCGCATGGCACAACTTAGCTAAGCGTTTATATTGAACTCTTTTCAATAAGCCGCTCAACACGCGCTAATGTTTAAAAGGTAAAATTATGGCAAGTTATCAAGATTTAACAGCACAAAGCTTAGATTCTTCCTCAGCTGAATCAGCGCTGGCGACTATGCAAGCCGAAATGGATGCGGCGCTAAAAAAGAAGCAGCATAGCAACAGTGACCCAGTCTCTAAAGCTAACTTAAATGAGTTCATCGCGAAAAATATCAATGACGCTGGTGACAGAGTGCTTGATGAGACCCAAGTCTCACGAGTTATAGAGATGGCGTGGGAGGATAGAACCCCATTTGGGGCGATCGAGCACAGCTACGGCCTTAATGAAGCGGGGGTTATTAAGCTCATGCGCCAAACGCTAAAGCCGTCGTCTTTTCGGTTATGGCGTCAGCGTGTGAGTAATCGCGCTACCAAACATCAAGCGAAACGTGAGTTTGCAGTTGGTCGCGCCTATTGTAAAACCCAATATAAACAGCGCTAGGGGTTTGAATCCTTAAGATTATTGCTTTAAAGGCTTAAGTTTTTTAACTCATTTAGATGACTATCGAGTGAGTTGAAGACACGCCCTAGTATTTCTTTATTTCAACAAAATTAGGTAGCTCAATTATGATCAGTCCTTCTAAGCCATATCTTATCGCTCCTTCCATTTTATCTGCCGACTTTGCCAGACTGGGCGAAGAAGTTGAAAGAGTATTGGAGTCAGGTGCTGACGTCATTCATTTTGATGTGATGGACAATCATTATGTCCCCAATCTGACCTTTGGCAGTATGATCTGTAAAGCGCTGCGTGATTATGGTATCGATGCACCTATCGATGTTCATCTGATGGTATCGCCGGTGGATAGCATGATTGAGCAATTCTTAGAGGCAGGTGCGAGTGTTATCACTTTTCATCCAGAAGCCAGCGCGCACATTGATCGCTCTTTGCAGCTCATCAAAGATGGCGGCGCTGAATGTGGCTTGGTATTGAATCCAGCTACGCCGCTGCATTATCTAGACTATGTCATGGATAAAGTGGATCAAATCTTACTGATGAGTGTCAACCCTGGTTATGGTGGTCAGTCGTTTATTGAAGGTACTCTGGACAAGGTACGCCAAGTCCGTCAACGTATCATCACCAGTGGTCGCCCAATTAGACTAGAAGTTGATGGTGGTATCAAAGCCAGTAATATCCGAGCCATCGCTGAAGCGGGCGCTGATATGTTCGTCGCTGGTTCTGCGATATTTAACCAAGAAGACTATAAAGCGGCTATCGATGCGATGCGTGCAGAGCTTGCCTTGGCAAATGGGGAGTAACGCCCCATATAGTAAGGTATATACTATTGAATATTAGAGTTACATACTACTGATAGCCGCTGTATGACTGACTATATCAAGCGACGCGTCAGCTAAAGGTGCCATATGAATATACAAAATGCAGAACATAAAAACCAAGATTTGCAACCACGCAGCTTAGTACCCAAAAGCATTACCATTGGCTTGGCTATGTTTGCGCTTGTCTTAAGCTTGGCAGGCTATGGCTTTCGTCTCATGGTAGGTGATGATACTGGCGAAGTATTACGTCATGCTGCGGTCATCGTGCCTGCATTTATGCTGGGTATTCCGCTTTTGTTCTGGATAGGGTCACGCATATTTAACAAGGTTAAAGGCACACATATAGAAGGCTGGAATGCGATTAGCTTGGGCTATTTAACCTCTTGTATATCGATACTATGGTTGATGGGTACTTATAGTTAATTTTTTAGTCGCCAAGATGAGGTTGCTGAATAAATATAACCTTATGAATATAATGGGGCAATATTTTTTATAAGCGGTTTTTACACACTTTTTCATCATTAAGTCAGGCTTTTTAAGCATGACTGGAATTCTACATGCGAATCATACCGACCAAGATTGCCAACATTATCTATCCAAAAGACTTACCAAATGGCTTATTTACCAGCTTAATTATCGCCTGTTTACTGTTAGGGCTGGCGTCACTGCGTCATGGTACAGATTTTCAAGGCTGGCTGAATGTCATCGAAAACTGGCTGCTTATGCTGTTGATATTTCCGACGGCTACCGCTACCGTTGCCTTGCCGTTTAAATATCGAGATCCGACGCTCGAGTTAAAGCTCATGTATTACCTCGGCATGTTTGTGGCCTTCTTATTTACCATCGCAAAACTACGCTATTGGCGTTAACTGGTTTGCAGTGTCAGCAGACGAAAGTCGCATTTATATGTAAGACTTGCGTGACAGCCCTTGAATTCTAAGGTCAAAGCGTCCATTGTATGAGTAAGACAGTTTTACCCGCGTTACTGTAAATTGCTAGCTTTATTAAATGAATTATTAGGGTTTCTTTGCAGCGATAAACGGGTTAATAAGGATAACGTGAATGCCATACGACATTGATAATGAAATAGAAGTAGACAACGAAAGCACCGATCAATTTGCAGGATTTGCCAAAGAGACGACACTCGAGCTAGTAGAGGCGGATGATGGTCGATTGCTATTGCGTGACGCTGAACAAGATGAAGCGCCGCTGATGACCATTGATTTCTCTGAAAAACTCAAAGAGTTGCTTGGTAGTGATACGCAAGCAATCGGTCAGCACATGATTCATGCGGCGATTCAAGTTATCATGCAAAAGCAGATGAGCCAATGGCATGCGCATGTCTATGATAAAGAGCCAACGCACTACAGTTAATTCAATCTGCACAGCTGTTTCTGTATAGCTATTAATAATAGCGAGTAACTTAGTAATGAAAGTTAAGCATAGATAGTCAAAACGTCAGCAATAAAAAAAGGTATATCAATTGATATACCCTTTTTTTGTTCAAATAATAGCAATTATTTGATTTTAGCTTCTTTAAAGATCACATGCTGGCGTACTTTTGGATCAAACTTTTTGATTTCCATTTTGCCAGGCATAGTGCGCTTATTTTTGGTAGTGGTGTAGTAATACCCAGTACCAGCGGTTGATACTAACTTAATTTTATCTCTCATGATAGCTTTCCTGTAAATGAGGGGTCTTCAAACGATAGGTACGGATCTAAAAAATTAAGTGGCTACAATAAATGTAGCAGAATGGCAGCTTAAGTAACAAAGATAATCGATGTCCTTAAGCTACCAGTCGTCACTTATACTTTTTGACCTTGTGCGCGCATATCTGCTAACACTTTATCGATACCAAGTTTGTCAATGGTGCGCATACCTTTGGTAGACACACGTAGACGTACAAAACGATTTTCAGACTCTACCCAAAAACGATGGTTATGAAGGTTTGGTAGAAAGCGACGACGGGTTTTGTTGTTTGCGTGCGAAACATTATTACCCACCATAGGGCGCTTTCCAGTCACTTGGCAAACTCTAGACATGGCGAACTCCTAATCTATGAGGTATGAGGGATTCTCATACCAGTCTGGGCAAGTTGCACGTATTTGCGGCATGGACACAGCAAGCGGCAGCTTTGCACCAAACAAAACTATATGAAGGTTGAGCTGATATGACTGTCATCTAAAGGCAAATAACAGGCTAACCAATTCAGAAAATTTTAAAGCCGACATTTATACCATAAAAGTAATGAATACTCAAATATTTTTATGATAAATGTCTGCTTCAACGCGAGCTATTATACCTGAAATGAGCAGGCTATGTGATTGATTATTTAACGGTAAAGAGTAATTTTTAGTTGTAAGTTATAACAAAAGTCAGTAAAGTTGCTGTTATAAAATTAATACAATCTGTTAATACAACTGACCTTAATGTAAATCTATGTATCATTACCAATCTATTGTGATTTGGTGTAATGATAATTTACTTATTTGCTCGAATAAATTACTGCCGATGCGGAGTTCAAAACATGTCATATAGCTCATTACCTTTTACTTATAAGTTATTTCAACTTACTTCTTTGACTTGCGCTTTGGCACTGGCAGGTTGTGGTGGCGGAGGTGATGGTGACACGGTCGACTCTATTGCTCCTGAACCTGATTTGGGTGTGACGCAGCCTGGTAATGGTGGCAATGGTAATAACGGCGGGGGTGAGCAAGTGCCAGATGTTGAGCCTGAGTTCTTTTTACAGAGACTTAGTACGACGCCGACCATTATCGAGCTATCGGATGAGCAAACGAACTTCAGTGTCACTGTTAAAGCTGCTGAAGTAAGCTCTGGTGGCGCGATGGTTGGTAAAGCAGTGACCTTGAAAGTAGTCAATTCTGAAAATAATGGTATTACTATTGAAGGGCAGAGCACCCAGACTACTGATAGCGATGGTAATGCTGTGTATACGCTTAAGCTCAATCCGCAAGCAGTTGCTGATAAAGATGCGCTAATAGCAGAAGGATTTACCTTAGTAGCCACTGCCAAAAAAGCAGATGGTACTGCTATTGCACCGCAAGAGTTAAAAGTTTCAGTGAGCAAAAAAGGCAGTGGCGATGGTACACAAGTTACCGAAAGTAAACTTGATATCATATCTGTGTTAAGCACAAGTTCAGTCTCTAACAATGCCTTAAACCCTTATGGTGATAGTGCTCAATTGACCGTAATTGCTAAAAATAGTAATGGTGCTCGTGTTCAAGATGTAAAAGTTGGACTGGGTATTAATAGTATTAAAGGCATCTCTATTGTAGGTGGTAATAGTAAAGTCACAAATGCGGATGGTATTGCAACGTTCAACATTAAAGTAGATGAAAATCTTTCGAAAGCTGAGCGTGATGCATTGCTACAAGGTGAAGGTATTGCATACGCAATCAGTATCCAAGAGCAAAATGGCGCTACTAAGCAGGAAACAGGCAATCTATCAATAGAGTTGCCTGTTTCTGATTATGTGCTAGATGTAAAAGGTAGCGATGTAGTGCTCAATGCCTATGGAGATGAGCAACCTCTGACCATCACAGCAACTACCAAAAACTCTAAAGTACCAACCTCTATCAATGGAGCAAAGGGTACAATCAAGCTTAATAACCCAATTACTGGGGTCAAGCTGAGTACAGAGGCTTTTGTCTTTGATGCGGCTGGAAAAGCAATTGTAAACCTCATCGTAGCACCTACGCTTACTGCAGATCAGCGTAAAGAGATTGTAGAGAAAGGCGTGAGTTACACTGTGGTTTTATCAGAGCCTAACCGCTCAGTAACGTCCGATACATATGGCAGTGAAGCATATATTCCTGAGTCTCAGTATCAAATAAAGTTTGCGACGAAAAACAAAAATAGAATCTCTAGTTTTGGTAGTGAGGCCATTATCAGCTTCCGTGTCAATGATAAAGATGGTGGAGCAATTGCCAATCAAAAAGTCACCGCCAGCTTACCTCAAGATCTAATCAAAACAGGGTTATTGAATTTAGACAGTGCTGCTACTCAAGTAACCGATAGTAAAGGCATGGTTAGTTATAATGTGAGTGTGCCAGCAAGCTTGACTGCTGCACAAAGAGCAAAACTAGAAGGTATCGGTGGCTTTATCTTAGCAGCTAAGGTTACTGAGGCCTCAGGAGCTAGTAGCACTATCAACAGTGAGCGTATCCAAGTCACTGCTGCAAGTGAAACAATCCTAAATGTAAAAAACATCCCTAGTGCTGTTAATATATTAAAAAATCAATTCCAAATTCAAGTGGCAGGCAAACGTCCAGATGGTAGTGCGGCAGCTGGTAAAGAAGTGAAGTTGGCTATTAGCAATGTCACAGGCGTAAGTATTCAAGGTAGCCAGCAAACGACAGACGCCTCAGGTAATGTCACATTTACTGTTAATTTAAGCCAAGATCTGACAGAAACACAGCGCCAAGCTTTGGTGAAGTCTGGCATTCCTTATACGGTAACTCTGACTGATGATGATGGTGTGGCTACTAATAAGTATAAAGCGCCAGTTATCATTCCAGTGGCTGAATACAAGCTAAACTTTGGCAGTAGCAGTGTTAGTAAGCTGCTAAGTACAGGTGGTGTCACGACCCTAAGCTTCCGCGTTAATGATAAAAATGGTGGCGTAATAGCCAATCAGACCGTAACAGCAAGCTTACCGACCAGCTTGACTCAAAAGGGTTTGATAACACTTGAAAATGCCGCAAGCCAAGCAACTGATGCTCAAGGCAATGTAAGTTACACGGTTCGCATTCCTGCAGGGCTGTCTGTTACACAGAGAGCAGAGTTAGAAAAAGCTGGTGGGTTCGTGCTAAATACTCGTCTGGTTGAATCATCAGGTGCAAGTATCAATGTAAGTAGTAACCGTATCCCAGTGACTGCTGACCCTAGTAGAAGTAAAACTATCCTCACGGCAAAAACCACTCCTAGCGTCGTGAACGTTTTAAAAGACAAGTTTACGATTCAAGTATCTGCCAAGCGTCCAAATGGTAGTGCTGCTGCAGGTAAATCTGTAAAGCTTGCGATTAATAACGTCAAGGGCGTTAGTATCGAAGGTGGTGAACAAACCACTAACAGTGCTGGTAATGCGGTGTTCACCGTAAATATAGACCAAGCATTGACCTTAGAGCAACGTAAAGCGCTTGAAAAAACAGGCATTGCTTATACAGCCACATTGACTGATGACGATGGTGTTGCCACTGAAAACTACAGTGTGAAAGCATCTGTCCCTAACGCCGAGTACAAAATCAATTTTGGTAGCAGCAGCAATGCGCAATTATCAAGCTCAGGTGGTAGTACTGTCGTTAGCTTCCGAGTGAATGATAAAGACGGTGGCGTTATAGGCAATCAAAAAGTCACAGTGAGTCTCCCGAAGTCTTTAGTTGATGCTGGGCTATTGACCCTAGATAGCGCTGCTACTCAGACAACGAATGACAAAGGTATCGTGAGCTATACCGTTCGTATCCCTACTGGATTATCGACTGCACAAAAATCAGCATTAGAAAAAGCCAGCGGATTTTTCTTGACGGCCAATCTGATCGAGGCATCTGGAGCCAGTACTAGTACCAATAGTGCGCCTATCAGCATAAGCGATAAAATTCAAAAAAGTTTAACGGTCTTAACCTCAGAGACCAACCCTAAGGTAGTGAACGTTTTAAAAGATCAATTTACGATTCGAGTATCGGGTAAGCGCAAAGATGGTAGCGCTGCAGCTGATAAAGTTGTCAAGCTAGTGCTTAATAAAGTAGCCGGCATTACAGTTAAAGATAACGAACAGAAGACTGATGCGTCAGGTAATGCGACATTTATCGTAGATGTAAGCCAAGACTTGACCCAAGCTCAACGCGAAGCACTAGTGAAGTCAGGCATTACTTATACCGCGAGTTTGACTGATAACGATGGTGTCACCACCAGTAATTATAATGCGTCTGTGGTTATCCCTGCTGCACAGTATCAAATTAATTTTGGTAGCAGTGATAAAGTTCAGTTATCAAGTTCAGGTGGTAATGCAGTCATTAGCTTCCGTGTGAATGATAAAAATGGTGGGGTTATTGCTAATCAAAGCGTCACAGCAATGCTACCAAAAGCTCTAATCGACTCTGGCTTACTGACTTTAGACAGTGCTGCGACTCAAATGACCAATGCTCAAGGTGTGGTCAGCTATAAAGTTAGTGTTCCTGCAGGTTTGACTAAATCACAGAAAGATAAGCTAGAAGCACAAAAGGGCTTTGCGTTAACTGCCAAAGCTGTTGAAGCCTCAGGTGCGAGCAGCAGTATCAGTAGTTCGGCTATAAAAATCAGTTCAGAGTTAGCCAAAAGTGATATTAAACTTACTTCGATTAGCTCTCCTAAAGTGGTGACTGTCACAGACAAGCAGTTTACTATTCAAGTATCTGCTAAAAACCCTAATGGTAATGTCGCAGTCGGCAAAAAAGTAAAGCTTGAGATCAGTAATGTGGCAGGCGTCAGCATTCAAGGTAATGAACAAACAACCAATGAAGCTGGCAACGCAGTATTTACTGTCAACCTTAGTCAAGACCTAACAGCAGCACAACGTACAGCTCTAATCAAATCAGGTATTAAATACAATGTTACTTTGACAGATGATGATGGAACAGTCGCCAAAATTGAAAATGCAGTTATTAATGTAGAACAACCAGCAACGAGTTTAGAGTTTGCCTCTATCCTTACGCCTTCTATTAGTGAACTTGGTGGTAGTGGTACTATTAGTATCAAGCTATTGGATAAAGTTAAGCAAACGCCAATGAAAGGGCAAGCAGTTGCTATTCAATTGGGTAAAGCAGCACTTGATTATGGCGTTACTGTCAACGCAGAGTCTGCGACTACTGACTTTAGTGGTGAGACGACGTTTATAGTTACTATCCCAGAAGGCTTATCAGCAAAAGAGCGTACTGAGCTTAAGCGTACAGGTATTAATTATCAGCTGTCGTATGTCGAAAAAGGCGAAACTTATACCTCTGCTATAACAAAAGTAGATATTCTAACTCCAACTGTTGATTTGACAGTACTAAATCCGCCGAACCTTATTAATAACCGTCCTTTTTATACATTGAACGGCGAAGGTGATACGGTGACTGTTAATGCGGCATTAAGTACTCGAAACACTAACCTTAGTATCAGCGATCAGCCTATTAAATTAGATTTTGCTAACAAAGAACTAGCAGCATTATTAATTGTAAATGGTAAGTCAGGATCATTTGCCAATATTGTTCCTACGGACCCTAACGGGGCGGCAAGCTTTACAGTTACTGTGCCAAGCTTAACAGCAGAGCAACAAGCGGCACTCTTAGATCAAAAGCTAACAGCTATCTTGACTGAGACGTTGACAGGTAAAAAACAAGAGATTCAGTTTAATATACAGTCAACCAAAGCGGCTATTGATTTGATAGCTATCACACCAAAAGCACTAAATCTAAACGGTGGTGAGACTCAAGTTGAAGTAATAACCAAAGACAGCAAAGACAATGTCATTGCAAATAAACAAGTTTACTTGGCGCTCCCTGCTTCGGTTGCGGCTCAAGGGGTTAGCTTGGTAACTAGTGGTACACAAACCACAAATGACTCAGGTAAAGCAAGCTTTACGCTTGCTGTGCCAGCTGGTCTTACTGATGCGCAAAAAACGGCCATCGGTGGTAGCTTTGCAGTTGTATTCTCAGCAACTGATGAGAATAACAATATTGCCACGAAAACCAGTACTGTTAAGACAGCTACTCCTGATCTAAACGGTACACAAGAAAGTATAACAATCGGTGCAAATAAAGTCGTTAATACGAAGGGCGATACATTTAAAGTATTTGTGCGTGTAGAGAATAAAAAGGGCAGTATTGCCAATCGTGAAGTGCGTTTGAATGTTGATAATCCTATCAAAACTGGCGTGACGGTTAGTAGTAATACCGCTATGACCAATGGTGATGGTTTAGCAACCTTTGACTTAACACTTACAGATGGTGCTAACGTCAACCAAGCTATCTTAGAAGCAGGCATCAAGCTGACAGCTACCACGACGACTGCAGAAGGTGTCGAGCTACCACAGACCTATATCGTTGCAGTAGATACTGCTACGATTGATAGTTATCAGCTCATAGCGTCCTCTGACAAGTCTACGTTGAATACTGGTGGTGATCAGACCAATGCTACTTTCCGTGTGACCGACAGCAAAGGCGGTATCTTGGCAGGAGTACCTGTACAGTTAAGTATTGAAGACTTAGAGGCCAGTGGTGCGGCGTTAACCACACCAAGTATGGTAACCACTGATGCTAATGGTCAGATCGATGTCGGCGTCATCCTAGCAGCCAACTCTATCAATTCGCGTCTAAATCATAGCGTAGTGATTCACGCTAAAATCGTGACACCGCAATACGATGCAGATGGCAAGGTCAGCATGCAAGTGCGTGAAGAGAAGTCATTAAGCTTATCAGCTATCGGTACAGAGATTACTATTGCAGCTACAGAAGCCAATCTAAAAGATGGCGCTTCTACTACTATCACGACCACATTAGTAGATGGTGCAGGACGTGCTATTGCCAATGCTGGTATGGAGTTGGTCGACGCGAACGGTGATGTTATTCACTCTAGTGCAACTGCTATTAGCAATGCAGATGGTCAAGCGGTGTTTAATATTAACGAAGCTGATTTGACCTTTGATAGCAATGGTAACTTACGTGTATTTGCTCGCGCTTTGGGTGAAAATAGTATCAATATTCAGCGTAGTTTAAATAGTATTGAGCTGATTAAGATTTCTCAAGCGGGCATCAGCTTTATTAATATTGAAGACGTTTATAATGTCGATGAGCCACAATTAATTAATGTTCAAATTCGTGCTGATAGTGCAGAACAGGCAGCAACTCTTGTCGGTAAAGAAGTTGAAGTGCAAACGACTATTGGTAGCTTGATTCCTAACTATTTAGATAAGTTCACTGATAAGGTTATTGTAACTAAGCCTATTAAGGCAACTGATATTCAGGGCAATATCATTACCGTGAAAGTATGGTTAAAATCTAATCTTGCTGGTACCGCTGTATTGCAAGCAACAGTTCTCGGTGAAAATGTCAATGGCCAGCCTCGTTACCAAACGACAGTTGATACACGTTTTCGTGCTACAACACCTGCTAAAATGCTATTCCAAGCGGTGAAGTCGGTTATTACTCCAGGTGGTAGTACTGAAATTGTCGCTACAGTAAAAGATAAAAACGATGTACCAGTTGAAGGACAAACCGTTGTCTTTAGTCGCACGTCAGACTCTTCAGCAGGTCGTTTGTCAGCTGCCACAGCAGTAACAAACAGTAGAGGTGAAGCACGTGTTGTCTACCAAGCCAACGCTAGCTCACCTATTGGCGGTGTGGTTATCAATGCTCGACTACTCGATGATAAATTTAATGTTCCTACTAGAACAACCACTATTACCGTATCAGAAGAAGCAGTGTATACGACCTTAGCATTCGCTGATAAGATATCATCAGATGATATTTATTATACTGTACGTGGTTCGATATCGGTCATGGATGGTTCGGGCCGTGCTGTGCCAAATAAAGAAGTATCAATTAAGTCTTATGCAGTTGAATACGCTCAAGGAAAGGTATGCTTACTGAATACAAATGTAGCTTATCAAGGTGCAAATACTATAGATAAAGATGGTAAAGTAAATACGCCAGCACTTAAGACATCTACTAAGCAAGAACCACTTATCTTTAAGTCTAATTGGTATGATACTGAAGATCCAGAGTATAATTACACTCTAGATAAAGATGCTGACATCAATATCAATGATGATGGTAGTATAGGAAATGGTAGATTAGACCCTATCAATCCAGTAGCTATTATAAATGGCCAAGTATCTGAAGATGGTTATTCATTTACAACTGATGAAGTAGGGCGAGCTGATTTTGAGATTCGTTATCCAATACGCTATTCAACTTGGGTGAAAGTGCGGTTTGATGCTTCAACGTTCTTGAACGGTAGTGAGAGTACACAAAGTATCAACTATGTATTACCGTATCAGTTAGGCGACCTGTCGATAAGTGATTCGAGCTTAATTACACCTTGGATAGATCATGCAAGTCCATTTGGTACTGGTGGTGTTCCATGTATTGATAGTATGAGTATCAATATCGATGCTGAGAAGGATATCTCCAAGGTGGTTTTATCTCCTTATCAGCCAAATTATTCTGTATCTATTAACGGTGAAGGTCCAAGTAACATATCTACAGGTTATAACAGCTTCATAGTAGACTTTAGTAAAGCATTTGACTTAGGGTCTACTATTAGCGTAAATAGTAATGGATTTGGCTTCTCTAAAGTGATTCAAGCCCAGTAGAGATTAACAACCTTATAAAATAAAAAACTATAAATACAAACCCCCAACCCCGCGTTGGGGGTTTTTGCATTTGTAATCTCAATAATTAAATACAAGCAACTCAATCAGCAAAGTCTTGCAAAAGCGATTAGAATAGTCAGTTTCCTATGCTGCTATGCATATTCAAAGTAAGCAGCACGTTTCATTTTTAATTGGGCGCACTATGTCAGACAATACCACGACTGCTACAGCAAGCATAAAGTCGAGCAAAACTTCTCAAAATGTACTATCTACCGATGTTATTGATACCGCGACGCTACTGATTAAGTGTCGTGATCAAGCAGGTATCGTACAGGCCGTATCTGAGTTTATACACCGTTATGGTGGTAATATTATTACGCTCGATCAGTATTCAACGGCTCATGAAGGTGGGCAGTACTTTATGCGTTTGGAGTTTGCGTTAGCAGGCTTGAGCGAGATTATGGATAACTTTGAAGCCAGCTTCGGTCATACGGTGGCCAAGCGTCACAATATGGCGTGGCGCTTGCATAACAATGCGATTAAAACCAAGGTTGGTATTTTAGTATCAAAGTTTGATCATGCGTTGTTGGATTTATTGTGGCGGCATCAGCGTGGATTGCTTGATTGTGAGATTACTTCGGTCATCAGTAATCATGAAGACTTACGCCAAGCGGTAGAAAACTTTGGCATTGATTTTCATTATGTGCCAGTGACCAAGGACAATAAGGCAGAGGCGGAAGAGCAGATTCACGAATTGATGGCAGGCAATGACTTGCTAGTATTAGCGCGCTATATGCAGATACTGTCCTCTGATTTTGTCAAGCGTTGGCCGATGCAAGTTATCAATATTCATCATTCGTTCTTGCCAGCCTTCGTCGGGGCTGATCCGTATCGTCAAGCTTATGACAAAGGCGTCAAGCTTATCGGCGCGACCGCGCATTATGTCACTGCTGAATTAGATCAAGGGCCTATCATTGAGCAAGACGTACACCGTGTGACTCATCGTCAAGGTGTGACAGAGTTGCGGGCTATTGGTCGTGATATCGAACGCAATGTGTTGGCACGTGCCGTTAACTGGCATGTGCAAAACCGCGTGATTGTGACTGGCAATAAAACAGTGGTTTTTAATTAGCTTTTGATTAGAGCATTTTTAAAGTGAAAGGTATGCATTGAATACAGAGTTAATAAAAAGCCGCCAATAGTATTAGATAATACTATTGGCGGCTCCATTTTTAATCACATTACTACGGTAAATCTAAGTTTATAACAGCATCTCTAACACAAACTTGCTACCGACGAAGCCAATGGCCAATAAGATAAAGGCATAAATAGTAATGTTGGCAGCACGTTTGCCACGCCATCCAGCGCGCCAATTACCGAACAGTAGCGCACCGAACAATAACCATGATAGCAAGCTAAACACCGTCTTATGCACGATATGCTGCGCCATCAGATCTTCTACGTAAATAAAGCCGATACCCAGCGCGATGCTAAGCAGGACAAAGCCGACCAACAGCATGTCGAATAACAGACTCTCCATACTTTGTAGTGAGGGCAGTTTATTGACCCAAAAGCGGTGGATGCTTTGATGCTTAAGCTCACGAATTTGCAGCCGCAAAAATAGCGCTTGCACCGCTGCCATCAGCAGCACACAATAGGCGGCCAGCGATAGCAATATATGTGCTTCAAGGCCAACGCTAATATCCGTAAGTGGTTGATAAGGCGCGCGGCCGACATAGCCGACTGTCAATCCTATCAGGGCAGTCGGTGCGGCCAAAATACCGAGGCTCAGAATAGGGCGATAGAGACAGAACAGTACATAAAAGAATAAGAAAAACAAACTGGTGAGGCTCAGCACATTAAACAGATTAAAATTTAGCCCGTATAAGGTCACGACGTAAGGGTAGAGTAGCGTCGCATGCGCGAGCATACCGACCAATAATAAGCCTAAGCTCACGCCTTTATGGATAGGTTTGTCCTGAATCAGCGCCCAACCGATGTGGAAGCTGACGATGATATAAGCCATACTAGCAAGTAAGAATGCAAAGTGCACAGGTAAAAAGCCTCATCTCATCATGAGCGTAAAATAGCCGCTCAATATAATGCTAAAGTGGTTGTGACAGAAGGATTAGAATAATCGTCCAATTTATCATAAAATGGCAGTCAATTGAGTATCATCTTATTTATTCCTCATAAATGCGTAACGATGGCAGGATAAATAAGACCTTGTATCGGTCACTGATAAGCCAACCAAGCAAGCATTTTGCAAAACGTCTATAAATTTTTAACCGTCTTAATGCTATAGTATTGATAATAGGCAGTTTTATTTGCCAGCATTGCACCCAAACCTAAGCATGCATCCTAATATTATTTATAAGCCATTTTCATGGTTTACCTAAGAACTGGTTTGACTAACAATTATTTTAACCAACAACTATCTTAACTGCGAATTACTTTAACTGCGAATCACTTTAACTGAGAGTTATTTATGTTTGATACTTTAACAGAACGCTTATCGTCGAGTCTGCGCAATATTGTCGGGACTGGGCAACTGACCGAAGACAATATCAAAGACACCTTGCGTGAAGTGCGCATGGCATTGTTAGAGGCGGATGTGGCGCTACCGGTCACCCGTGATTTTGTGAAGCGCGTCAAAGAGCAAGCGCTTGGTGCAGAAGTGCTCAAAGAGTTGGCACCGGGTCAAGCATTTGTCAAAATTGTCCATGACGAGCTGACCGAAATGATGGGCAGTGCCAATCAGCAGCTTGAGATGACGGGTAAACCGCCAGTTGTTTATCTACTAGCTGGCTTGCAAGGGGCGGGTAAAACCACCACGGCCGGTAAATTGGCGAAGTTTTTACAAGAGCGTCATAAGAAAAAAGTAATGCTAGTCTCTGCTGACGTTTACCGTCCGGCAGCGATTGCCCAGCTTGAGCAAGTGGCAGGTCAGGTGAATGCCAAATTCGTCAATTCAAGTAGCGACGAAAACCCGATTGATATCGCTCGACGCGCTATTGAAGAAGCAAAAATCCAGTATCAAGATATTTTGATTATCGATACCGCTGGTCGCTTGGCTATTGATGAAGCGATGATGGAGGAGATCAAAGCATTAACTGCTGCGGTCAATCCTTCTGAAACCTTATTCGTCGTCGATGCGATGACCGGTCAAGATGCGGCCAATACTGCCAAAGCCTTTAACGATGCGCTGCCATTAACGGGTGTTATCCTGACTAAAACGGATGGTGATGCTCGCGGCGGTGCAGCACTGTCTGTACGCGCGATCACTGGTAAGCCGATTAAGTTCTTAGGTCGCGGTGAAAAACTAGACGCGCTAGAGCTGTTCCATCCGGAGCGTATCGCCCAGCGTATTCTTGGCATGGGTGACGTCTTAAGCCTAGTCGAAGAAGTTGAACAAAAAATCGATCGTGATAAAGCCGAAAAAATGGCGAAAAAGATGCAAAAGGGCGGCGAGTTCGACCTTGAAGATCTCTTGACTCAGTTCCAACAGATGAAAAGTATGGGCGGTATGGCAGGCTTTTTGGATAAGATGCCAGGTATGGGCGGCTCTGACATGCAAAAAGCGGTTGAAGATGCTAAGCCAGAAGAAAAAGTGCGTGAAATGGAAGCATTGATTAACTCAATGACGCCGTTTGAGCGTAAAAACCCTGATAAGATTAATCCAAGCCGTAAACGCCGTATTGCCGCAGGTTCAGGTCGCGAGATTCAAGACGTCAATCGTTTGCTCAAGCAGCACAAGCAAATGGCAAAAATGATGAAAATGATCTCCAAGCCTGAAGGCATCAGTAAGATGATGAAATCGATGCAAGGATTGATGGGCGGCGGCAGTGGAGCAGGTGGCGGCGGTCCTTTATTCGGCGGCGGTCAACAAGGCGGCGCTAAAGACGTGAACCCACAGCAGATGGCCAAACAGATGGGTCTGGATCCAAACAATATGCCAAGTACCGAAGAGATGCAAAAGCAAATGGCGGAGATGCAAAACCAAGCGCCGAAGGGCTTCAAAAAACGTTTTTAAATGGTTGTTGATTAAATAAGTAGTTGTTAATAAAACCCCCAAGGTGCCAGTCGCTTTGGGGGTTTTCATGTCTGTCATACTTAAATGAATATCGATGGATTAAGTATGAAAATTTTGAAATTAATAAAATTTGCCCATCCTAAATGCTATGATAGGCGCTGTTTTATAATACCAAGCGAATAAGCCGAGGTTATGATGTTTTTAGCAATGGATACCGTGTTCGATCAGTGTTCGATCGCGATTTTAGATGTCAGTGGTCAAGTGCTATCGAGTCATACTGAGACGGGTAAACGCCAGCAAACGCAGCAAATCCTGCCGATGATTGATGCGGCACTGTCCGAAGCTAAGCTCAATCTTGCTGATTTGCAAGCCTTGATATTCAACCGTGGCCCTGGTGCATTTAGCGGTATACGCATTAATACGGCAGTCGTGCAAGCATTGTCTGTTGCTCATGACATTCCTTGTGTGGGTGTCTCAAGCCTACAAGCGATTGCTCAATGTGCGTATCAGAAATACGGTCAGACCGACGTTTATAGCGCCCTTGACGCCCGTATGCAGCAAGTTTATTTTGGGCAATATGCTGCAACAGATGACCTGATGCAGGCGGTTAATCAAGAAAATGGCGAAGATACCGAGCAGTTGCTCGATTATGACAGCCAGACGATGCTTAATATTCCTATCGCTGGTAATGGGGCGTCGCTATTAGCATTACGTGATGGTCAGATAATTCAGGCAGATATTCACCCTGATGCTACTGTGATAGGGCAGCTTGGTATTGCTCAGTTCATGGCGACAGGTGGTACAGAAGCCTCACAAGCTTTACCAAAGTATCTTCGCAATCAAGCGTGGAAAACGCTAAAAGAGCAAGGTAAGGCGTAACCATCATATTAATGCCAGCCATTATCAGCGCTATATAACATATAACAATACTCTAAAAACGCTATTAACCAACCGGTCCGTATCTAGGAAAGCCATCGTGGATATCATTTTATTAATTCAAGCTGTCATCATGGGTATCGTTGAAGGTATCACTGAATTTTTACCCATCTCTAGCACTGGCTACTTGATTTTATCAGCCGATTTGATGGGCTTTTGGACCAAAGAAAAAGTCGATTTGTTTGTGGTAGTCGTGCAGCTTGGCGCTATTTTGGCGGTCATTTATGACTATTGGGGCAGACTGTGGCAAGCACTGATGGGCTTACTGACCGGTAAAGCAGAAGGTATGAGTAATCCAAGACAGCTAGGACTTAGCTTAATTGTGGCGACTATTCCAGTGATGATCGTTGGTTTTACCTTCGCTGACGAAATCAAAGCTTATTTGTTTAATCCTATCGTGGTAGCAATTATGCTGATTATCGGTGGTCTGCTGATATTCTATGTCGAAAATCGCCCTAAAGCGATTATTGCGCAAGAAGCAGAAGACGTCAGTTTAAAAACAGCATTGATGATAGGTCTGCTGCAATGTCTGGCATTGATACCCGGAACATCGCGCTCGGGTGCCACTATTATCGGTGCATTATGGCTCGGTGTCTCGCGTAAAGCTTCCGCTGAGTTCTCTTTCTTTTTGGGTATTCCTGTCATCGTTGGTGCAGCATTATTAGATTTGCTCAAGCATCATGACGTCTTAACCAACAGTGAAGATTGGTTAGTACTCGGCATCGGCACAGTGGTGTCATTTATCGTTGCCTTATTATGTATTCGCCTGTTGGTTGCGTGGGTAAGTCGTCGTGATTTCAAAATCTTTGCGTGGCTACGTATTGTCACTGGCGTCATCGTCTTGGTCGCTGCTTGGGGTTTTGGTTATCAAATGGCAGGCTAAGTTTTATGATGAAATAGGCTTTTATGATAATACATGCGGTTTTGAGTGGTAAGAAGGAAGGGCTATTATGAGCAGTTTGCAACCAGTATCTAATAGCTTTACACATTGCCAACTTGTCTACGTTAGCGAGTCTCAGGATAGTCAGGTTGCAGATATACAAGCGTTGATAATTACTCATCAGCTGCCCATTATTTTACACCTTGAGCTGTTTACTGCTAAGCTTAATCAAAAACGTCGCCAGCAATTAAGCCAGACAGCCACCCAACCTATCTTACTATTAGATGACAAAAACAAGCTATCATGGCTGAGCGATGGACTGAGTGTTGCACCCGAATGGGATAAGCTGCAACGCCGTGTGGTGAGTGCGGGGCGTAAGTCTGAACTATTATTACAAGCGGCAAAAATTACATCGGACAGTCAGGTTATTGATGCCACAGCGGGATTTGGTCATGATAGTCTGATATTGGCCAGTACGGGTGCACAGGTCATTATGCTCGAGCAGCAGCCTTTGATGGCGCTGCTTTTGCTAGCAGAACAGCAGCGTATGAGTGCGCTAGCAAATTGGCAAAAGCTTATGAGTCGGCTACAGATTATCAATACTGATGCGCTCAGTTATTTTAAAAATAGTTATTTTGCAAGCCTACAAGCTGATGCGGATAACGTTAAAGAAGTCGATGCGAAAGCAATCGATGTGGTATATCTGGATCCGATGTTTCCAGAGGATAGTTACCAAGATAGTAAAACAGGTAAAGGTGCTAAAGTGGGCAAGCATATGCAAGCATTGCATCAGTTGGCTAGCCCGCCGACCTCAGAGGAAGAACTGCAATTGCTACAATCTGCGCAAGCAGTCGTTCGTCAAAATGGGCAACACACACAACTACGGGGTCGCGTAGTCGTCAAGCGCCCGCAGTTGGCACCGTTACTCGCTAATCAACAACCCAGTGAAAGCTGGCATAACGAAGCCGTACGCTTTGATGGTTATTTTGTTTGATGGCTGTTATTTTCAAACATGGTTTTTTGATCACTGCTTTTTAATAGCTGTTTTTGATTATCATAAATGTGCTTAGTGAGCAGGTTTCCGATCGTTAACTTTATGATTGCTAACTTTAAATGTATTAAATTTAAGGCTATTAAGTTTAGGAGCAGGGATGACAACGTTGATAATATGGATCATGGGTGCCGGCTTGCTATTGGTAAATATCATCCTGCGCACCCGAATTCTACGGCTGGAAGCACGTCTTAAAGAGTTAGGCAATCCGCAAGAGCAATTGGCGTTTTTGCGTAAGCAGGCAGCACAAAAAGATAAAGTCCCTGCGATTAAAGCCTTACGCAAACAATATCCTGAGATATCACTCATCGAAGCAAATCGACTGTGGCAGAACGTTTAGAGACTGTTTGCGAAGAAATGGCAAACTTAGAGACAGTGCGTTGAAATCTGACTATTTAAAAAAGGTATATTTAGAGGTAAGGGTTCTATGACCAACCATCACTCAGCTTTAAGTTTTAAAGAAAAGCTACACGCTTACCTGCAGCTGACACGCTTTGATAAGCCCGTTGGTATTGAGCTGTTACTCTGGCCAACGCTATGGGGCGTGATGCTGGCTGCTATGGGTCAAGCGCAGCAGCAAGGGGCAACAGCAGGCTTGCCAAGCCTCAAGATATTTGTACTTTTTGCGCTAGGCGCGATTTTTATGCGGGCGGCAGGTTGCGCGATTAATGACTTTGCCGATCGCAAGGTCGATGGTTATGTCAGCCGCACCAAAGGGCGACCGCTTGCCGATGGGCGCTTGTCTGGCAAGGAAGCCATTGCGGCCTTTTTAGTACTGGTATCACTCAGTGCTGGTTTGCTATTTTTCCTGCCCGTTGAAGTGTTCTATTGGTCGCTTGGCGCTCTCATACTGGCCTTCATTTATCCATTTATGAAGCGTTTTACCCATTTGCCGCAAGTGTTTTTAGCTGCCGCTTTTGGTTGGGCGATACCGATGTCATATGTGGCGATACAGGGCGCACCTGATATCTGGGGTTGGCTGTTATTTATCGCTTATATGTGCTGGACAGTGGCCTATGATACCCAGTACGCCATGGCTGACCGTGAGGATGATTTAAAAATTGGGGTAAAATCAACGGCGATATTATTCGGTCGCTACGATGTGATTATTATCTCGCTGCTACAAACATTGTTTTTGCTGATCATGGGCATGGTTATGTGGCATTACTTCGCACCGACGACGTTAGGTGTCATACCCGTATTTGGTTTGGCACTAGTCGCAATGATGTTCGCCAAGCAAAACAGCGCTTGTGCCAGTCGTCAAGCTATGGCTTGTTTTCAGGCGTTTTTAGCCAACATATGGGTAGGGCGTTACGTCTTTGCTCTTATCGCCATCGCTTGTTTATGGACGACTTTTAATGGATAACTTCAAAAAGCTCTCAAAGTCAAAAGCGAAAAAGGGCGCTGATATTAATGCGCCAGTTATCGATTATCAGGCAAAGCTAGCCGCGCATGGCCTAACACGCGCACAAGTCATCGCGACCGAGCGTAAGCTGGCAAAATTTGCCAATACGATGGATTCGCTGGTACGTGTGCCTTTTACCAAGCAAGGCATGGGCGCTGATGCAGCGCTCTCGACCATTCCGCTGGCAGGAGATTTGGCTGGATTGGCTTTGACCAGCTATGCTTTTATATTAGGTCGGCAGTTGGGCGTCCCTGCGCATAAGATGACGCCAGCGGTTAGATTGGCACTGATTGATATGGTCGTGGGTATCGTACCGGGCATTGGCACGTTGCTTGATATCTTTATTCGTCCCAGTCGCAAAACCTTGACCATCGTCCATGAGCATCTACACGATGAGTATGGCATCACGGAAACGATGCATATGGATCGACCGTTTTTGCATCAGTCATTAGAAGATAAGCAGCAGCAAAGCCGCTTTGCTTTCTTTTGGCGTAATCCAGTCGTTGCATGGTTGTATCTACATATTCCCGATATGCTCGGCTTACTCGTCATTGTAGTGATTGGCTGGGGACTGTGGGCAATGATTGGCTGGCTGGTAAGTCTGTTTGGCAACACAACTGGTTTTGGTTAAAGCTCCACAAGCCTAAAAAAGGCGGCAAATATCTATAATATTTGCCGCCTTTTTTATTGCATGCTTTTTTAGTGTCTATTTATTAATGTTAGTTTTTTTGCCATCGTTATTCTGTAATGACTTCCGCTTCAGCACTGACCGCATCAAAGCTGGTAACTTTATTATTGCGAATAAAATCAATACTACCACCACCTGCATGACTGACCAACTGAATACTGCCATCGCTTGAGCGGTAAGTCGGATTGTTGCCTTGACCCTCTGGCGCGCTTAGGGTCATTTTTGGTTTGTTGGGTAAGGTGACGATAGCGTTGAGTATGCCTGCTGCTGAGGTTTCAAAAACGACAGATAACGATTCACCTGCTGCGCTTTTATAGCGAACATCAGTGATTTGAGCGCCCTTGATGGCTTGCTCTGGATTGGGCGCAACAGCCGCGTTGTTTGCTGCGCTATCCGTTGGCTCAAGATCTTTCTCAAGCTCGTTTAAGCTGACATCTTGCGCTGAGTCTACAGTAGTCTCAGCGGCATTTGCCTCTCTATCCGTCACTTCAGGTACATTGATGTTAGAGGTCACAGGTGTCGTTTGGACTGCTGCATCAGTGGTGGTCTCGTTAACTGTCTCAGATTCTGATGACTTTTCACAAGCAGTGACTAAAAACATACTCAAAAAAATAACAGGCAGTACACGAAGATAGCGCGTAGGCTTGGCTGGCGTAAATAGATGGGTTTTCATAAGCAGATGACTATTGGTAAAGAGAGTGTTATTTAAGCACAGTAAAGGGTAAGGAACAATCTACCATTGGTGACCATTGATTAAGTATTGACGGTAATGATAATTTTGCGATTGCCACCATACGTTTCAAGATGGTCTCGATGTTCACATAAATAAATGCCTTGCCACGTTCCTAGTCCTAGCGCCCCATTTACCAGCGGCACAGTCAAACTTACGCCAAACAGCATGCTTTTAAAATGCGCTGGTAGGTCATCCGAACCTTCTAAGATGTGGCGATATTCCGGTTGATCGGCTGGCGCGATTTTGTTCAGCCAGTCTTCGGTATCTAATCTGACATCCGGGTCAGCATTTTCGTTGATGGCTAGGCTTGCGGAGGTATGTTGTAAAAATAGATGCATCAACCCTGCTTTAGCCGAATTCGGTAAGAGCTGACTAATGGCCTCTTCAATCAGCGGCGTTATGATGTGAATGCCGCGCGCGTAGGCAGGAAGGGTTAGGGTGGTTTGTTGATAAGCCATTGGCAGGTCTCACTTTATTTTTAATATATCAGCTGTCGTTCCGCTCTCTTGATATACGTCATCCAAATAGCGACGGCTGGCAAGAAGCTTATCGACGACGCCACTTTGACTTTGGGTATTGAGCTTTTGTGCAAAGTCCAAAATAGAGCGCAATTGTTCCAATACCATGGTGTAGCTGGTCGCTGCTTTATCACTATCAATAATGACGGTTTTTGCATAGTTTGCATCAAGGCTGAGATAGTCATCAATCAATTCAGGAATCCGAGTTTCTATTAATTTATTGAGAGTAAATAATTGTGATTCGGTTATTTGCTGATGATGGGTGCCTTCATACTGTTGACCAATATCGTCCATGATTGCTCGAAAAGCGGACGGTACGCGCTCATCATACAGCCGTTTTATAAAAGGATGCTGCGATGAGAAGTTAATAACGGCAAGTCCATTCGCGACCTCACTTGTAGCCACCTTAGTATTATTCTCTAATGAGGCCTTGGTCGCGGACGCCAGATACTCGCGATGGCGCTGTGTTGAATCAATTTGCAACTGTCGAGACTTTTCTTTCATCACAAAGAATATCGGCACAATAAGGATCAGGCTTAGCAAAATCAGTAAACTAAAAAAAGACATGTTTAGACTCTGTCGTGATAAAAACGATGATGATAAGAGTATCGCTATATTTAAAATATTTCTATATTACAACATAACACATCTGTGTTATTTTACCTGAAGGGACAACACTAGTTGGCGAGTATTACTTTATATTAATAAATAATAATGGATAAGTCGTTAAGGATGATAATGGATAATGACACAATTACGAAGAGTCAGCTAGCAGCTTATAAGCCGACTATTGCTTATGTCGGTACCTCTTGGGCCGTGATGCTGGTAGGCGTATTGGCCTATCTGCTGGGATTATGGAATGCACAAAGTATGCTACTTAATGAGAAAGGCTACTACTTTGCCGTTTTGGCACTGGGTCTATACTCTGCGATTAGCTTGCAAAAAACGTTACGTGATCGCGCTGAGGGTATTCCAACCACCAATTTATATTATTTAATCAGTTGGGCAGCGCTGGCGGTATCCATTTTTCTTATTGCCGTTGGGCTCATGAATGCAGGGGGTTTGAGCTTAAGCGAAAAAGGCTTTTATATGATGGCATTTACCATGAGTCTATTTGCAGCGGTGACGATTCAAAAAAACACTCGCGATGAAGCGCAAATTCGCACGCTTATCGCCCCAACGTTAAACCTAGATAGTGATAGTACGGCGCGAATATCCAATCAAAATACAAACACAGCAGAGTCCGGCAAGTCATTGTTTGGTGCCGTTAAATCAAGAATGGACAGTAGTGATAAAGACAGCTAAACAAAATAGGTAAAAAGTATAGCTAAATTTGTTCGCTATGCTCAAATTGCTTAAATGAGCGACGTCTGCAAGCGTGTACGATTTGGCGACAGGCGCGCAAGCATCGCTGTCGATAAGGGTGGAAACGACCCTAACATCATATCTGCCAAGGCCTCAGCGCATATGGGTGCCAGTGCATAACCCTTAGCACCCATCGCACTCATGAGCCACATCCGTTTGCTGCGGGCTAACTGTCCAACGATTGGATGATAATCAGGTGTTTGAGTGCGGATGCCTGCTCGTCCTTGCCACAAACTGATATCTGTTGGAATAATCGATTTCATCTCGGGAATGGCAGTCACCAGCTTATCGCGGCTAATCTGATGCTCTTCATTGCGGACATCCGTATCTGTATCATTGCGTACAAAGCTCGCCCCCAATAATAAATGCGGTGCACCAGTTATTACCTTATTTAAATCATCGTCACCAGTTTGCGCGATAAATGAGGCGCAGTAACCGCTATATTTAAGCGGTATTTTGGGTAGCTTAGCGTACTGCTCAGCGGTTGGCACAAACCACGAGAGCTGACCGCGAATCTTACGGCAATCAAAAATACGCTTGTCTAGCTTATGACTCTCATAAGCGGCGCAAATAACGACGTTATCAGCGCTAATAGAGAGTAAACTCTTATTCTGGTTACTACCCTCAATACAGACACTAGCCTCCATCTCACTAATATTCGTAACATCCAACTGCTGAAAGTGGATTAATGGATGCGTCAGTATAGTGTTTTTTAACGCCTGCGGATTCACCAAGCCAGATTGAGGTAAGTAGAGATTTTCTAATAAATTTTGTGCTTTTAAGCCACTAACGTTTTGCGCCTGTTCGCAGGATAGTGTGTTTGCCATGTCGTCAGGATAATCAGCGATTTGCTCTGTACCGATATTGGCTTTGATTAATAAATCAAGCGCGCCAGTCGGCTCCAGTATGGGTGCTCCGCTTTCCTTCTCAGCTGTTTTATTTAGCAAGCGATAGAGCCGGTTGCTGTAAAGATAGCCTATGCTATGCAGATGCTCGTCGACATGATGAAGCGGTGTCATCTTAGGTGCAAGCAGAGCACGCGGATTGCCTGAGGCGCCTGCCAAAGGTGCTGATTTGTCTAGTAAGCTGACTTGAATGCCGCGATTGGCCAGCGCCCAAGCCGTTAGCAGGCCAGAGACGCCTGCACCAATGACAATGGTATGGCTCTGCTCGCTAGGTGGCGCAGCATTACCATTTATACTATGGTTATCATCTGCGAGCTTAGGATTACTCATGATTGCCGTTAACATTTCGCGTTTACGGCCAAAGCCCTTTACTTTTTTAATCTGAAAGCCGCACTCTTGCAATGCACGTTTGACGATACCGGCACAGCTATAGGTAGCGGCGGTAGTCATTGGTCGTGATAAACGCTGCATTTGTGCAAAGATAGCGTCAGCCCATAAGCTGCTATTGCAAGAAGGGGCGAAGCCATCTAAAAACCAAGCATCGATGTAGGGCGTAGGCTTAAGGGATGTATCTACTGCTAATTTGCCCAAGCTATCGGCCGCATCGCCAAGCCATATATCAACGGTCAGATTATCCTCAAAAAACTTCAAACGATGACAGCCCGCGATAAGGGGTGGGTATGCCGTTAGTAGAGGCTTGATGAATTCGGTAAGCTCAGGTGCGCGCTGCCCCCACAAGATGAGTATCTGCGTTAAATCTGCAAGGGGAATAGGATATTTTTCTGTCGTTATAAAATGCAGGCGAGCAGTGGCTAAGTGTGGCTGCTTATCACGCAGCTGTCGCCATAGTTGCCAAGTCGCTAAAAGGTTCAGCCCTGTCCCAAAGCCCAACTCAGCGATCGTAAAGCATTGCTTTGGGGCAAGGTCTGCTAGTCGCGCTGGCAGTTGATTGTGTGCTAAAAACACGTGGCGCGACTCTGCTAGACCATCGGCGTGTGAGAAGTAGACATCACCAAACTCGCCTGATACCGGCACTCTATTGCCCGTATCATCCATCTGCCAATCGATGTTGGCAGGCGTAATAATATTGGGCTGTTCAGCATTTTTAATTTGAGCGTTAGACATGGCAAAGTTCTTAGGAGCGTTTTTAGCTATAGTCAGTGAGGAATAATATCGACACATCAGGCACTGCTGATATCCATTTTTCTTGCTTGCTGTGCCTGCGCAGACAGAGGCGACAAAAAATTGATATCAGCAATACCATCGCGTTTTAGAATAGTTTGACTATATGTCAACCATAATATCACGACAGCATCCACCCACCTCACTGACCATAATCACGTATAGCTTGCACTCGGTTTCATTGTATTGATATTATTTTGGATTGACGATATATGAGAAGCATCAGAGAAATTTAAGTCCATCAAATGCCGTTAAGTGCCGTTAAGTGCCGTTAAGTATAGATATGCAGCTATTACCAGCGTTCGCGGCGCACAAATACTAACCAAGACACAAAAATACCCACCAATAAGCTGATCAATACCGTGAACGCGCCATATAAAAACAGCTGACCTTTACTCTCATAAACCAACACATTGGCTTGGGTCTGCAGGTCATTGACCTGTCGTTGTAGTTGGGCATTGCGACTGAGCAGCTCTTGATTGGCAGCGTTTAGCGCCTTGTTGGAAGGTTGCAACTGTGCTGCCAAGGTATTATTTATATCAAGGCTTGAATTTGGCGTCATTGCTGGCGCGGTAGCCGCCTGTTCATCTAACGGCGCTGTCGCTAGCGGATCCGTCGTAGCAGGATTCACATTTGTGACCGTTGGCGCAGCGTGCGCTGTCATTGCTATCGTAGCCGTGATTAGCATGGCGCTAGCAAGACTGCGTTGATAGTAGCGGTTTTTTGACCAGGATACACACTGATTCACGACTTGACTGCTTTGTCTGAGGCGCTATCATCTGGCTTTGGCAAGGTATGGATAAAGGGTCTGATATCGACGTGACTGTATACACCGTCGCGCAGGTAGGGCTCAGCGTTTGCCCATGTTTGGGCTGCCTCGAGTGAGTCAAAGTCGGCGATGATTAAGCTGCCTGACATCTCGCTTTTACCATGCTCAATAGGGGTCGGACCTGCGATAATTAACCGTTGTTCGCGTCCTAATGCTTGCAGACGCTCGACGTGCTCAGCACGAGTGATCTGCCGCTGTGCGCTGCTATTAGCAACGTCATGACCAATAATGGCGAATAAAGACATAATAATTCCTTAATAGACAGTAATAATAAACCGTATCATCATTAATGATTAATCATTATCAATATTAGAATTTAGTAGTAATCAGTTATTATAAGATAATAAACTGGCATACCGAATGGTGAGTGTTGGACTTGTTCTTATGTTTACTTATCTAGCGACTATTTACCTAACCAGTGCTTATTTAGCCGCTTTATCGGTCAGCGCTGGATTGATATGTTTTTTTAATACCGCAAACTGCGCGACCACGAACACCAACATAATGGGTATCCAGCCGTAAGTTTTGAAGTTAATCCAAGCCTCATCTGACATAGTAAATGCCGTGATATAATGTAGTACACCCATCATGGCAAAAAACAGCGCCCAAGCAACGGTTAGCTTCTTCCAACCACTGAGCGTAAGGGTAAAGACCTCTTTCATGGCCAACTGCATCAACGGCTTATTGATAGCGGCACTGACAAATAACGTCAAGGCAAAGATGCCGTTAATAATCGGTGACTTCCAGCGCAAGTAAATGTCATCGCGTAGCAACAGCGTGCCGCCACAGAATACGATGGTTAATAATAAAACCACCCATTGCTGCTTATCAAATTTACCTTTTTGGCGAATAAAGTGAATAGCATAGACAACAATCGTGGCAATCAGTAAAGCGCCTGCTGCCGCCAAAATACCTTGGGTACGGGCGACAATAAAAAAAGCAATTAAGGGAATAAAGTCTAATAGGGCTTTCATAGCGTGTGGCATGTCCAACAAAACGTATAGGGTAGTTTACACGTCTACTGCACCAAAAAAAAGCAATCAACACGATAATCGTTTTATATGACCTGCCTTTGCCATTTTCTTGCATTTTATTGATACCATACTCATGATCATTACCATATTCAAAACCTTAAGGCTATTTTTATGAAAATCGATTTACATTGTCACAGTACTTGCTCTGATGGCACCTATGCGCCAACGGAAGTGGTGCAGCGTGCCCATGCGGCTGGTGTCGATGTATTGGCATTGACAGACCACGATACCCTAGCCGGCATCGATGAGGCGAGGGCAACCGCCACGGGCTGCGGCATGACGCTTATTAACGGCGTTGAAATCAGCTGCGAGCATACGCTGAGCGGTGGTTATGGCAAAAATAAATCTACCAACAAGATCATTCATGTGCTGGGATTGGATTTTACCGATTTTGATAAAATGCACGCAACATTGCAGCAATTACAAGACA
Source organism: Psychrobacter sp. Sarcosine-3u-12 (assembly GCF_002836005.1). Lineage (NCBI taxonomy): Bacteria > Pseudomonadati > Pseudomonadota > Gammaproteobacteria > Moraxellales > Moraxellaceae > Psychrobacter > Psychrobacter sp. Sarcosine-3u-12. Next base: position 287,538 of record NZ_PJBY01000109.1, read on the forward strand.
GTCGTGCGACTCGTGGTCAGCGTATCGCCGAAAAGCTCAGTACGCTGCTAGAGATTGATTTTGATACGCTATGGCAAGCGATACTGGATAAAGCAGGCGGCAATCCACAAGCGGTTGGACGCGCGCATATTGGTCAAGTGCTGTTTGAGCGCGGTGACGTAAAGACGGTACAAAAAGCCTTTGATAAGTATTTGGCGGACAATAAACCCGCTTATGTGGCAATCGAGGCATTGACGATGCAGCATGGGATTGAGCTGATCCATGCGTGCGGCGGCAAAGCAGTCCTAGCGCACCCAACGCGCTATCAGCTCTCGGCGACGCGAGTACGTAAGCTTATCGAAGAGTTCGCTCAGTTGGGCGGCGATGCTTGTGAGCTGCCTGCCAATAGTGAGCCGATTAGTACTCGTAGAATGGTGGATCGCAGCATAGCCGAGCACCAGCTCGTTACCTCGATAGGGAGTGACTTCCATGGTAGTAATATGCCGTGGCGACGTATAGGTGATGTACCGGTATTGCACCCTGAACAGCAAGGTATTTGGCAGTCTTTTGCGACTTTGTCTTAATTTAAAAATCGTTATAAATAATCGATAAGTATGATTCAACTACTTGATCAACAAATGATTATTTTTTAAACTGAACCCTCATTTTATGAGGATATACCCTAGTATATTAGCCAGTACAGCAACGCTATAAATAAAGTAAAAATTATCAGACTAAACGCGCTATTCAGAGTAAGCTTAAGGCAAAGAGAACTGTTTTTTAATTTGAGCTTACTAACTTTATACTATCTGCGGTAGCCCAATTATGGCTGTAAAGATATCTCATCTAGGCTATAAAAGACTCTCCCGAGTTATTTTTGAATGGCAGGCGGCCGATAGGGCGTCGCTGCTGGCCTTATTTATGGTGATAGAAATCTCCACCCATTGGCTGTGGTGCTTGATGGTCTGGTGCTTTCGAGATGCGCTCGATGATTATGTCAATATCCCTCTGTTATATCCATTATGGTTGGGAGTGACAGTAATGGGGTTGTTTTTTTGGTGGCTGACCGGCTACTTATCTCGTACTAGAGACAACTGTAAAGACTTGAGTAAATGGCAAATTATGTTAATTGTGCCTTATACCCTTTATATTGCTGTGGTCGTCGTGATGATAGGCTACAGCAGTTTGTTTGCAGGAGTATCGTTGGTTGGCGGCGCCATGTTAGGCATGGTGCTGATCAAGCGGCGTTATGCGTGGCGGGTGTTTTTGCTGCAGGTTTTACTGATTTTGTTGGCTATTGTAGCGCCTTATTTCGGTATCGATTTGCCCAATTTGCGCCAGTTAACAGTGATCTACCCCATTCTTGATAGCCCAAGTTATCTAACTTATAACGAAGTCATGGCGGTCGAGAACATGGTTGCCGCTGCCATCTTTAAAAATACAGCGCTAGGCTGGGACAGTGTTAGTGCCTTACAACAATCGTCAACGCTCTTTTGGCGCTCAACTCATGTGTATTTAGCCCTGCCCAAAGCCGTTTTTATCGTATATATGTTTCGTACCCTGTTATTGATATTGGATGATAGTAAAAGCGAGATCTTGTTACATGCCAATCAAGACGAGTTAACCAAGCTCAAAAACCGCCGTTATGGCCTGACACAAATGCAGCAGGCGCTCATGACAGTGGACGAGGATCAAGATTTTAGTGTCATTTTATTGGATTTAGATTGGTTTAAAGAGGTCAATGACAATTATGGACACGATATCGGTGATCAGGTTTTGTTTGAGGTGGCGCAGACGTTATTACAGTCTTTGACAGAGGAGGCGATCGTCAGTCGCTATGGTGGTGAGGAGTTTTTGATTGTGCTGCCAGATACCAAGCACGATAGCGCTATGCTCATTGCTAAGCAGCTACGGCAGGATATAGCGCAGCATATTATAAAGGTCGATGACAGCGTCAGTTTTAGGGTAACGGCCAGTTTAGGACTGTATACGTTGACTCATGATAAGCGCATCTGTATCAAAGAGGATTATGATGCTTTGGTACAAAAAGAGAGTCAGCCAAAATTATCAGTCAGGCAAGCTGCTAAATTACCCGCCAGTAAGCAAGTGGCTAGACAGATATCAAAAGCGCAGCTGCCGAGCGATATTTGCCAGCGTTTGATCCGGGTGGCAGACAAAGCCTTATATGAAGCTAAGGATCGAGGTCGTGATCAAGTAGTGAGCGCCAACAAAATGCTCGCCGCAGAAAAGAAGAATGTTGAGCCGCTTTATGGTACGTAGATGAGTGCCAATTAAATGAAGGGTTCTTGAACGAATACCACCTATTAAGCAAATGCCACTGACCAAGTAAATGCCGCCTAAACGGCTATTCGATTGGCTAGCCGCTTATATGAAATTGACTATACTGTTTTTTGCGCCAAGTCGTTATTTTCGCTAAGTCGTTAACTACTATGTACTTAGTTTCTGAACCAAACTCCCTAATACACTGGTGGCAAAGCTGCCAGTCGTCAATGTAAAGTTTAATACTAGCGTTTGCTCATCATTATTTTGCCACTCCCAGCTCATATCTTCAATTGGTAGTCTCAGCGCTCGTCGTTGTGCTTTCACATCGCGCTTCTCTAACCCTATTGCCAGCTGTGTTAATAACGTATTACTCTGTACAACATCGTTTTCAATTTGAGCTGCTACACTGCTGACTTTGTCATTAGCCATACCCCATAACACGCCAGTCGGATGAATATCACCGCTAGCAACTCGCGCACGTAAAGTGTCGTCTATTGCTTCACTGGTAAATATCGAGCCTGAACCATCTAAGTTAAATACTTCACCTGCCAGCCCTGTATTCCAACTGCTATCCCGTACCCGCGCTGCTAAGATTTCATTAAATATCAAGCTACGCGCAGCAGACAATTCCATGCTGTTTTGCTCGCGCGGTGATTTTTTACGTTTGCTCTTTTTTGGCTGTGGTCTATTATCTGGCGCTGGACGCGCAAACAGCGACAATGCTTCTCTAATATTATTACCATTCCATCCAAAACGCTGTGGACCAAAATAATTGGGCACGCCCGTTATGCTTATATGGGCTAAATGCTGTTCTACAGACGACTTATCGTCGTTTTCCAATTCAATATCTCGCAAGGTGATAATAAATTGATTGGCCCTATGTGTACCGCGATTAAGCTTTTTATTGTGCCAATGTTGGGCAAGTATAGTGACAGACTCGTTGTCGCTGATATCTACAGGTGCAAACTCAGACTCTGGCAATTGCTTTTTTGGTATTCGTAGGCTAAACCACTGCGTCGTCAGCGCATGACGGTCTTTGAGTCCTGAGTAACCGACATCACGTAAGGGAATCTCTGCCCACTCTGACAGTAATTTAGCCAGATAAGCAGTATTTATCCCTGACTTCTCTATATGTAGCCATAGATGCTCACCCTCGCCTGTAAACTCTAACGGCAATATTTCATTGACGACGAAATCTGTATTATGTGTCTTGTAAGTCGCTTGTTTGATAGGTGGCAAGTTTGGCTGTGGTAATTGCGCAGTATCCGTCGCGGCTTCGATATCGACACTAGTGATATCAAGCTGTTCATTATTAGATGGCTTACTGTCTGAGTCAGGTTGAGAAGTAGAATTAACGGTCATTTCGTTCTGGTTGTCTTGATTTTGAGAAGTCATAAAGTTATCTTTTATTTTAATGATAGGTTTTAGATTGGGAGAGTAAAGCGACGTATTAAAGACTAGCAAAAGGATTCGGAAGGTTAGTGAAGGTTAAAAAGTTACGTTTTGCAACGCAGTAAACATACAAATAAACAGCGTACGCTAACTGGGCTTGCTACTATCAATGAATCTGCTTTTTTAAATATAGTAATTCTTAGGGCGTGTCCTCATTTTAAAAATGGTGATAAAAATGAGATAAATTGCAGTCAAACAAGGAAAATAGCGCAGATAATATCGGGATATTAACCAGCTATTTAACGATGTTTGGCAAAATTTAGCCATTTTTAGCCCGTTTAGATATGATCAATTGAATTGAGGACACGCCCTAGTAAACCTGTATTTTTTAAAGTGTATCGAATATCTCAAACGCGTTTTATTCAGTAAACAATTATAACTGTTAAGGATGACCTATGAGCCAAGTTAGTGATAACCAAGCCAATAATAAAATCGCTGCCAAAAATCTAGTGACTATTAATAAGTCTGACATCCCAAGTGGCGGCATGAAGTCATATAAGCAAAAAGACGATAGTATCATTTTAATCACCCGTGATGAGGATGAGTTTTTTGCTTTTGATGGCAAATGCCCTCATGTTGGTGCAGATCTCGGTGACGGTATGCGCTGTGGCAATCGCGTGGTCTGTCCTTGGCACCATGGCAGTTTTGACAGTCGCGATGGCTCGCTCTTAGAGCCTGTTGCTATGCGCGGCCTGACTCAATATGAGCTGACAGATGAGGGCGATAGCCTAATTGTCAATCCCTCAGCGAAGATAGATAATAGTGTTGCTAATGATAAAATGACAGATACGCATACCATTATTGTTGGTGGCGGTGGCGCAGGCTTTATGACCGCCAATCAGTTGCGTCATACAGGTTATGGCGGCAAGATTACCTTAATCAGTAAAGATGATACAGCCCCTTACAACCGTCCTTTATTATCCAAAGCATTTTTGGCAGGGCAACTAAGTGCAGATAAGTTATTGCTTGGCGGTAGCGATTGGGCAAGCAACAATAATATTGAGCTACGCTTAAACCAGACCGTGAGCGAAGTATTGCCTAATGAGCGCACCATCGTCATAACCGACGAAAAAGGCAATAGTGAGCAGCACACAGCAGACTTCTTAGTCGTCGCGACAGGTGCTGAGCCTAAGATACCGCCTTTTAAAGGTGCTGATTTGGATGGTGTCTATACGCTACGCAGTATGGATGATGCCAAAGACATCAAAGCTGCCAGTGATAACAAGCACGTCGTCATTGTAGGTACGGGCTTTATCGGAATGGAAGCAGCGTCTGCTTTAATGGAGGCGGAGAAGGCAGCATCTGTCACCGTTATTGGGCGCAGCCGCCGCGTCATGAGCAATATCGTCTCTAAAACGGTGAGTAATGCGCTCATCAAACTCCACGAAGAAAAAGGGGTGAAGTTCGCATTTGGTGCGGGTGTTGATGAAATCAATGGAGAAGGTAGTAAAGTCAGCGGTGTAAAACTGTCAGATGGCAGTACGATTGCAGCAGATGTTGTCATTTTAGGTACTGGCGTAGCACCACGTACCGAGATTTTAAATGAGGTGAACGCTCCAGATGGCGTCCAAGTGGATGAGCATCTACAACTGCGTGATGGCGTCTATGCGTTGGGTGATATTGCCAAAGCGACCAACCAAATGGGACGTATGCGTATTGAGCATTGGCGGGTGGCTCTGCAACATGGCATCGTGACGGCAGCAGCTATCTTAAATCAAGACAATGTCAACTCGCTAGAGGAACGTATCCCTTTCTTTTGGACGGCACAATATGGCAAAAGCCTACGCTATAGCGGACACGCTGCTTCGCCAGATAGTAAAATCTTGTTTGGCTCGCCAGATACGCTAGATTATATCGAATATTACTTTGATGACGATGGGGAAGATACGCGTGCGAGTGCTGCTAGCACGTTAGGGCGTGATAAAGAGCTGGTCGCCTTTTCTGAGCTACTCCGCCGTGGTCATGCGCCAACGCGCGCGCAAATTAATGCAGGATTTAATCTCATTGAGCAAGCGCAGGCGTTATCACGCTAGCATTTAGAGGGTTATAAGGTTTACTATAAAGGCTGGTCTATTAATTTAGATCAGCCTTTTATCATATAGCCTTTTATACTAAATAGACGGAAAAGGACGACCAGTTTCATGAATAAAGAACAGATAAATAAAGAACAGACAGGCAAAAACCACTTGAATAGAGAATCAGTATTTTTACGACAAGCAGAAGCGGATGATATTGACGCACTCGAACAGTTACTAAACCGTTGCTACCGAGAGACGGAGGGCTGGACCAATGAAGCGGATTTAGTCGGTGGTATTCGTATCACTCAAGCTGAGCTGGCAAGCACCATTGCCAATCCAAAACACTATCTGTTCATTTATCCAAAAACGACCACAGGCGAACGCGGTGGAGATGAAACCGGTGAGCTGTTGGGTTGTATCGCGGTCGATATAAAAGTTGATAGTGATGTAAATAAAGACGACCAAAATACGAGCATTGATAAAAACAAAGCTTATATCGGTATGTTTGCGGTACATCCAGAGCTGCAGGGGCAGGGCGTTGGTAATGTGATATTACAAGCCGCCGAAACTTTCGCTGAAAGACATTTAAAAAGTAACGACCAACCAACCCGTCTTACTATGTCTATTTTGAGCCATCGACCAGAGCTATTGGCTTATTATCAGCGCCGTGGCTATCAGTTGAATGGGAATAAGATGCCGTTTCCAGATGATGGTAATAATGGTGAACCAAAACGTCAGGATTTAGAACTATTAGAGTTAGAGAAAGTCGTTAACGCATAAAGGTTAATTTTATCTATCTCAAACTTGAGCTAACCCCAAAAATGCCCAAAGGTCATAAACAAGCCAATACTTAGCAGAACAAATGCCACGATAATTAAACGCTTAAACCAGTTGAAAGCAGGCAAGCGCGTCGCATTGTCATCTGACATGAGGTATGCGAATAGACATAGTAAGCTACCTGCTAGTGTCATAATCCCAAGACCAATCGGTAAAATATATAGATAAACCTGCCACACAATCATCTCGCAACATCAATAATACCCTCATCATAGCAGTAACTGTCTGATCAAGCATCATAGTTGTCATAAGTCAAAACTATAAAATTTATTTAAAATAATAGGGTTTATTGAACCTTGCAGTAAAAACTCCGTTAAATATTGGAGTCATTCTCATAGTTTGGCTATACACACAGGCAAATATCGAGAAATAAAGTTGGGTTATGAGTTACAGTTATGTATAATTAAAGTAACTTTTTGATTCAATTTGAGAAACCATGACCACTTTTAAAAAACTGGCGATTGTATTATGTCTAACCCCATTATTTATCGCTTGCTCTGATGCACCCTCTGCAACAGTCGTCGAGGGATTGATCCAAGATCAGTATGAGCAAGCAGATAGCCTAATGGATGATGCAGTCGCTCAAGCGGGCGATAACGAGATGGCTCAAGCGATGGGGGGTATGTTCTCGGGTATGATGCCAAAGCTTGAAAGCGTAGAAAACGTCAATTGCGACTCTATTGAAGGCGACAATACATTTATGTGTACCGCCGATATCACCCAAACGATAGCGGGTAATAGCCGTACTGATAAAGGCAGCTTCAAAGTATATCAAGTCAATGATGAGTGGGTTTTGGGCAGGTAAGTCAAAAAAGAGAGCTAACTAATTTAACAGGATAAATGAAGCCATGAATGACAACGCCCAACAAGATCAGATAAATATCAACAAAGATGTTAATCATCCCAATAGCGGTATTCCGGTTAGTGAAGGTGTTACTGCTCAACAAAGTAACCATATAGCCCAAACGGCCAATAATTCGAGTACTGCTACAAAATCACAAGATTCCACAAATCTAGCGCTGATCAACTGGCTCGGTTGCTTATTTTTTGGTTTTATTCCACCACTTATTATCATGCTGGTCAAAAAAGATGATCCTTATGTACAGTCGCAAGCTAAAGAAGCTCTTAATTGGTGTATCACCTTTTTCATTACTTATATCGTGTTATGGATTGTGGCCATGATACTTGGCGCTATTTTGGCATTTATTTGGGCGCCATTAGCCTTTATTCCGATGATATTCGTATTTTTATATGCTTTTTCACACTTAGTCTTTTGTATTATGGGTGCAGTCAAATGCTCATCTGGTCAGGATTTCAAAGTCCCGTTTAATATTAGACTGATTAAATAGTCTTAAGGCAGCTTGATACTTCTAACCTTTGAATGAAGGATGCTAATGTGAGTTGGCATCCTTTTTCTTTAATAGCGCTAAGGATAACGATGACTTTCTTCCATACAACCAAAATATTATTTAAGCTTCGTTTTGTAGCTTTAGCGCTGCTCGGGTTGCCTTTTTTATCACGTACTACCTTAGCTGAAACCTATCAGATTCAGGATTTTTCTGACGATTACTATGCGGTTATTCAGACTAGCGCCGATGAGGATAGTGAAGAAAACACTAGTATAAATATTATAGATGCCAAAACCAAGCAAACCCTGATTAGCCAGCCAACTGATATTGATATAGAGTATGAGCTGAGCAATAGTGAAGCGTACCAACTAGGCAACAAGGTTAGCGCTAATATTGCCAATAGGCATTATGGCGAACATAGCGTACTCATATACGATGACTTTAATTTTGATAATAAAAAAGACTTGGCACTACAAGATGGTCGCTACGGCTGTTACGGCGGGCCTTCTTATCAGGTTTATCTCAAGCAAGGGAGCAGGTTCGTGCTTAGCGAAGGTTTTACTGAACTAGCGCAAGGCTATTGCGGATTTTTTGGCATAGATAAAGACAGTAAAACCTTAAACACGATGACTAAGAGTGGCGCAGCATGGCATCAGTTTAAAGAGTTTAAGGTCATCAATAATAAGCTAGTAGCGGTGCGTATTATTGAGGAAGAATATAACTCAAGAAGCCTGCTATCTATTACTGAAAGCAAAAGGGTCAATGGCAAAATGAAGGTCGAGAATTATGAAATGCTACCGCAATATGATGATCAGAATGCAGCGGGCACACTACCTTATATTTATACCCTTATTATAGATAATGGCAAAAAACTGGTGATTGATAGTCAGTATAAAGATGGCAGCGAGCAATTATATTATGCTTTTGCAAATAAAGAAGACAGAATTGAGCTGCTTTATGAAGGACAGTTTGACTATGATAAAACAACGAAGACACTGAGCTTCACCAACAGACCTGTGCTCTATAAAATCAATAACCAAGGCATCACGGTAAAGCTACCTAACCAGACAGTGCTGTTAAAGTCGCAACCTAATAGTGTGCAAGGCAATTTGGATGAAGTTACTCATTTCAAAAATGTAAGGGTGAGATAAAGAATATCGAAATAATTCGTTAAAGTGAGAGATAGTCCTCAAACCCAGCAAAAAAGGCTACTCTCTCAAGAATAGCCTCTCTACTTACACACCCTATAAAACTAACGCATATATCAACGCGACATTAACGCATGGTCACAAACTCTTCAGAACCTGTCGGATGAATAGCGACGGTATTATCAAAGTCCGCTTTCGTCGCGCCCATCTTGATTGCGACGGCAAAGCCTTGAATCATCTCGTCAACGCCAAAGCCAATCCCATGCAAACCAACGACTTTTTCGTCCTCACCTAAGCACACTAGCTTCATCGTGCATTTTTGCCGATGCTGAGTGACCGCACTAAACATATCAGTAAAGCTTGAGCTATAGCATTTGATATTGTCTTTGCCAAATTGGTTGACAGCGTCAATTTCAGACAAGCCAATCGTGCCGATAGGCGGGTGAGTAAAGATAACTGTCGGTATCAAATCGTAGCTTAGATGCTCATTAGGTTTATCATTAAATAAGCGCTCTGAGAGGCGACGACCTGCCGCAATAGCCACTGGGGTCAGATCAACGCTGTTTTCAATAATATCACCGACCGCATAAATGCCATCGACGTTGGTATTTTGGAACTTATCGACTTTGATTTTATCGTCATCAGTCGTCGCAACGCCAGTCACTTGCAGATTAATATTATCGATAGAGGGCGCACGACCTATCGCCCATATCAAACAATCAACGGTATCGACATGACCTTCGCTATCATCGTTGATAGACAAGCTCAGGCTGTCATCAGCGTTTTTATTGACCTCAGCTATTGCACTATTGGTATGCAAATGAATACCCGCTTGCTCCATCTCTATCAATAACGTTTCGACAATGGTATGGTCAAAGGTGCGTAGCGGCGAGTGTTTGCGCACATACAGATGTACCTCAGAACCAAGACTATTGAGTACACCTGCGATCTCAACCGCGATATAGCCTGCACCGACGATAGCCACGCGTTTTGGTAAATGGGTCAATTTAAAAAAACCATCAGAGTCAATGCCGTGCTCCGCGCCCTTGATATTGGGCTTGATAGGATGACCACCTGTAGCGATTAAGATATGGTCAGCGGTAATATGTTCGCCATTGACCTCGACGGTATTGGTATCGACAAACTTGGCAAAGCCCTTTATGACTTCGACACCGTTTTTGGCGAGATTATTGTCATAAGCGCGGTGGATGTTCTCGATATATTGCTGGCGACTTTGAACTAGCTTTTGAAAGTCAAAGCCTTTTAGCTCAACAGCAAAGCCGTAATCTGGTGCAAACTTATGAATGGTTTCAGCGACATGAGCGCCATACCACATGACCTTTTTGGGCACGCAGCCCCAGTTTACGCAAGTCCCGCCTAATTGCTCCGCTTCGATGATGGCGCATTTTTTGCCATAGCTCGCTGCTCGATTGATTGAAGCAATGCCACCGCTACCGCCACCAATGGAAATATAGTCATAATGTTTGGTCATAGTTAAGTCTCTTTATTTAGTACGTATTGATGCGTATTGGTACAATTTTGCAGTCTATTATTTTTTAATTCTGTTATTTTAAACTCTATTGTAATGGGTATGATAATGAATCTTACAAGGTTTTGCTTATGAAGATGTGCCAGCTAGCACCACGCTATAAAAATATTTAGGCAAAAATAGCCTAACACATAATAATCTCATTTAAACCTATCTAAACCCACTTAAACTATGGCACGACGTCTATAAAATAACAGCCCAGGAATGGACAAACCCAGCACCAATCCTGAGGTAACAAACAAAGCCTCAAACAAATACACCATCATTTGGCTAAATAATTCGTCGGAAAAGCCAAAATAGCCAATCTGTACCATACTGACCATCGCCTTATAAGCAGCGATACCGGGCATCATACAGATGACGCTTGGCGAGATTAACGCTTTGGGCGGTAAGGTATATTTTTTAGAAAAATACACGCCTAAAAAGCTGGCAAGCATCGCCCCAAAAAAGCTGGCTACCACCAGATGGATATGCTGATAGACCAGCGCTGTTTTTAGTCCAAAGCCAAAAGCGGTCATCAGCAAACAAGGCAAAATATAGCGTTTGGGGACGCTGAACATCAGCGTCCAACCAAGGGTAATAATACACGACAGCGCAACGGTTTCAATGAACCACATGTCAAAATCCCCAGTGCTGTATTTGTAGTAAAACCAGCGCCATCACAATGCCAACGCACGCTGACAAGGTTAGCATATAAGTAAAAACGGCACGTCCAATGCCGATATTGACATAGCCCTTTAAGATGTCTGAGAAAGAATTGATTAAAGGAAAGCTTGGAACTAGTAAGAGCACGCTAGAGGCAACGGCAATATCTGCATTATTACCAATATCAAAATAGTAAGTCGTCGCCCCAATCAAAGAGGCGATAAAAGCCGTCACAATGACGGTGATAAAAGGATTGAAATGGTGCTTGGCCAAATAAATGCGAGTGAACATCGCGACCATACCAGCGACAAAGGTCACCGCGGTAATCGACCAACTACCGCCATTAAGATTGGCAAACGCAGCACAAGATGCACCGACAAACACGCCCACTAGCCACGTTGGATAAACCGTTTTATCTAATTCATCAAACGCAAGGGTGGTGCGGTCAGTCAGCTCAGACTTCAGTTTATGGTTATCTAGCTTGTGGCTATTTGTATTGGCTTCGGTTTTATTGATGATTTGCTGGATTTGTACCAATAAATTGACATTGATGCTCTGATTAATCGTGTCTCGAGTGGTGGTGATACAGCGCTCATTACAGATGGTCGTCAAGGTAATAGCATTAAAATTCAGCGAACATTCTACGCTACTCATTCCCAAAGCGAATCCCAAACGTTTAGACAAGTCCACCACCACAGCAGACTCGGCACCATATTGCATAAGGAGTAGTCCGCAGCGCACGCATAATCGAGTAATACGCTGTTGCTGTACGTAGCTGATAGAAGTCATTGGGCGAGTACGCATATTGGCTATTATGATTTTTATGAATGGTATTAGTATAAACAGTGTGAGTCGTTATGAGGTATCGATACGGCAAGGTAACGATAGCATAACTTGCCGTGCTTATTTGCTACTATTATAAAGCGTAAACCACTGTCGCAAGGAGAATAAAATGCATATCGCTATCTTAACGCTGACTTTCGCGCTACCCGGTTGTAGCTCATTAAAAGAAAAACGCCAACGTATGGGTGGCTTGCATGCACGATTTGGTAATACGCTAAGTGTCGCGGTATGTGAAAGCGGCGAGCGTGATCGGCATGATGCCAGCGAATGGACGTTTGTGGTAGTGGGGCTATCTAAACGTGAGGTCGAATCACAATGCAGTCAAATAGAGGAGAAGATAGAGCGGACCGTAGATGCGCGGGTGATGAATGTTGAGAGAGAGTTTATGTAGGTGGGCTTTATTGCAGGCCGCTCTCTGAGTAGAGGTTCTATTAAAAATGATAAAGTTGTATGTTTCAAAGGTAGGTCGGTAAAGCTTAAGACAACGAACAAACAATATACTACAAATTTAATAGACTTTTGTTTTATACCATGATAATCTCCCACTCGGTAATTTAGACACATTACTTACACCTCATTTACATTTTAGTCACATTATTAATTATATATTGCTTTCAGTGCGCGGATTGCATGATATAAATTTTGATAGTGGGATTTTAAGTTCATCAACGCATTACCTTTATTTTAGCCAATCACCTTAATTATATTTCTCAACTAGGACGTCTAATGACAACTTTTAATAACATAAAAAATGCTCTATTGCTTACGACGATTACTACTTTAGTAGGCTGTACTACGATAGCTGATATGTCAGGGTACGATACCAATAGCATGAATGCCGATGCGGCTAAAAATTACTCTCAAGTGGTTTCTAGTGCTAATAGTCAAGGCGCAGTAGATAATACGTCTGCCACTGCTATCCGAGTTAAAAGAGTCTTTAATCGTATGAAGCCCTACGCCGTTCGCGCTAATACGACAGGCGTCCCTTTTGATTGGCAGATCACTGTTCTACGTTCACCTGAATTAAATGCTTGGGCAATGCCGGGTGGTAAGATGGCTTTTTACACCGGTATTGTAGAGAAGTTACAGTTAACGGATGCAGAGATCGCTGCGATCATGGGACATGAAATGACCCATGCGTTAGCTGAGCACAGTAAAAAAGATGCTGGGCAAAAAATTCTGACAGGCTTAGCGCTGCAGTTAGGTGGTGCCGAACTACAGGCAAAAACAGGTTTGAGTGATGATGCGTTGGGTTTGATTAGTGACTACGGACTTGATAAGCCGTTTTCTCGTAGCCAAGAATCACAAGCCGATGCGGGTGGTCTACGCTTGATGGCACAGGCAGGCTACAATCCAGAAGCTGCCGTTGCAGTATGGCAAAAAATGGAAGCCGCCAATGGTCGTAGCAACACCATAGCTACTTTGATGTCTACGCATCCAAACTCTGGGCAGCGTATCGCTAAAATTCAGGCACTCTTACCTGAGGTTACGCCAGTTTATCAAGCGGCTGCGAAAGCACCTGCTAACGCAACTAGTGGGGCAATTACTGGAGTAACTACTAGAACCATTAAACGTAAATAACTCAGTACATATTATCAAAAAAGGTAAGTCAGACGACTTACCTTTTTTTGCAGTGGAATATCTAAAAGTGGTTGATTTAAATTTTATCTGACGTCTTTATATTGAGTGTAGCCAGCTTTACACAAGCTATGCTATGGGCTTTGGCAATATGCAAAGCGTCGCGGTATGTGAGAGCGTTGAGCATAATCGTCATGATGCTAGTGAAGGGACTTTTGTGGTGGTGGGATTGAGTAAGCGTGAGATTGAATACGAGTTTAATAAAATTGAGGACAAGATTCAGCGCGTGGTTGATGCTCGTATTATGGATGTGAAACGTGAGTTTATTTAGCGTTAGCTTGTTAAAAATTAACGTCATCAGACCAACCTACGAATCACCCTTTAAAAACTCAACCAAAGCCGGCATGTTTTCTCGAGCACTGCGCCCAGCACCGATAATAGTCGCTGAAGCAGGGCTGACCCAATCGCCATAGCCAAATAACCATAAGCGAGGCTCTTTTACCGATTGCCCCTGTTCAGTCAATACCTTGCCATCCTCTTCAATCACGCCTAATGGCGCCAAATGCTCAAGTTCAGGATTAAAACCAGTACACCAAATAATGGCATCAACTGATTCCTCTAATCCATTAGACCAGACCACGCCCTGTTCAGTGAAACGCTTAAACATAGGCTGAGTAGTGAGCAGGCCCTTATCTCTGGCTTCTTTAACGGGCGGCATCATCACGATATCGCCTGTAGGTGCGCCCAACTCATCACTGCTATCTTGAGTATCGTCATTGGCATCGTTTTTGACACGCTTTGTGGCTCTTTCAAATAAGACGCGACCATCAACATCATCGGGCAAAAACTGTGGTGGCGTACGTGTGACCCAACTGGCATCCGTCACTTGCACTAATTCTGCAAAGATTTGTGCACCAGAGTTACCACCGCCAACTACTAATACACGTTTATCTTTATAAGCATCGGTACCTGCATAATGAGCGGAGTGGGTTTGTTCACCTTGGAATGATTGCCGTCCTTCAATCTTTGGGATGTAAGGATTGCTCCAAATACCGGTGGCACTGACTACAACACGAGCTAGCCACGTAAACTTGCCGTCGCTGACACATAAGCAGTTATTATCCTCATCTCGCTCTACTCTTTGCACCTCAAAAGGACGATAGATGGGTAGTTTGTAGTGCTTTTCGTAGTTATTAAAATAGCTTAATACATCGTCTAGATAGGGACTGCTATCGTCTTTAGCAGAGGTCATCAGTCTACCGGGTAATGAGCTGACTGTTGCTGGCGAGAACAGGCGTAATGATGGCCAAAAGTTTTGCCAAGCGCCACCGCTCTTGGGTTGCTTGTCTATGATAATAAAGTCGAGGGTTTGTTTTCGGTTGGCACGTTTCAGATAGTAGCCAACCGCTAAGCCGGCTTGACCGCCACCGATGACGATGACGTCGAATATTTTAGTGGCTGGTTTGGATGACATGGTTACCTCATATTTATTATTAGATATCACAATAATCTAACACGAATAAAGCAGCTTTCTAACCCACAAAAAAGGCCCTCCCACAAGGACGGCCTTTTTATAATTTAAACACTCAAACACAATTTACGACGCTCTCTCTAGCATCGGCTTCAAGAACTCACCAGTATATGAGCCTTTGACTTCAGCCACTTCCTCAGGCGTACCTTCAGCGATGATGAGTCCGCCACCTTTACCGCCTTCAGGGCCAAGATCAATCACCCAATCAGCGGTTTTGATGACGTCAAGATTGTGCTCGATGACCACAATAGTATTGCCTTTATCGCGTAGGGTATGCAGGATATGCAGCAGCTTATCGATATCATGGAAATGCAAACCAGTGGTTGGCTCATCCAAGATATAGAGCGTCTGTCCGGTATCACGTTTGGCAAGCTCACGCGCTAATTTAACCCGCTGCGCTTCACCGCCAGATAGCGTTGGCGCAGACTGACCGAGGCGAATATAGCTGAGACCAACATCCATCAGTGCTTGCAGGCGACGATAAATCGCTGGAATGGCTGAGAAGAACTCAGTCGCATCTTCAACAGTCATATCGAGCACGTCCGCGATGGTTTTACCTTTATAGTGAATCTCTAAAGTCTCACGATTATAGCGTTTGCCTTCACAAGTGTCACATGGCACATACATGTCAGGTAAGAAATGCATCTCAACTTTGATCAGACCATCACCCTGACACATCTCACAGCGTCCGCCTTTCACGTTGAAGCTAAATCGACCGGCTTTGTAACCACGAGCGCGCGCTTCTTGCGTTTGTGCAAACATCTCGCGCACTGGCGTAAAGACACCGGTATACGTCGCTGGGTTTGAGCGCGGCGTACGACCAATCGGGCTTTGGTCGATATCGACCATTTTATCCAAATGCTCAAGACCAGTGATGCTGTCATGCTTATCGGCGATGAGCGTTGAAGCGTTATTTAACTGCGTTGCGGCCAATGGCATAAGCGTACGATTAATCAAAGTTGATTTACCAGAACCTGACACCCCAGTGATACAAGTCATAATTCCGATTGGCAGGGTTAAATCAACATTGTGTAAGTTGTTGCCGGATGCGCCTTTTAGCTCGATGGTCATCGGGACTTGCTTGGGTTTGGCTTTACCCTTTACTTCCATATCGATGGTTTTGGCTTTATGGCGAATGCTTGGAATCTCAATTCTTTTCTTACCAGACATATATTGTCCAGTCAGCGATTCTTTATTGGCCATGATGTCATCGACCGTACCTTGAGCGATGATATGACCGCCATGTACGCCTGCACCAACACCGATATCGATGACGTGATCTGCTTGACGAATGGCGTCTTCATCGTGCTCCACGACCAGTACGGTATTGCCTAAATCACGTAAGCGCGTGAGGGTTTTTAGCAAGCGATCATTGTCACGCTGATGCAGACCGATTGATGGTTCATCAAGGACATACATCACGCCCATCAGACCCGCGCCAATTTGGCTGGCAAGACGAATACGTTGCGCTTCACCGCCTGATAAGGTTTCGGCAGAGCGGGCGAGTGATAGATAATCAAGACCGACACTGACAAGGAAGTTTAAGCGCTCGTTAATCTCTTTAAAGATTTTTTCCGCGACTTCGCCTTTATGACCGCCAATCTTTAGCGTTTTATAATAGTCAGCAGCATCACCGATAGACAGCTTAACGATTTGGGCGATGGTTTGATCATCAACGCGGACATTGCGTGATATCTCATTTAGTCGAGCACCATCACAGACGTTACAAGTGGTATCAGCTAAGTATTTCGCCAACTCGTCACGGACAAGATTGCTTTGGGTTTTAGCATAACGACGTTCTAAATAAGGTAACACACCTTCAAATGGTACGGTCTTGTTAGTTTTACGACCGCGCTCATCGGTAAAGTTAAAAGTTAACTTTTCTTTGCCAGAGCCCTGCATGATGAGATCTTGCTGCGCTTTTGGCAGGTCTTGCCACGGTGCATCCATATCAATTTTGAAATGATTGCAGACGGTAGAGAGCAGGCCAAAGTAATAGGCGTGGCGCTTATCCCAACCGTTAATCGCCCCTTGATTGAGGGATTTTTCATGATGAGTAATCAGCTTCTCGGCTGAGAAATACTGACGTTTACCGAGACCATCACAGCTTGGGCAAGCGCCATACGGATTGTTAAAACTGAACATGCGCGGCTCAAGCTCAGACACGGCGCGATCACAAACAGGGCAAGAATGCTTGGCTGACATGACTTGGTTTTCATCGCCGCCTTCTTTTGGATTGCCATCCATAAAGTGTAGAGTGACCAGCCCTTGACCTAAACGCAGGGCAGTCTCCAAACTTTCAGCGACACGGTTACCCAAGTCATCACGGACTTTAAAGCGGTCAACCACGACTTCAATCGTATGCTTTTTCTTTTTATCGAGCGTTGGTAGCTCGTCGGTATCGTAAACATCGCCATCGACGCGTACGCGCACAAAGCCTTGCCCAATCAATTGCTCAAGCAAAACGGTATGCTCGCCTTTACGTTCACGAATGACTGGCGCCAGTATCATCAGTTTGGTGTCGTCCGGCAACGCCATGACCTGATCGACCATTTCAGTGACCGACTGCGCAACCATTGGCTCGCCATGCTCAGGGCAAAACGGTGTGCCAATGCGCGCATAGAGCAGACGCAAATAGTCATAAATCTCGGTAATCGTCCCAACCGTTGAGCGCGGGTTATGGTTGGTCGATTTTTGCTCGATAGCAATCGCTGGCGATAAGCCCTCGATACTATCGACATCTGGTTTTTCCATTTGCGAGAGGAACTGACGTGCATAAGCGGAAAGACTTTCAACATAACGGCGTTGCCCTTCGGCATAAAGCGTATCAAACGCCAATGAAGATTTACCAGAACCTGATAAACCGGTAATTACCACAAATTTATCGCGTGGAATGTCTAAATCGATATTTTTTAGATTGTGGGTACGTGCGCCGCGTATTGCAATATGGTCATGTGCCATCGGTGATAGGTTTCCTATTTGCTAAAATGGTATTCGAAATGAGTATATATAATGTTAAGAAAGACTGGTTATGTCACTGGCTAGATCATGGTTTTAAATGGGTTGTTGCTTTTGTACAATGAGCGTTTCTACAGAAATTCTGATTTTTATTAATATCTGATTTTTATCGGTCAATGTTGGTTGTTATTGCAATTTATTATTAGTAAACCTTGAAGGGTGCTTTCAAACCGTTGCTAGTCATTCAACTGGTATTTAACAGCTAGTGGTATTTAACAGCCAAATGGATGAATTACAAGTAATAGACTAGCCTGATAATAGTGAATTTATTGGCCAAATGACATGTTTCGATTGTCGTTGTTTTATATAAATAGTGGTCGCTATACAATGATTCTATCAGGCGAGAATGTCAGCGACGTTTTACTTTATTGTCATGATAGGCGCATTATTCAAGGTGCGATGACGCATCAGATGCACTTGGTAACAAAATTGTCGAGTAAAATGAATGAAGTGATCTCATATAAGCAGCATAGCGAGGCAAGCCGCATAAACCTCTAACTAAAAAGACATGGACAAAAACTGGTAGGAAGGTAAAAGTCTCGGCAACCAAACGGTGAATGTTTTATACTGTGGGGCTTGCATTATAGGTTGGGCGAAGCAGAGCGTACTTTTTTAAGGCACATTTGCCATAGAGTAAATGGCTCTTGATATCTTTTGAGACGCACACTTGACCTATAAGGATAGTGGCGCTATCTATTATAATAATGGCTAGCGCCCAGTTGTGACGTGATAAACCAGTGAGGCAAGTATGAATAGCGTAGAAAAACGGGCAATCCTCGGGGTCGGTGGCATTTTTGCCTTGCGCATGATTGGTCTGTTTATGATTGTGCCCGTCTTTTCTGTGTATGGTGATAATTATGCGCATGCGACGCCATTCTTGATCGGTTTGGCGGTCGGTATTTATGGGCTAGGGCAAGCTATCTTTCAGATACCGATGAGCCTTGCTGCGGATAAGTTTCCGCGTAAGCCAATTATCTTTTTGGGTCTGGTGCTATTTGCGCTCGGTGGTATCATTGCGGCAAATGCCACAGATATTTACGAAGTCATTATCGGGCGGGCGCTGGCAGGTAGTGGCGCGGTCTCTGCGGTATTGATGGCATTACTCGCTGATGTGACGCGAGAAGAGATGCGTACCAAAGCGATGGCGACGATGGGCTTGACCATTGCGACCTCTATCATGTTGGCTTTTGCTTTCGGCCCTCTATTGGTCGGCTCGCTTGGTATTTCCGGGCTGTTTTGGCTCACGGCAGGCTTTGCGGTGCTAGCGATGCTGCTGCTTTTCTTTGTACCGACACCGCTACGGGTGCTTAAGCATAATCTTGATAATAAATCGATTGGGCAGCAGTTAGCGACGGTGCTCAAAATTGGCGATCTAAATCGCTTGCATATCGGCATTTTTGCCCTGCATCTAACGATGACGGCGATATTTGTTATTTTGCCACATCAGCTGAGTGAGGTGATGGGTTTATCGGTACGCCAGCAGGGTTTGGTCTATTTGCCATTGCTATTTATTGGCTTTGCCGTTGCGATTCCATTCATTATCATCGCTGAAAAGAAACGCAAAATGCGTCAAGTATTCTTGGCGGCGATTGGCTTGATGACCGCAGCCCTCGCGATACTGGCATTAGGCAGTCAGGTCGGCATCGGTATCATTTTAGGATTGTTGCTTTATTTTATGGGCTTTAACTTGCTCGAGGCAACGATTCCGTCGTGGATATCGAAACGTGCGCCAGTGGCTAATAAAGCAACCGCGATGGGACTCAATTCTTCTAGCCAGTTCTTTGGCGCTTTCGTCGGTGGGGCGATGGGTGGTCTATTATTGAGCCAGCCTAATCTGTTAGCATGGGGTATCCTTGCAGCAGTGATGGCAGTGGCGTTGATACTTATTATTCCCATCGCTGATCCGCCGTATTTATCAAGTACCACGGTGACTATTCCCAAGAATATTAATATCCAAGATTGGTCACGGCAAATGTTGGCAGTAGATGGCGTGGATGAACTGGTCGTCATGGCAAAAGAGCAAGTGGCGTATTTAAAACTAGATAAAACCCAGCTCACAGATTTGTCGAGACAAGAGCTGTCACATTTGGCACAAAGCCCGCTCGATATTTAACAGATCGCTTGTCGTTAGCCTCAAAACTTAATAGATCGCTGTTGTTTTGATACGCATTCTTTAAATATACATTGTTTAAATGAAAACGGCTTAAATCATCAGGGTGTTTGCCTAAAGTCGAATTCTGATCTCTGTTTAAAAGGAATTAATATGAGCAAATTTAATACGCTATCTAGTCAGGTGGTCGGCATCAATGCGAAGACCGCCACGCCGTCAGCCATTGTTCATCGCTCGATGGCTAAGATTGCGATTGGTATGGGTCTAGCTGTCACGCTATTGACGACAGGCTGCGCCACTCAAAATATTCAGGCGTATCAAAACACCACACCAACGCTCGATATGCATGAGTTTTTCTCCGGTCAAATCGATGGCTGGGGCATGTTTCAGGGTCGTAATGGCGAGGTCAAAAAACGCTTTTATGTCGATATTGATGCCACTCACGAAGGCGAAAATGTTATTGTTTTGGATGAGAAGTTCTCATGGGCAGATGGCACAAAGTCGCAGCGCATATGGCGATTGACCAAGCAAGCTGATGGTAGCTGGAGAGGCACGGCAGGCGATGTCATCGGTGCAGCAAAAGGTGAGGTCGCGGGTAATACACTGCATTGGCAGTATCTATTAGAGTTGCCCGTCGACGACAAAACTTATAAAGTGAATTTCGATGATTGGATGTATTTAGTCAATAAAGATGTCATGCTCAATCGCTCGGTCATGAAAAAATTTGGTGTGGAGCTGGGTAGTGTCACTCTTAGTATGCATCGCAATAACAATGATTCTAAATAGTTAAATAACGGTTCGCAAAGGGGGGTTATTTACCGAGAAGGATATTTTATTGCTATAAGTCAGCCAGATTTTAGCTTATAAATTATTCACGACAGGTGTTGTCGTATCTTGCCCACAGACTGCTAGATATTTTAAAAGAAAATAGTTAAAGTAAAACCATATTACTGATAGAATTAATTGTTTATATGAAAAACTCGATTAAAGCTCGTAATTAAATTATTCATAAGTAAAAGGACGGAACTATGCGCGGAGTTAATAAAGTTATCATCATTGGTAACCTTGGAGCAGACCCTGAGGCACGTCAATTTAGTAATGGCGGTAGCGTGACCAATATTTCGGTTGCGACCTCAGAACAATGGACAGACAAGCAAAGTGGTGAAAAGAAAGAGGCCACCGAATGGCATCGTATTTCACTCTTTAATCGTTTAGGCGAAATCGCTGCGCAGTATCTACGTAAAGGCAGCAAAGTCTATATCGAAGGCAGCTTGCGTACGCGTAAATATCAAGATCCCAATGGTCAAGATCGTTATATTACTGAGATTCGTGCTGAGCAAATGCAAATGCTAGATGGTGCCACGGGTGGTCAAGACAATGGCGGCTTCAGTAATAATAACCAAGGTGGTCAAAATCAAGGCGGCTATGGCAACCAAGGCGGTCAGAATAATTTTGGTCAGCAAGCAAACAACCAGTCAGCACAGCAAGGTGGTTACAACCAAGCGGGCGCGGCAGCTTCGCAAGGCGGTAATCAGAATAGTTTTAATAACAACCAAAATACGCCTGCTCAGTCGAATCAGTTCAATAATCCAGCGCAAACACCTGCTCAATCAAAACCGACAGCAATGCCAGATGGCCCAGTTGATGATGATATCCCATTTTAGGATTTACCTAAGAATTATTAGTCAGTAATATATTTTAAAACCTCGCTATTAGCGGGGTTTTTTTATGGGAAAAATAAAATAATAAAAAAATGGCACAAGCCATTGTTTAAGTTATTTAATGATGGCTTTGTCGCTATTGTGATCGTTATATAGAGACAGAATATGAATGTTAAATACCGCAGAAATATAAAGACCTAATTTTTGTTTGCAAGATATATTCTTTTTATTTCTTATAATTGCAACATCAGCAACGCATAAAAATAGAGTTGTACACTATTATTCTGATGAATTTTTATATGAAATTTATTCAAATGACCATTTATATCTTATATCAACCGTTCGTTCTATTGAATTTCACTAATGCTAACGCTTTATTAAATGTGTTGATATAATCAAAAACATGAATAATCCAGTAAAGATTAATATTTAGATACTTTAAAAAAATAAATAGTTTGTAAGAAATATTCAAAAGCTCAAGGTAGGGCAGATTTATAGCCCAAAGTATCAAGTCTTATTTAGGTGGCACTGTATTATTATCGTGTTTGCTTAAGTATCAGCGTTAGGTTTATCAGATGAATAGTAGTGATGTGTTTCGAAAAAGTGATTTGGGTCGAGAAGAAATTAAGACGCAAAGTTTGGGCGTGTTGCCGCGAGAAGCGAGAACATTGCTGATCATGATTGATGGCAAAAAAACCTATCAACATTATTTAGATTCGCTTGATAACAGTAAGATGTTCGCTGAGTTTGGTGGGATAGCACCGTTGTTTGAGCTGCTGCAAGAATTCCAGTGTATCGAGCTGATAGTAGGGGATAACGCCAGCGCTTCTAGCCAATCTTATGCGCCGCCTCAATCCGCTGAGCCACAAGTAGCGGCATCGCCACCTACGATGCCGCCGATAGCACCGCCCCCAACGCTGGCTAATGAAGACAACAAAGCATTGCAGCCTGAACCAATGCCATCGCAGAGTGATAATGCCGCTGAGTTTGACGCGACCTTTAATGATAAGTCAGACAAAACCGTACCGTTTGCTAGCTACTTTAAGCGCAAAGCCGCTGATGTGGATTTTGAGACCTTAAAGTCGGAACTAGCGACTTATATCGAAAAAAATGCACCGCCTGAGGATGCGTGGGGTTACCTGCTAAATCTGGAACAGTGTACCGATGCCTCGCAATTATTGGCTCTCACACAAAAGATTCAGCGCTCTACCAGTGGCAGCCTATCACGCGGTGTGGGCGAGTTTGCCAAAAAAATTAAATCTTAAATTTACCCCCTTTATCGCAGCGCTGCATTTGGCTGTCGCCTGTAAAAAAGTACCAATAACTTATCGGAGTGCCTTATGGAAGTCGCTGAGCTGTCAGAAAAAAACACGTTAAACATGTTGCATGGTGAGCATATTATCTTGCGTTTGACTTATATTAGTCGTTATAACAACGACAACCCTAATGGGGAAGTCACGCGTATCCTAGCGCAGGCGCAGCAGAATAATGAGCGTAATGGCATTACGGGCGCATTGGTATTCAATCACAATTACTTTCTTCAAAGCATTGAAGGGGCAAGACCTGTCATCAACGAGCTACTACGCAAGCTTGTAAAAGACGAGCGACATGCTGTCTTACAGATTATCGAATGCCGCGAAGTCGAGCAGCGTCGCTGGAATAAATGGTCAATGAAATATCTTATACCAAGTGATGAGAATAAAGGGCTGGCGCTTAAGTTTTCGACGGGCACTCAATTTAATCCCTACCTTATGAGTACCAACCAAATCATGATGTTGATTGATACCTTGTCAGAGCTCCAAGAGCAAGAAGAAATAGACGCTTCTGCTAAAAAGAAATCATGGTTTGCTATTGGCTAACTGACGTTTATAAAAGCGCTAATATAAAAGTGCTACGTCCCCATTACACCGCCTAAGAGAACAGATATGACCTCACCAAATTCAGATGCACACATCTTAATGAGCATGACCTACGCCAGCCGTGCAAACCCAGACGTATCGGCGAAAGACTTTAATGAGATTTTGCAGCAAGCTCAAGCGAATAACGCTGCCAATGGCATCACGGGGATGCTGACATTTAATAAAGACTATTTTTTACAAACGGTTGAAGGGCCGAGAGCACAGATCAATCGTTTATTATATGGTCTTATTGCCGATCAGCGTCATCACGATTTACAGGTCATTGAAACACGCGAGCTGAAGCATCGAGAATGGGCTAAGTGGTCAATGAACTATGCCTCTCCAACCGAAGCCAATGCCGCAATTTATCTAAAATACTCTACGACGATTGATTTCAATCCGTACTTATTAAGTGCCGAATCCGCTCGTGATTTGATGAGTGAGCTTAGCGCAGGACGCACCTAGGCAGTTTTGGTATTTTCTCGTTAACATCAAAATAATGAGCAGTATGAAATGATAAACATTCAAGGGTTAATTTTATATATAGTCATTCCACTATAAAAGTATTACTGCGTTAACCTCGTTTGAAGTATTAAATATACATCTACACTCGGTTGCCTTGTACTACTTTTAAATTGAATCAACTATAGCCTCCAAGAGGTTTTTATTTATTAGTGTTGTCAGGGTACTGTTTACGAGATTTTTCTTTAGCAGGTTTTGGCACACAATAGGATTATTATCGATCTTCTGTCTAATGCTATAGTACAAACCCAATAAAACCGATACAATACATAAAAACAAATCAATTATTCAAATAAACTATGACCTATTCAACAGACTATCGAAAACAGGTACTGTCTAGCATCGATAACGGTATGACCGTTAGAGAAGCTGCTGCTTTTTATCAGCTTAGCACCAGTACTATACACAGTTGGAGACAAACTTTAGAGCCTAAGACTGGTAGGAGCAAAGCGCCGACTAAAATACCTGATGACGCTTTATTGAACGATGTTAAAGAGCATCCTGATGCCTATCATTATGAACGTGCCCGTCGGTTGAACTGTAGTACAACAGGCATTCAAAATGCCTTAAAGCGCTTGCGTATTAGCAAAAAAAAAGACACTGGAACACCCCAAAGCCTGCAAGATAAAGAGAGCTAGCTACCTAAACAAACTTAACCACTACATTGCTCAAGGCTTTGCTATTGTCTACATGGATGAGAGCGGCTTCGAGTCTGAAACTATAAGACCATATGGCTATGCACCCATTGGAACTCCCTGCATTGACAGCTACAATTGGCAAGGCAAAAAACGAACTAACGTCATTGGTGCCTTGTATAAAAAAGTGCTATTCGCACTTGATTACTTTGAGAAAAATATTAACGGGAATATATTTTATGACTGGTGCAAAGACACACTCATTCCAAGCCTTAAAACCAAGTGCGTGATCGTGATGGACAACGCAAGCTTTCACAAACGAGTTCAAAGATTGCTTAATAGGCACGGTCATCGCCTGTTATTTCTACCGCCATACAGTCCTGATCTAAATCCCATTGAGAAGAAATGGGCACAGGCAAAGTTCTTGCGTCAAGGTTGGATGGAGAATGATTTAAATAAACTCTTTCATGATATGGGCTGTATCGATTTTATGTTGAACTGACTATATAGAAGATACATCATTGACTTAAGTTTGTTATTAATTATTTCTTATTATAGAGACGATTAATTTACTATTGTTATAACTACTGTTTTTGTTTATATTGTCTGTACTCATTAATGCCACGGCTAATACTGTTTTAATAAGTAAGAAACGGAATTGACTATTGAGTTTCGTATCATTACTTATTTATAAATTAGCAATCTTTAGTGCTTAGTAGATAAAATTATATTTATTAAGTTTATATCCCTTATCTTAAAGTTGAGTTTATTATGAATAAGAATACCACCATTGATTTAGACAGCTTAAACGTAGATGAGCTACGTGCCATCACCGAAAATGCCCAGCAGCTGATTGCCAAAAAGCAACATCAGCGTTTATATGATGCTTATATGCAGTTTGAAAAAATCGCTGAAGAGAGTAATAGCACTATCGAAGAGATTTTAAAAGCTGGTGAGACGTTAGAGAAAAAACGTAGCATCAAATATCGCAACACCGATAATAATGAAGAGACTTGGACGGGCCGTGGTCGTAAGCCGACGTGGTTGGTTGACGCGCTAGCAGCAGGTCGTAAGCTTGAAGATTTTGCTATTTAGCCATTTTAAGACCACTAAATGTATCCATGTGCTAATTGATGACACGCATTAGGTGCAAGAAAGGCAAGTAACAGTGCTACCAGTAGACTGAACGAGCCTGATGACATACCTGATTTTTAGTGGATTTAACTATATAGCAATATGTCTTCTACGCTGTTTTTATGGCGTCGTTATAGCGATTGAGCTAACAGCACATCAGTAGACAGAAGCCAGTATCTTTGTTGCCAGTAATTTGGTAAAAAGATACTGGCTTTTTTTCTGTCATCTGTATGCTATTGTTTGTTATGATAATGACGTTTTTACCTTATATAAGAGTTATGTAACCGTGGCCCAAGTCTCTGCGTCGTCTCATAAGCGTCCCCGTAAGTTGTGGTGGCTATTTGGGTTTATATTATTTGCGCTATTTGCATTATTGCAAATGCCTGCGTCGTGGCTACTTGAAAAATATGCACCCAATAGCCCTTATGTGCAGCACGTGTCGGGCAACTTATGGCAAGGCTCAGCGATTTGGCAATTGCCGTTGTCAGCGACGCCGTTGACTGGTGCGGTGAATTGGTCGTGGCAGCCTTGGCAACTATTCTTGGGTAAGTTGAGTGCGGACGTCGATATCACGACAGAGCAGACCAGATTGAACGGTCAAATAAAACTGGGTACCAGCTCATGGCAGATTGATGATATGAGCGGTAAGATTGCAGCGGAAACCTTGACCAGTGTGGTCGATTGGCAGCTGCCCAAGACGCCGATTCAAGTCAATGCGGTGTCTCTAAAACGCCAGACTGGCTCGGATAATGACTCCAATAAAAAGTCCTATGGTTTCAGTGAGGCGGATGGTCAGTTGACGTGGGTCGGTGGTGAAGTGGGCTATCCTAGTGGCGGTAAGGTTTTTTATATCACCATGCCAGCGATGCGTGCCGAGCTGAGTACGGAACAAAAAAATGATAAAAACCTGCTGCACGTTAATTTGTTGAACAATCAAGATAAGCGTTTAGGGGATCTGTATGTCGATGGCGATAATATGCTAGACGTCAGCTTGACCCAGCGTTTGTTGGAGAATATGCCTGAGTATAAAGGACAAGCTCCGCAAGATACCCCTGTCGTCAGTGTGCGCCAGCCCTTGTTAGCTGGTTTGGGGACGCGCTAAATGTCTACTGTTACCGCTAATTTAAAACCTATTATTAATATTCTGAATCGCTGCGCTGGTTGGCTGTTATTATTGGCGATTGCTTGGCTGTGCTGGACGGCGGCACGGCTATTGTGGTTGTTGCTAGCTGCGCCTTTGGCACCAGCATTGCCGCTTGCTCCTTTACAAAGCGCGAATACATCCGGCGATGATTACAGTGGTTTGTTTGCTATTTTTGCCGATCCCGCTCCTATCGCGGCGGCGGTACAGCCACCCCCTAATATTGGCTTGAAAGGGGTTCTGCTCGCGATACCAGAGAGCATGTCGTCAGCCCTGTTAGATGTCAATGGTGAGGTCAAAAACTATCGCATTGGTGACAGTCTAAAGGACAGTGACTATACTCTGATCGCCGTCGATTGGAATGCCGTCATCATTGCTGATGCCAGTGATCAGCAAACCGTCATTAGAATGGTAGAGTCCATGCCACTCGACCAAAGCGATATGCTAGCAGGCGCCGTCAGCAATCAGCGTTTGCCAAACACTAATGCCTTGCCGAGCGCCTCAATCTCAGCACCAGATAATACTGAATCCACAGCAGAGACGACTCCTGAGAGTAGCCCGCAATCCGCTATTGATGAAGCCATCACGGCACTACAAGAAAACCCAGCCAGTTATCTGAGCAGGATGGGCGTTATGGCCTCAGGCGAAAACTATCAGGTGACAGCGGCGATGCCCTCAAAACTACGCAACCGCCTAGGACTGGAGCCGGGTGATCAGGTGCTGACGGTCAATGGTCAAAGTGTGGGTAATAACCCGAGCCAAGATGCTGGTATCCTACAACAAGTCCAGCAAGCGGGCGAAGCACAAATAGAGGTAAAGCGCGGCGATCAAGTGATTACGATTCGCCAGCAATTTTAGACAAATGATTTTAAGTAAACCGTTCGTCATTAAAACGGCTTTAAGTAATTAATAACTATCTGGTTGGGGCTATGCTAGCAACGCACCAGCCGACAATACTCAGTCATACTAAATTCAGTACATACTAAGCGACATCACTGTAGGTAATTATCAATATGGTAAGTTCTCATAAATTTTCAGTTACGCCTTTGCACTATACCTTACAGCGCTTGATGTGCCTATGTCGTCCTCTTTGCTTAGCCGTGCCGCTATGGGCAGCCAGTACAGGTCTCGTTAATGCTGAGAGCTGGAAAGTCAACTTACAAGATGCCGATATCAAAGCCTTTATTAATGAAGTGGCGACCATCACCGATCAAAACTTTGTGCTTGATCCACGTATCAATGGCAATGTGACGGTCATCTCCAATAAAGCCTTATCCCGTGATGAGATTTATCAGCTGTTTTTGAGCGTGATGCAAGTCAATGGTATCGCCGCGATTGATTCTGGAACGACGGTTAAACTGGTACCGGATAATGTCGCCAAGCAGTCTGGAGTCGCCGTCGATTTACGTGGTGATAGCGTCGGTGAAGCACTGGCAACGCGCGTCATTTATTTAACCAATACTCAAGCGGCAGAGGTTCTGGGAGTCATACGACCGCTCATGCCGCAGTCGGCTCATGCTGCTGCTGTACCGGGTGTTAATGCCTTGGTATTGTCGGATCGAGCGGATAGCTTAAACCAATTAACCGCGCTCATCCGTGATTTGGACAGCAACGTCAATGACAGCTTGCAAGTCATACCGCTACGCCATGTCGATGCAGAGCGTATGATGGAGTTGATCAGTGCTTTGGTGGCGAGTGCCGGTAGTGGGCAAGCACAAGGCGGCAATAATCAGCTCAAAGTCATTGCTGATACGTCCAGTGATCGGCTGCTGGTCAAAGGCAGTCCTGAGATGATTGCCAAAGTCCAAGAAATGGTCAGTCAGCTGGATACCACGCCTACCAGACGTCTGAGTGGTTTGCGCGTTTTTCGATTAAAGTATGCCAGCGCTGGTCATATTGCAGATATGCTGCGTGGCTTACTGGCCAATCAATCCATCAATAGCGCTGGCGCGACCTCAACGTTAGAGTCGGCATCTTTGAATGATGCAAGTAGCACCGGCTCATCATTAAATAATAGCGCCAATGATATTCTTGGCAACAGCAGCATTGGTAATAATGCAGCAGCCTCTACCTCGAGTGCTAGCACTGGTGGCACGAGTACAGGTGGTACTGGGGTTGGTGGTCGACCTTTCAGTATCATCGCTGACGAAACCCAAAATGCGGTCATCGTGAATGCAGCGCCCGAGCTGATGTTTGAGATAGAAGATGCCGTCAATCAGCTAGACAGTCGCCGCGCGCAGGTGCTCATTCAAGCTGCTATCGTCGAAGTATCGGGCGATGATGCCACCCAACTGGGGGTGCAGTGGGCACTCGGTAACGCCAACAGTGGCTACGGGGTTGTCAACTTTAATAACGTTGGTGCTAGTGCAGCGTCGCTTGCGGCAGCTGCTTTGTCAGGGGGCGGTGCTGCTAGTATTAGCGCGGCGGCAGGCTCAATTGCTGGTGCGTTGATTGGAATTGGCGATAGCAGTAAGGACAGTCAAGGCAATACCCAGTTTTATGGCGCTATCTTGCAAGCGCTTGATTCGTCTACCAGTGCTAATCTGCTGTCTATGCCATCGATTTTGACACTAGACAATGAAAAAGCCAGTATTTTAGTCGGTCAAAACGTGCCCTTTGTTACCGGCTCTTACACCACCAGTGGCAACTCCTCAACCAATCCATTTCAGACTATCGACCGCCAAGATATTGGTATTAATCTGAACGTCATTCCACACATTGGTGACAATGGCACGGTGCGTTTAGAGGTGTCGCAGGAAGTGTCTTCAGTCGTGCCCGGTAGCACGGGAAATGCCAGTGGTTTGATTACCAATAAGAGCCTTATTAATACCACTATTTTAGCAGACGACCAACAGACCATCGCTCTGGGCGGTTTGATGCGGGATAACACCACCACACGTCAACAAAAAGTGCCGGGCTTGGGCAATGTGCCGGTTATCGGTCGCCTGTTTCGCTCGGACAATGACAACACGCAAAAAAGCAACTTAATCATCTTCCTACAGCCGACTATTCTACGCGATGGCGGTGCAGTGGCGAGTGTGACCGAGCGTAAATATAACCAAATGCGCGTCTTACAGCTGGTCATCGACAAGAATGGAACGATTAAGCAATTGCCATTGAGTGGTACGGAAGGCTGGAATGGGGATGTCAGTGCAGATTACGAGCTGATGCCACTGAATCCGCTCGTACCTAAGCGCGATCAAACGCCAAAAGCTACCTCGCAAGGATTTACTAAAGTAGAGAGTCCTAACAGCGGTATCACGACTTATCCTCTCAAGCGTTAAACGCTAACTCACGCATATTATCCTTTGGTACGGTGTCATCAAAAACATGACACCGTACATTAGCTTGCGTATTCATAACACAGATAAACACAGCCATTGCTATATCCCAGATATACTAAGATATCTCTGTATACTAAGATTTAGACATATTGAAGGCGAGCAAAACAAAATAGCAAGATAACGTTTGAATGTACTTTAAATGTACCTTAGAAAATGTAACTCAAAAGCTAAATAAGCAGTAAAGAGGCGAACGTAATGGCACAGCGGATTAATAAAAAAAGATGGCTTATGTTGGGCGCTGTTGCTACTGCTTTATTATTGATACCGCGACGTAGTAGTCAACGAGCAGACAGTAGCCTACAGAACGACACTAAGAATAAGACGAATAACAATTCAAATGCTAAAGATTAACTGCTCTCACTATTTATTTTATAATAAATATTTTCGTTAAAAAAATGCTAATAATAATAAAATTTGGAATTTGTTAATGACTGCTCTTGATTCATCGTATATCGCTCCTCATTGTTCGTCTGCTGCTTTGCCACTGATTGACACGCATACACATTTTGACGCGCCAGTATTTGATAGCGATAGAGCGGTACAAGTAAAAAAAGCCTGTGAGCAAGGCGTGCGCCACCTTATGCTGGTGGGTTATTTATATGAGCATTTTGAACGTCTGTATGATATTAAACGCCTGATTAACGAGCAAGTTCAGGTCAATGAGAACAGTCAGGCAATTGCGACGCCAGCAGTTGCAACGGAGGCTGGCAATCAAAACCACTCGTCTCCTGAGGTTCATATCGCTCTAGGTCTACACCCTTTTTATATCACGCAGCATACAGAAGCTCATCTACAGAGTATGGCAAAGATGCTGACTGAGCAGTGCCCATTGGCAATCGGTGAGATTGGTTTGGATACTTTTACCGACGAGATGAAGCAGCCGCATATGCTGGCCAAACAAGAGCAGTTTTTTAAGGCGCAACTGGATATGGCAGTGGCGCATCAGCTACCCGTCATGCTGCATATTCGTAAAGCCCATGCTGAAGCCTTAGCGATATTAAAAGCGCACGATTATGATGCGCACAAGTTGGGCGGTGTCGCTCACAGTTTTAGTGGTGGTGAGCAAGAGGCAAAGGCCTTTGTAAAACTCGGCTTTAAGCTCGGGGTCACTGGACAAGTCACCAATCCGAATGCCAAAAAACTGCGTCGGGCGATTCAAGCAGCAGTTGATACTTATGGTCTTGAATGTTTGGTGATTGAGACGGATTGTCCGGATATGACTCCCATCATGTGCCAGCACTCAGATAGCAATCCGTCAACCAATAATCAGTCAGCGCTTGGACAAAGTCCTGATAGTGAATGGGGTGATGCGCCCGATCATAATAGGAATGTTCCTGCCAATTTGCCATGGGTGCTGCTCAGTCTCAGTGAGTTACTTGATGTGCCACCAGCTCGTCTTGCTGAGCAACTATGGCAAAATAGTTGCGATGCCTTGCGCACACAATGGCTGTATCCTAGGCAGTCATAAAAGCTACTGTTGTTCAAAGTAAAATAGTACAGAATAAAATAAGAGCAACATAAGTTATCGTTGATTATATACCCCTCAAAAGAGCGTTTAATCTGTTATGAGTGAAGCAAAATTATTTGACCAGTCGTTTGTAGAGCCTAATGCCGTTGAGCATTCTGTCGCTCATGACGACAGTGGTAGCGCAAGTGAGCAATACGAGCGACGTTTCCAAGGGACGAAAACTCTCTACGGTGGCTCAGCCGTTGATACTTTTGCGGCAGCGCATGTGTATGTGATTGGTATCGGAGGTGTTGGCTCTTGGGCAGCTGAAGCGCTGGCTCGTACTGCGGTTGGTACTATTACGTTGATTGATTTAGACGTATTGGTGGCTTCTAATGTCAATCGGCAATTGCCAGCGCTGGACAGCACCTTTGGTCAAAGCAAAATTGCAGCGATGGCGCAGCGCATTGCTGAGATTAACCCCAAGGTCACGGTCAATTTAATTGATGATTTTCTCACCACTGATAATGTCACTGCACTGCTGCCGAGTCGTGACGAAGCCAAGGCTGCCATTGCTCAAGGTCATCCTATTGCCGTGCTAGATTGTGTCGATGATATGAATGCCAAACTTGCTATTGCCCTGCATTGCCGTTTTAATAAACTAAAATTGGTTTGCGCAGGCGGTGCGGGTGGTAAGATAGACCCAAGCAAAATTACGGTGAGTGACTTGCGTGATAGCTATCAAGATCCATTACTCGCCAAGCTCCGCAATAAGCTGCGTCATGAAAAAGGCATTAACAGTGCTTTAAAAGAAAAATTTGGAATCAAATGCGTTTATTCCACAGAACCACCACGCGTCGATAAAAGCTGTCAAACGGGCGGTTTACACTGTGGCGGTTACGGTTCAGCGGTCGTAGTGACATCGGTTGTGGCTATGCTGATGGTGAGCGAAGCGTTACAATTATTGATAAAGCAGACAGGCGTCTGATTTTAATGAATGGAGTCCACTTTGACGATACCTAACTCACCTAAGCGCCGCTACCCGGTCGCCGCAGATGAAGTAGAGCGCATTAATAAGCTCAAAAAACATCAGGTGCTCAACAACAATGATGAGCCTGCCTTTGCGCGTCTGACTGAACTTGCCAAGTTGTTTTTTGATATGCCGGTCGTCACCATTACCTTTATGGATGAAGAAACCCAGTATCTAAAATCTGTGCACGGGCTTGGCGGGGTATGTACGACGACGCGCCAAGTGGCTATTTGCAACTATACCGTGCTGTCTGACGAGGTATTTGTGGTTGCGGATTTGACAAAAGATAGCCGCTTTAGTCAAAATCCATTGGTGACAGAATCTCCGTACCTGCGCTTTTATGCCGGGGCGCCCATTATTATGTATGAAGACAATAAGACGTACCGTTTAGGCTCTTTTTGTCTGATGGATATGAAACCCCATGATGATTTTGATAATAAGCAAGCGCAATTATTGGCGCAGTTCGCGATGATGGCAGCCGATGCGCTACAACTACAAGACAAACAACGGGTCGCCAAACATGCCAACGAGATGAAGTCGGACTTTTTGGCCAATATGAGCCATGAAATACGCACACCGATGAATGGTATTATCGGCATGGTAGAGATGCTTAGCGAGACTGATCTTAGTCACGAACAACAAGAGTATGTGGACAATATCAAAGTCTCCAATGAGCATTTGCTAGCGATTATCAACGGTATCTTGGACTTATCGAAAGTTGAGTCTGGTAAAATGACCATTGATACCATTCCGATGAATCTGTCCACCTTATGCAATGAAGTAGTCAGTCTTTTTGCGATCAAAGCTCGCCAGCGCGGCTTGATTTTAGATTACCATTATACTGAGTCGTTATCACCTTATGTGCAAGGCGATCCGGTACGTCTTAAACAAATCATGGTCAACCTTGTCAATAATGCCATCAAGTTCACCCGTGAAGGTGGGCGAGTCAGTATCGATGTCAAGCACGTGCCCAATTGCCATTGTATCGATGACAATGCTGAAAAACATGAAAGCAATGGCGGGTTTGCTGATGGTATTATTGGTGAAGAGAATATTACTAAAGAGAACATTACCAAAGAGAGTATTGCTTACGAAAACATGACTCTATGTATTGAGGTCACCGATACGGGTGTCGGTATTAAGCCTGAATCATTGGACGCGATATTCGATGCCTATGATCAAGCCAATAAATCAACCCATCGTCTTTATGGTGGTACGGGTCTGGGGCTGTCTGTATGTAAGTCTCTGGTGGATTTAATGGGTGGGCGCATCGACGTCGATAGTGTGGTCGGTGAGGGTACAACCTTCACAGTATTGTTGCCGCTCGCTACTATCGATGAGGAACAGTATGAAAATTGGCAAGTTGCCAACGACTTTACCATGACCGCCCCGAGTCAGGAGCGTTCTGGTCACATACTGTTGGTTGAAGACGATAGTGTCAATGCGACAATTGCCAAAAAAGCCTTGAGTAATAGCGGCCATACGGTAACCCACGTCACCGATGGACAGCAAGCGATTGAGGCTTTTGCTTTGTACCCTGAGCGTTATGATCTCATTTTGATGGATCATCATATGCCGATTATGGATGGCGTACAGGCGACCATTAAGTTGCATGAGCTGTATGACCCTCAAGTATTGCCACCCATTATCGCCTTGACTGCCAATGCGATGGATGGCGAGCGCCAAAAATACCTTGATGTGGGCATGCAGGATTATTGCACCAAGCCTTTTAAGCAAGAACAGTTAAATGCTTTGGTACAATATTGGCTAATGCATAAGCAATCATTAGAAAAATAGGATTTAATGTAAAATCTTGGGATATGAGAAATAATAGATGTTACTTAGCGCTGTTTTCTATGCTTGTTTAAATGTCAGTTATTAATAAATGATAGAAATACTGTAGAACATTTGGCATAAAAAAAGCTTAACCATTTAATGATGGTTAAGCTTTTTTTATGCGCCACTCAATCAAGTTGAGCGATTAGCTCACGCGAGTTTGGTAGTCACCAGTACGGGTATCGACACGCACGACTTCACCTTGCTGGACGAATAGTGGCACACGTACCACCGCACCCGTCTCTAACGTGGCAGGTTTGCCACCGCCACCTGAAGTATCGCCGCGTACGCCTGGATCGGTTTCGGTAATCTGCAATTCAACAAAGTTAGGCGGGGTGATTGATAATGGCACGCCATTAAATAAGGTAATGGTACAAAGTGCATTGCTGTTGTCTTTAAGCCATTTTAACGCGTCGCCAATGGCTGTTTTGTCCGCTTGAATCTGCTCAAAACTTTCTGGATGCATAAAGTGCCAAAACTCACCATCGTTATACAGATAGTTCATTTCAGTATCCATTACGTCAGCCGCTTCTAGGCTATCACCTGACTTAAACGTTTGCTCTAGCGTTCTGCCACTGCGTAGATTGCGCAATTTAACGCGGTTAAACGCTTGTCCTTTACCAGGTTTGACGAACTCATTTTCGAGAATGGCACAGGGATTGCCATCGAGCATGACTTTTAGACCGGCTTTAAATTCATTAGTAGAAAAACTTGCCACAAGAAACTCCTAAGGGTTACGAATATATGATCGGTATTTGGGTGTGGAGCTGACTGTGCTAAACGCTGTCGTCACGCCAAGTATTGATGGCTGACGGGTATGCTTTGATAGGGCACTCACTAAGGGCGTATAATGACGCCTTTTAGGCACAGGTACTAGGTTGTCATGATAAACCATTTAATCACACAAAAAAACTGGCAAACGCAATTATCCGAAGGGATTACTAGCATCGATGAATTACTTGGTATCCTAAAGCTCGAATCGCTACGTGCAGAGGTTTATGTGCCTGAGCATTTCGAGCTACGCGTGCCACGTGCTTTTGTCGCAAAAATGACTGTCGGCGATAGCGATGATCCCTTATTAAAGCAAGTGCTACCTGATCGACAAGAGCAAATCGCAGTGACTGGCTATGTGGCAGATCCTTTAGCGGAAAACGCTCATAACCCGACCAAAGGCTTATTGCATAAATACCAATCCAGAGTGCTGCTGACGATTACGGGTGCTTGTGCAATTCATTGTCGTTATTGCTTCCGTCAGCATTTTGACTACAGTGCCAATATGCCCACCGCCGATGCCAAACAAAGCATAATCGATTATATTACCGCCCATCCCGACATTAATGAGGTGATTTTAAGTGGCGGCGATCCTTTAAACGTGACCAACAGACGACTGTTTGCTTGGCTTGATACTTTAGAGGCCATTCCGCAATTGACCACCATTCGGCTCCATACTCGGTTGCCAATTGTGATTCCAGCGCGT
The DNA here is from genome assembly GCF_002836005.1 of Psychrobacter sp. Sarcosine-3u-12. Lineage (NCBI taxonomy): Bacteria > Pseudomonadati > Pseudomonadota > Gammaproteobacteria > Moraxellales > Moraxellaceae > Psychrobacter > Psychrobacter sp. Sarcosine-3u-12. The sequence goes on from NZ_PJBY01000109.1 coordinate 324,003, forward strand.
TTAGATGCGCCATTATTAGAGCGGCTAGCACAAAGTCGCTGTCATATCGTCATGGTCATTCACTGTAACCATGCCAATGAAATCGATACGCTCACAGCAGAATATTTGCAGCGGGCGCGGGCGGCTGGCGTGACGCTATTGAATCAAGCTGTGCTTTTAAAAGGTATCAATGACAGCGTGGCTGCTCAAACTGCCTTAAGTCAACGTTTATTCTCTGCTGGGGTATTGCCTTATTATCTACACGTATTGGATAAAGTAGCAGGCGCGGCACATTTCGATAGCGACGAGCGGTCAGCAATAGCGCTTTACTGGTCACTATTGGCAGCATTACCCGGCTATCTAGTACCTAAGCTGGTTAGAGAGTTGCCAGATAGACCGTTTAAGGTGCCGATTGACATTTACAATGAAGTCTAAAAGTTGCATTATGATAAAGTAGCGCTATTAGCAGACAAATAATGACTAATAAGTGCGTAAGCAGCCGTTATTATAGCCAATCGATAGCTAAAGCTTACCTAACTGCTTGCTACTAACTTGTACAGCCGTTACTGTGCAATGACTAAGGATAGTAATGATAACTTTATCAGTTTTTCAACAGCAGTTGGCGTCGATTGCAGCGTTACCTGCAGCATCTGGTAAATCGACCGACGGCCAAGAGCAGCACCTACGCAACTGGGTAGCGCTGATGCCATCGCAAACAGAAGCGCAGCAAACGGAGCAATTGGAAAAAGTACTCATGGAATTGAGGGTGGCTGATGTAGATGATCAGCAACGCTTTACCTTAATAACTATCGTCCTTGAAGCGGCTGATCGGCTGATCGCCGCTTTACGTCAGTATTATATTTATGAAGCAGGAGCGCTAAGTGACGCGCAGTTGGCTCATGTTGCTCAAGTAAAATCCTTATACTATCTCATTGTTTTAACTTATGACGGGGTGATACGCCGCGAAATAGCATTGCTAGATCAGCAAAAACCCCCAGCAAGTAGTGGCTGGCAGCGCCACTTCACGGGCGAAAAGTCTTCTCCCGTTAGGTTAGCTATTGCCATTTACCAGACGCTACTCATGTATCAAAAGCTATTGATTGAAGACGCGCTTTGTTATCAAAAGGCACCGTCGTATGTATGGGCTGCAATCAATCGATTGTATTATCTTGCCCATCAGCGCCATGCTGCTACCCTTGACCTGAGCGGTCATGTCGTCACCAATCGTGCAGACACTATACATCGCTTGTACTGTCAAATATGTCTGCACAGTTTACTCAATGTGCGTGGCATGCGCCGCCCTAATATGCTGCTGGTTCAGCGCTTGCTACCTGAGTGGGCTGAGCCAATCGTTGCGACCATAGAGCCGCAAACTGAGACGCGGGTCTTCGTTAACTTGCATAGTGACAGTCCACCTACTTATTTGACCGCGCATTCTGATATCAATCCTTACGAAAACCAGTACGACTGTCTCTTTATTGAGCTAGCACCAGTGGTCGCCTATCTAAAAGCACGCCGGCAAGCGTTAATGAATGAGGGTAGCGAAGGCGTTGAGTGTTGTTTGCTCGATAGGATGGCCATGGCGCTAACCTATCGTTATATTCAGCCGCAATTGACCGTACCGACCAAGTATAGTCCTAAGCAAAACGCCACAATGGTGACCGGATTTAATGACATTCACTATCATGCTAGCCATGCGCAAGGTCTAATAAGTTTGATTGGCACTAAAGAGCTGCCGGATGCGCAGCGACCTCGCTATGATACCGTGCCAAAAAAACAAACGACCAATGGCTTATTATCCGTTGAGACTTTCGACAGTAAGGACGCCCTGTCGCATTTTCGCACGCTGCGCTTGATTATCAATCCTGAAGATATATCTGCTGTTACCGAAGACAAGGTTGTAACCCCAAGCACCGCCACGATAACGACAATGAGCAAAGTCGGTAGCCAAGCGAGTAGTATGGTAGCAGTGATGGACAGCAATACTACTAATGCTGATATTCATCCTGGCGATACTGCACCGCCACCGTTGCAAATGATGAGTCTCTTTTTATTATGCCGTTCTGAGACGAAGACCGCAGCTGATTGGTCGATGGGAGTGGTGCGTTGGCTCAATCTTAATACGCGAAACCCAGAAGTAGAATGGCAAGTGCTCGGTCACAAGCTCATCTCTTGTGGGCTGCGCCTAGAGGACAGAGACTCACGCAGTCAGCATTTTGTGCCAGCTTTTATGATTGCTGGTGATGAGCAGCTACAGACGACTTGTAGCTTAGTCGTGCCGACCTCTCATTTTCAAACCAGTGATAGAGTGATAATGCGCCTAAATAATAAACAGAAATCCTTACGCTTATTAAATCCTTTACTGGTTACCGATGAGTTTAGCCAATATGAAGTAGTACAATTGTAATCTGCTCAATTAGGGCGTGTCCTAAATACCAGCATGGATATAAGTGTAGATGGTTACATGGCGAAGGTGCAGGTATAACCACTTTATCTGACGGTATGAGTAATAAGTTAAGCTGCAGTCGGTCAAATTATTGTCTATAATGACGCATACCATGACTTAAGTTTGATAGATAAGATATGTCTACTAAGCCAGTCAGCCTAGATCATATCAATAAACCAGTATTGTCAGTACCGCCCGAACCGAACCCGAATAGTGCTTATCTATTTGCCGCGCTATCTAAATATTGATAAAAGGGCGAGGTATCGAAGTTAAGCGATAAAAATAAATACGATCATAAGATTCAAAAGGCCTCCTATGCGTACTCAGTCCGTCTTAAATCTATTAGTTATCGATGACGATCAGCTCTATGCTGAGCGCCTAGTGGATTTGCTAGATTCTTATTATGACAGCGTCAACCTAGGCTTTTTGGATGACAAGGAAGAACTGCTCAAATCGCTACGCCAGCCGTGGGATGTCTTAGTCTTTGGGCAAGCCTATGATATGGGCTTTACCGACGTTGTGGGTATCGTACAAGAGCAAAGCATTGACTTGCCGATGATATGCTTGATGAGTGCGGAGATGGCTGCGACTGCCCATAACGAGGAAGGTTTGCCTGCGGTCATGAATAGCACGATGGTTAAGGCGCTTAGGGCAGACCAAGAGACAGCGGTAGTGATGGCCATCTGTTTACAGCATGGTAATTTGCGGAGTCGTCATCAGCTTAAAGCCTTGCGTCACGTGTTATCTGAAGCAGAGCAGCGCGCTAATATCTTGATCAAAAACTCTAAAAGTGCGGTTGCCTACCTTGATCAAGGGATTCATATCTTTGCCAATGACCCTTATCTTCAGCTATTCGGTTTTGACTCAATGAACGATATCATTGGCGTACCGGTTATTGACTTGATCGCAGGCGGTGATAACATCAAAGCCTTTAAGCAGTTTTTGCGGCAGTTTGATAAAGGGAGCCGTGACGAAGTCGAGTTCAAGTTTGAGAGTCTGCGTACGGATGGCAGTACCTTTGAGGCAAAATTACAGCTGGCAGCAGCTACCTTGGATAGTGAGCCGGTTACCCAGATTATTATTCAACAAAATAACAGTAATAGTGCTGAGGTTGCTAAGCGCTTGGCAGAAGCTGAGCGTAAGGACAGCTTGACAGGCATCAATAACCGTCGTGGTTTTGAAGAGCAGTTGGCGATATTACACCAGCAAGCGTTGGCTGGTACTCTGACTGCTGGGCTGTTGTATGTTCAGCTCGATAACATTGGTAAGATCAGAAGTAGCTTGGGCTTGCAAGGTGTCGATACGACAGTCAGACAGGTCGCTTATGCTTTAGATGAGCTGGTGCCAGAAGGCTATGTGAGCCGCTTTAGTGACACAGCATTTACGATACTAGTAGAAAACCAGACCACCGACGATCTCGAAAAGCTTGCGGAGCATATTGGCCTACGGATTAGTGGCATGCTTATTGAAGTCGATAAGCGCACGACCAGCACGACGGCGAGTATTGGTATTGTCAAAATCGAAAGAAATACTGCTGAGCCTAAAATAGTACTCGAGCGAGCGATGGATGCCATCGCCCAGATTATGACCGAGACCTCCAATAACGGTGGTACTTATCATCTATATGATCCAAGCGAACATGCCAATAGTGATGACCATGCGCTGGCGGAGTCTTTAGTCGATGCCATTGCCAATAATCGCTTTGAGCTATCATTCCAAGCGATATATGACATCAATCATGATCGTAGTGACTTTTTTGAAGTCTATCTGCGTTTGCCATTGGCAGATGCTGACAATACAGTATTGACCCCTGATCAATTTATGGCGGTTGCAAAGACGCATCAACTGTTAGAAAAAATAGATCGCTGGGTGCTGATCAATGCCTGCAAAAAAATAAACGATGTACGTAAAACCCATCCTGAGGCGCGACTACTGGTACAATTGACCAGTGCTTCGCTGGTGGATAAAAAGCTGCCCAATGTCGCCAGTCAGCTGATTAATGCGGTTGGCGGTGCGGCAGGAGTGTTAACGCTACAGTTCAACGAAAAAGATATTGCCGATCATTTAACAGTCGCCAAATCTCAGTTTGAGGCCCTTAATAAAGTGAGCTGTCAGCTTGGCGTCAATAACTTCGGCTCATCTACTAAGTCTATTGAGATTGCCAGCTTTGTGCAGCCAGATGTGGTGCGTTTGGCCCGCAGTTATGTACAAGATATCGACTCTGCAGATAATTTAGAAGCCGTTAAATCACTAATCGTACGTACCAATACGGTTAATATTGATGTGTTGATGCCTTACATTGAAGAGGCGGCAACCATGTCTGTCGCTTGGAGTGTGGGTGCGCGTTACCTGCAAGGGTATTATTTGGAAGAGCCAAGCAGTACAATGAAAGTTGCTAGTGGCACATAAGAGAACCTAGGGCGTGTCCTCAATTCAAGCGCTTGTATCTAACTGGGCTAAAAATGACTAAATTTTGCCAAATATCGTCAAATAGCGTCAAATAGCTGAATAATATCCCGATATTATTTGCGCTATTTTTCTCATTTGACGGCAATTTATCTCATTTTTACGACCATTTTTAAAATGAGGATACGCCCTAATCTCATGTGTGATTATAAAGCTATAATCCTAGACGTTTCTTAAGCGTGATTTATTGGTTTAGCTGCCGATAAATTGCGCTCTATTTTTAAACAGCTATCTATGTGTGCCGCCTGATGTTGCTTTCTACATGGTTTTTCAATGCACTATGCCTGTTGTCTCACATAGCTGGCGCTCCTCAACTAAAGATTGCCAAAAATGTCTATCATCAATACATCAATATTGAGCGGTATTTTTTCCGCTGTTCTGCTACTCACCGCCTGCGGGGAAAGTATCCCACCTGATCATCGCGCGCCTGTCACGCTGCCAATATATACTGAAGGTGATGCCGATAATGGTGCTCTAATTTATCAAGACGCTTGTGGCCAATGCCATCAGAGGAATGCTGGACTCAATAAAAAAGGCCCGCAGTTGATGAATATATATGGCGCGCCCGCTGCAGAGTTAGCAGATTATACCTATAGTGACGGGCTAAAAAACTCAGGTTGGGTATGGGATGCAGCAACGCTCGACCCTTATATTGCAGATGCGGAAAAAGCCATGCCAAACTCAAAGATGCTATCAGACCCGATGCCAGATGCACAAGAGCGTGCGGATGTGATCGCTTATCTGTCAACGCTGCGCGCCGCCGCGCCGATCGTTGCAGATGAGTCAAAATAATTCCTAATGATTCCTAATGATTCCTAATGATTCAAAAAACGAGCCAATAATTGACTATGACCCACGCCGCTACCGATAGAGCCATTACAACGACACCTCAATCAGCATCCGAGATGGTTAATAAGTCGACGTTCAGCGTTGCCGACTATCGTCACAATCAGCAGAAAATTGCCCAGCTTATGGCGCAGTTAAATCAAATCGTGTTAGATAAGCCACAAGCCGTTAAGTTGGCGCTCAGCGGTATATTGGCAGGTGGTCATCTATTGTTGCAAGATATACCGGGTATGGGTAAAACCACTTTGGCGCAAGGCTTGGCGCAGTTATTAGGTTTGAGCTTTAGCCGTGTACAGTTCACCAATGATATGCTGCCAGCAGATATTTTAGGAATGAACATTTACGATCAAAGTAAACAGCAATTTGAGTTTCGTGCTGGCCCTATCTTTACTCAGCTGTTACTCGCTGATGAGATTAATCGCTCTAGCCCCAAGACGCAAAGTGCCTTACTAGAAGCAATGGAAGAACGGCAAGTCACCCAAGATGGTCAAAGCTATCCTTTGCCTCAGCCGTTCTTTGTGATTGCAACTCAAAACCCTTTGCAGCAAGCAGGCGTCTATCCGCTGCCTGAATCGCAGTTAGATCGATTCTTGCTATGCTTGTCGCTTGGCTATCCATCACCTGCCGCAGAGCGTGAGCTTTTAAAAGGTCAGGATCGCCGTGAGTTACTAAAAGAGTTGTCTGCGGTACTTGATACCGAGGCGGTCTTGTTAGCGCAGCAAGGCGTCAAGCAAGTATATGTCGCGGATGTGGTCTTGGACTATCTACAAAGACTGGTGGCAAAAACACGATCAAGCCAAGAGTATCATGGCTTATCACCACGTGGCGTGCTGTCGCTACAGCGTGCCGCACAAGCCTATGCCTATGTATCGGGGCATATGGAGATGACGCCTGAAGACATTCAAGCGGTGTTTGCCGCCGTCACTGATCACCGTCTCGGTCAGCGTTTTGTACCCGCGCATGTGACGGGAGGACAAGCGACGCAGACCATCGCCCAACGCATTTTGGCAGACGTAGCGGTTGTTGTTTAAGAGTCCGTTATTTAATCGCATGCTTATTTTTCAAACGATCATTCAGTTATCGATGAGAGTATCCATTTTATGGTAAGGATAGGGTAGTCATGAGCTTTTTGCCAAAAGCCTTAACCGTACCAGCTACTTCAGCATTAAGCCGTTGGTTTGCTTCGCGTGCGCCCAAAAGTGATAGTGCCACCCTCAATTTGCGTAACGTCTATATCTTTTTTAGTCGTGAAGGGATGCTATTTGCTGTCTTACTGGTCATTACCTTTATCGCTGGTATCAACTATGGCAATAACTTGGTATTGGGCTTATGTTTTTATCTAATCAGTGTCTGGCTGATCAGCTTTCATGTGACCTTTGCTCATATCTCAGGTCTAAAGGTACAGCTAATAGAGGTGACCATGGCAGAAGCGGGTGCGCCTGTCTGGGTGACCCTGCAACTGCGTAGTGAGAGTCGCCAGCCAAGACGCCAGCTGCTATTTAGCTTTGCGCAGACTGATAAAGAGATGGATAAAAAATCTGGTAAGAAAATCAAACATCACGTGGATAGTCAACATTCTGTACTTGTTACACGGTTACAAGATGAGCAAATTATTCGTTTGCCGGTGCAGACGCATAATCGTGGCGCGTTTGAGTTGCCACGATTAACCATCAAAACCGTTTATCCATTAGGGATCATGCGTGCATGGTCTTATGTCTATTTTGCCCGTAGCGCTTGGGTCTATCCAAAACCTGAAGCCTTTGACTGGCAGACGCAGTATTCGGTCGCAAGTTTAGAGGACTTGCCAACAGGCGGGCAATATCGTCAAGGTCAAGATGACTTTGAGCGGCTCGATAATTATATCGAAGGTGAGTCGCTGGCTCGGGTTTCTTGGGGTCACGTGGCGCGCGGTCAAGGCATGTTTACCAAGCATTTCGCTGATCCAGTCGGTGATGAGCAAACATTGGATTATGCCGATATGCCAGCAGCCCATCATGAACAGAGGCTGGCACAACTGGCTTATGGCGTCGTGACATTAGGTGAGCTGGGTGTGCCATTTAACATGCGCTTAGCCGGCGACGCGCCTTCTGCTGCAACAATGGGTGAAGGCGATAGCTTTGCACGAGCATGCTTGTTAAGGCTGGCGAAAGCACCATGATCAATTTTAAAAATTCCTCTACAAATGAGACAGAGATCAATCCTGCAAGCTTTGAGCAATTGGCTTTGGGTCAACATATCACTTCTCACACTGAGCAGGCTAGCAATGCTAAATGGACTCACAAGCTACTCGCCTTACCAGCCTATTATTGGGTATTAATTGCTCAAGTTGTCATTATCTTACCGCATGCAGCGCACTTGCCATTATGGCTAATGGGTTTTGCGGTGGTCAGTATCATTGCTCAGATGCCGCGTGTAAAAGCGCGATTCAAAAAATTAGCGCATCTAAAACGTGTCTATCAAAGCATGCAAATGCTCGGCTTCTTATTGGGGCTTACAGGTCTGTGGCTGACTTATAATACCGCTTTCGGCCTCGATATGGGCGTAGCGTTTTTGGTGCTATGTCTCATCAGTAAGCTGTGGGAGTTGTATAAGCGCCGTGATGCTTATGTGGTATTGAATCTTTCACTGTTTGTCCTTGCCGCGCTATTTTTGATGGATCAAGGTCTTGTGACGACGTTAGAAGTAATCGTCGGGGCGGTCATTGTGTTGTTGGCATTTATTGCGCTAAATGACGATGGCAATACTCATGGTGATGGTCGCTTGCGTACTTTAGGTGTATTAGGTCTTGGGGCATTGCCGTTATTGGTCGTGTTGTTTTTGTTCTTTCCGCGCTTGCCACCGCTATGGTCAGTACAACTATCAGGGCAGCAGGCGACCACGGGTGTCTCTGATAGTATGTCGCCCGGTGATTTTGCCAATTTGGGACAATCGACTGAGCTGGCGTTTCGGGTAGAGTTTGCAGATAAGCGCCCACCACAGCAGCAGCTATATTGGCGCGGCTTGGTATTTAGCGACTTTGACGGGGTGACGTGGCGTCCTAGCCCTCAGCAACGACAGTGGCAGCCGACGCAGCGAATACCTGCTTGGATTGAGAATGCCTTTGCTACTATCCCTGATGAGGTGAAAGCTGCGCCGACCAGCTATGAGATTATTCTAGAGCCCACGCAACAAAACTGGCTATTTGGCCTTGATTATCCTTTTGCTCAGCGTCAAGACATTAGTATTACTTCAAACTTTACTTTATTAAAAGACCAGCCGGTTACCCAACAGCTGCGCTACGAGGTATTACAGTTTGCCCCGATGGGTATCGATACGATTCTCTCTGATGAGTCACGCCGTCTGAATCTTGCCCTGCCAGCTGACGGCAATCCCAAAGCAAAAGCACTGGCGCAGCAGCTGTTTGTTCAATCAGACTCAGACCCAGTACGCTACATGCAAGCACTTGAGCGCTGGATCAACCAAACGGACTTTCGTTATACGTTGTCGCCGCCACGATTGCATAAGAACCGTATTGATGAGTTTTTATTTGACACCAAAGCGGGGTTTTGTGAGCACTATTCTTCCAGCTTCACCTTTATGATGCGCGCTGCTGGCATTCCAGCACGCGTCGTGGCGGGCTATCAAGGTGGTGAGCTGAGCCGCGGTGGTAATGTTTGGGAAGTACGGCAAAAGGATGCGCACGCTTGGACGGAGGTTTGGCTTGACGGTCAAGGTTGGGTACGTGTCGATCCGACGGCTTTTGTAGCGCCTGAGCGTGTCGAGCAAGGTATGGATGCACTGACGCAGGCACAAGGGGCAGCAATGTTCGGTGATGGGGCTAGTGCGCAAATCAGCTATCAGCAGTATCAAATGCTACAAACCTTACGCCGCCTCTCAGATCAAGCCAGCTACTATTGGCAAAAAGACGTCGTTGGTTACGATCAGGATAAGCAAGCTGACTCATTACTCAAGTGGTTTAACATCCGCTCAATCATGCAGCAAATTATTTGGCTAGCGGTGAGTGCTATTACTGTCATGGTGATTTTGGTCTTTGTCATTTGGCAACGTCGCCGTAAGCGTTGGCATCCAGCCGATCTACCACTTGCACAATTATCAAAGCGCATTGGCAAAGCGGATAAATCGCTCGCTCGCGATAACAACGAAGGGCAATTGGCTTGGCTTGAGCGTTTGGCAGCGGCGGTTAATAACCGAGGCAATGATATAAATAGTGACATGGATAGCCGTAACAATACTGTAAGTAGCGGTGCGGGTGGTAAAGTTAGTAAGCTAACAGATAGCGGTCACTCAGAGATTGTACAAGCAAAAATAATACAGATGAAGCAGGACTATCGTCAACTGCGTTATGGACGCCTAAGCAGCCTTGAAACCAATGATAGCGAATACCAAGTCGTACTGAAACAGCTTAAGAAAGATGCAAGTGAATTGTTCTAATGGCTGTGTTGTGAAAGCGTTGTTTAGCACATGATAAAATAGCCATTGATAATAAAGGAGGCGACTCTATGGCGATATACGTTGATTTTATGCAGATAGAATTTAAAGGCTATAAATGGTGCCATATGCTGGCTGATACCCTGCAAGAGTTGCATGACTTTGCCGCATTGATTGAAGTGGATAAGCGCTTATTTCACCGTAATGCCAGTTATCCGCACTATGATGTCACGGTACAAATGCGCTTAACTGCTATCGAAAACGGCGCTATTCCTGCCAATCGAAAGAAAATTATTGAATGTGCAAAGAAGTTGAAAGTAGAGTTACATGAGCAAATAGCACAATCTGAGAATCGCTAATAATTTAATTTTCTAAAACATGAGAAAGGTGGGTTATGCTTTTGTATCCCACCTTTTTACTTGTTTAGACTCTCATTTATAGCTTACTTTGCAATAGCGGCTTTACTAACGCCATCCAATGCTTTTGCCATATTAGCAAGCTGGGTATCACAACCTTTTATATTATGACGGTCTTTGAGATAGTCAGGATTATTGTACGACAACCAGACCTTTTTATCGGCATCTTCACTGATAAGGATTTTTTGCGGCAAATCAATAGCGACGCTTTGCTCGCAATTCATCAATGGCGTACCCGCTTTCGGATTACCAAACATAATCACTTGCGTCGGTCTTAATGTTAAATCAACACCTTGCGCATTTTTCTGATGATCGACGCGCGCAAATACTTTCATACCTTTACTTTCGATAATCGCTGCTAGCTTATCCGCAGTATCTTGAACGGAGTGATTACTTTGCATCGTCACCAAACCCTTCTCAGCATTGATAGCAGTCATCGTTTCTGGCGTTGATTGCACCTTATCTGGCGCGTTTAAAATATTTTCAACACTGGCGCAAGAGGATACAGCCAAAGCTAACGCCGCAATAGAGATAATTTTAAGCATAAAAAGTCCTTTTTTATGGTGGTTGTTTATTCAGTGATTGATGGTTAGCAACATCGAATATTCATTGTGAGCTATAACACTGTGCGTAATAAACTGCGCATAGTAAAGGGTCGCATTACAACACCTCTTAAAGAATGACTAAGCCAAAACTATCATCTAAGCCAAACGCTCTGCTAGATAATCTACGAGCAACCGAATCTTTGGCGATAAATGACGGTTGTGCGGATAGACGGCCCAGATACTTTCTTCAGGCTCTCTATAGTTATCCAGTAAGCTGACCAACGCACCTGATGCTAAGTGTTTTTGCACATAATAATCAGGTAGCTGCACGATACCCAGACCTTTTAAGGCAGCATCGACTAGGCTGTGACCACTGTTGTATTGCACAGTGCCAGACACTCGCAGGTTTTTTTCTTTATCAGCGTCTTTTCCAGAACCTGTTTTTTTAGAATCTGTTTTTTTAAAATCTATAAAGTGCCAATAGTCACGAGTGCCAAGTAAGCAGTTATGTTGGCTTAGCTCGGACAAAGCATGAGGCGTGCCGTATTTTTCAAGATAAGCGGGTGCGGCACAGACGAAGTTGGTACGACGGCTGAGTTTTTTTGCCATCATGGTTGAGTCGCTTAATTTGCCAATACGAATTGCCAAGTCATAGCCGCCATCAATTAGGTCGATTTTTTGATTGCTCAAAAATACCGTCACTTCGATATCACTATATTGCACCATGAAATCATTGACCAGTGGCAATAATTGCTGCTCGCCATAAGTGACAGGGGCGGTCAGTTTAATCCTGCCTTGGGGTTTTGATTGTAAGTTACTCACCGCTTGCTCAGCGGCATCCAAGCCATCGAGTACACTGCGGCAATGCTGATAAAACACGCGGCCTTCTTCAGTCAGTGTTACCTTACGAGTTGTACGATATAGCAATTTAATATTGAGACGTTTCTCTAAAGCGCTTATCTGCCGACTGACTTGCGCGGTTGAGATGCCCAATTCTTTGGCAGCACGTGTGAAGCTCTCATACTCCGCCACATAGACGAACTCGCTAATACCATCCCAGCGCATGATTATTACCACTGTGTAAAAGATATTTGTAAATATAGCACATTGTTATCATGGCAGAAACGACTATAATGGTCAGTATAAAGTTTAATGCTTCACAGACTGGTACAACTGTAGCTTGCCTCTACTAAGTCAGCAATATAAGATGAATAGGTCTGTGCTCAATAACCGATAAAACTAATTAAAAAGAGAGACAACTATGTCAGATAAATTTATTAAATCAAAAGCCGCCATCGCTTGGGGCCCAAACCAACCACTATCTATCGAAGAAGTGGATGTCATGCTGCCGCGCAAAGGCGAAGTATTGGTAAAAATCATCGCCAGTGGCGTCTGCCACACTGATGCCTTTACCTTATCTGGTGAAGATCCAGAAGGCGTATTCCCAGCTATCTTAGGTCATGAAGGTGGCGGTATCGTTGAACAAATCGGCGAAGGCGTGACCAGCGTCCAAGTCGGCGATCACGTTATTCCTTTATATACCGCAGAGTGCGGCGTTTGTAAATTCTGTACTTCAGGTAAAACCAACCTATGCTCAGCCGTACGCGAGACTCAAGGTAAAGGCTTAATGCCAGACGGCACCACGCGCTTTTATAAAGACGGTGAGCCAATTTATCATTACATGGGCTGCTCAACTTTCTCTGAATATACCGTCTTGCCAGAGATCTCTTTAGCCAAAGTGGACAAAGACGCACCATTAGAAAAAGTTTGTTTGCTAGGTTGTGGCGTGACCACCGGCATGGGCGCGGTTATGAATACCGCTAAGGTTGAAGAAGGTTCTACCGTTGCTGTTTTCGGTCTTGGTGGTATTGGCCTCGCCGCCATCATTGGTGCAAAAATGGCAAAAGCCAGTCGTATTATCGGTATTGATATTAACGAAGATAAATTTGAGTTGGCTAAGAAGCTTGGCGCGACTGATTGCATCAATTCTAAAGACTATGACAAGCCTATCCAAGAGGTCATCGTTGAGATGACTGATGGCGGCGTAGACTATTCGTTTGAATGTATTGGTAATGTCGATGTCATGCGTTCAGCGCTTGAGTGCTGCCATAAAGGTTGGGGCGAGTCGGTCATCATCGGTGTCGCTGGTGCAGGGAAAGAAATCTCAACCCGTCCATTCCAGCTAGTGACGGGCCGGGTCTGGAAAGGCTCAGCATTTGGGGGCGTCAAAGGCCGTTCAGAGCTGCCTGGCTACGTTGAGCGTTATTTAGCAGGCGATATCCCCTTAGAGGACTTTATCACTCACACTATGCCATTAGAAGATATCAACGAAGCCTTTGACTTGATGCACAAGGGTGAGAGTATTCGTACGGTGATTCATTTTTAAGAGATAATCTTGAAGACACGCCCTAGTTTTATAAGATAGAAAAACCAAAAATGCCGTCCCTATATAAGGGCGGCATTTTTTTAGCATTAAAAATATAGTCAGTGAAAAGTAATATCGATATATCAGCAACATCGTAGCATTTTTAGGATATGTTGACGATAGGCTTATAAATAACGGTTAGCCTTGAGTATCAAGAATGATCTGCTCAGCAAGTGTGACAAGATCTGAGGCCACAAAGTCCGGTGTTGGCACATTGGAGGCGGGCAACATAGCGTTATAAGGACGTTTAAGAAATGCTCCTTGACAGCCAGCCGCTTGCGCGCCAATCGTATCCCAAAGATGACAAGCGACAAGGCACAAATCTGACATTTCAACAGCCAGCTCTTTAGTGATCATTTGATAAGTCTCAGGCGCAGGCTTGAATTTTGCAACCTTCTCAACGCTAAAAGACTGCTCAAAAAACTCACTCAACCCTGCCTTTTCAAGTGGCGTAGGGGACGGGCTGCTCGCTGAGTTGGTTAACGTTACCAGTCGAAACCCTGCGTCACGTAGTTTGGTTAATGCCGGTATTGCATCAGGATGAGCAGGCATTTCGCTCATGCGCTCTTTTAACTCATCGATATCGTCATCTGTCAGCGTGATTTCATGGATATCAGCGGTCATCTGCAACGCATCGACACCAAGCTCACCAAAAGGCGTATAGAGTCCTGATAAAGTCATGGTTTGCGAGTAAAGCACCAATTGGGCAAACCACTCTCTGAGTATCTGCTTGTCATCGAACAGTCGAGCAAATAATGGTTCAAGAGTGGTAATGTCGAGTAGCGTCTCATTGACATCGAACACGATAATCGAGGGTGATTTATTAGAGGACATAAAAGATCCTTTTATGAGTAGCGAACGAAATTTTGTTAACAAAGCTAGTCAGGAAATCCTATCAACAAAGCTAGTCTGGCATGTCAGCTAATTGCTGCAAAATATTCGTGAAATTCTCTACACCTTGCGCACCGCTAACCAGATGACGTTCATTAAAAATTACCGCCGGCACGCTTTGAATGCCTTGCTGCTGCCAATGTTGCTCAGCCTCTCTTACTGCTTTAGCAAAACGCTGGTCGTCTAACACGGCTAGTGCTTCATTACGATCCAAGCCGGTCTCTGCAGCGATATCGGCGAGCACGGCATTGTCAGAAATATTGCGACCATGGGTAAAGTGTGCGGCGAACAACGCTTGCTTTAAGTCGTGCATACAGCCTTGCTGATCTGCCCAGTGCAAGAGCTGATGCAGATTAAAGGTATTATGCATACGTGTGTCATCGTTAAAGTTAAATTCAAAGCCGACCTCACGACCAGCTTCTATTAATCGAGCACGGCTAGCATCAGATTCTTGCTTACTCGAACCATACTTTTCCATAATATGTTCACGCATATTTTGTCCTTCGCTGGGCATATTTGGATTAAGCTCAAACGGATGCCAGCGAATCTCATGTTCGGTGTTGGTTTGCTTGAGCGCTTCTGCCAGCTGGCGGTAACCAATGACGCACCAAGGGCATACAACGTCTGAGACGATGTCTATTCGGAGTGGTTTTTCTGATGTGCTCATATATCCTCGCAAGCATTATTGTTTATTTTTTATGACGGTATTTTATAGCTAGACATATCAGCCAAAGCGACTTGGTTGAATCAGCTTTGGATAATATCACTCAGTCAATATTAAGAGAATGAGGGAGCGATTACAATGTAGTCTGCACAGTCTGCGTTATCACTTAGGTAGCTCAATTGTAACTATTATCAGTAGGATAGCCGAAATTTTTGCAAAAACGGTCTAACAACTGACGCACTGATAACAAAACCCATGACTACTTAACCAATCTGCCGTGGTCACAAAACAGGTTTTTATTTAAAGTTGCTCCATTGAAATTAGCGATGATTATTTATAAATAACGCTAATAATAATTCAATAAACAATAAAAACTTAACACTCACTATGGTGTCATATATGAAAAATATCACTGAAGCAATGAAATGGCGTTACAGCACCAAAGAGTTTGATACCAACAAAAAAATATCAGCAGAAGACTTTCAGAGTCTAAAAGATATCTTACGTCTCAGTCCGTCGAGCACCAATATTCAGCCTTGGCATTTTGTGATTGCTGATGACGAAGCGGGTAAAGCTCGAATTGCAAAAGGCACTGAGGGCATGTATGAATTCAATGATGCCAAAGTAAAAGATGCCTCGCATGTCATCGTATTCTGTAGCCGTGTCTATGCCGATGACGAGTTTTTAGAAGGCTTGCTCGATAAAGAAGATGCTGATGGTCGCTTTGCAGAACCAAAACTCAAAGAGCAAATGCATCAAACGCGTAAAATGTTCTTGGACATTCGTCGTTATGAGCAAAAAGACGAGCCGCATTGGTTGATAGAGCAGTTGTATCTCAATATGGGTGCATTACTACTAGGCGCTGCTACTTTGGGTATTGATGCTGTGCCGATGGAAGGCGCAGATTTAAAAGCGCTTGATGAAGAGTTTGATTTACGTAGTAAGGGCTATACAGCGGTCGCAATGGTTTCTCTTGGCTATCGTAGTGAAGATGATTTTAATGCTGATCTGCCTAAGTCTCGATTTGACGAAGAAACAATCATCACTAAAGCCTAGTTTTAGGTGTTTGATTTGAAATGATCATTCTAAAGTAGCCTCATAATAGTCCTATAAACTTTCGTTTGTGGGGCTTTTCTTTATTGAAGTCTATTTAATATACTACCTTTTTCTAAAAAATAGATTGCCCACTTCACATAATATAGTCAATCCTAAATAAAACAGATACATTATATATCAAGGTGGAACTGGTCTAAATTTTCCTTGTGTGCTGTACCTACGCAGACAGAGGCTGCGAAAAATTTATCCCAGTCCCACTGTATCGTTTTTATACTGAATTCACTATATATTGCTAAATCATATGGCCTGAATTTGAGTGCTGATAAATTAAAACCAATTAATACTAGCTAGCAGCAGATGGTTAGGCTGATTGAGGTAAATGATTATCAGTTAGCTTACAGCGATTGGTAGTACACACTTTTAGGTACTGCCTCGGATTAAAAACTATACTGCAACAACTACAAAATAAAAACAAAACAAGTTTTTTGGTACGCCATAATGGATTTATTGCCGCCGTAGCTATAAGGCGCTTTTTTCACCCATTATATTCATCTGCCAGCGAGAAGCCAGCATGTCTACCTTGACGTTAACAATCAATAAGCAGGATTATCAGCTCGAGAATCTTGACGCCCGTACGACACTGCTCGACGTCTGTCGTCAACATTTACAAATTACTGGACCCAAAAAAGGCTGCGACCACGGCCAATGCGGCGCTTGTACCATGCTCATCAATGGTCGCCGAGTCAACTCTTGTCTCACACTTGCTATCATGCATGATGGTGATGAGATTACGACCATCGAAGGCATCGGTATGCCGGATTCACTATCGGCGCTGCAACAAGCCTTTAAAGATAACGATGCCTTTCAGTGCGGATATTGCACCCCAGGTCAAATTTGTTCAGCGACTGCCTTAATAGAAGAAGTAAAACAAAATTGGCCAAGCCATGTGAGCACAGACTTACAACATCCTGATAGCCTTCTGGTACAAGAAATCGCTGAGCGCATGAGTGGTAATGTCTGTCGCTGCTCCGCTTATCCCAATATCATCAAAGCCATCTCACAAGTACTTGAAAATGAGATGTCAGAGTCTGCTGCCCAGACCAATGACACCTCTACACAAAATTCAAGCGTAACAGGTATTTGGTCACCGCCGTCAAGCGAGGCTCAGTTCCATAAAGCCTCAGCGAATAACAAAACAATAACAGGCAAGGCAGGAGACCACTCATGAAACGTTTTGAATATAGCCGCGCTGATGCACCTAAGCAAGCCGCAACCTCTGCTAGCGGCAAAGACGCTTCTTTTATCGCAGGTGGTACCAACTTATTAGATCTCATGAAACTAGAGATTGAAACGCCAACTAAATTAGTTGATGTGACGCGCTTAGAATTACAACAGATAGAAACGACTGATGACGGCGGACTGCGTATCGGTACGCTGGTCAGCAATAGTGATTTGGCTGCCCATCCTGACGTCATTGCAAATTATCCGGTATTGTCTCGTGCCATATTGGCAGGAGCGACTGGTCAGCTACGTAACAGAGCGACAACGGGCGGCAACTTTTTGCAGCGTACTCGTTGCTATTATTTTTATCAAACAGACAGCGCTTGTAATAAACGTGAACCGGGTACAGGATGTCCTGCTATCAACGGGGAGAACCGTACCCTAGCTGTCTTAGGTACCAGTGATTCATGTATTGCTCAGCACCCATCCGATATGGCAGTGGCAATGCGCTTACTGGATGCCACGATAGAGACAGTTAAAGCAGATGGCTCGACTCGCGCTATCGATGTGAAAGATTTTTATTGTTTGCCAAAAGACACGCCGCATATCGAAAATGTGCTAGAAGCAGGCGAGCTGATTACTCATGTTGTATTACCTGCCCCTATTAAGGGCATGCATACCTATGACAAAGTGCGTGATCGCGCTTCTTACGCTTTTGCACTGGTATCTTGTGCCGCAGTCATCGATGCTGACGACAATGGCAACCTAAAGACAGTACGTTTGGCGTTCGGCGGCATCGGTACCAAGCCATGGCGTAATGAAGAGGTTGAGGCACTATTAATGGATACCGATGGCAATAGCGATGTTATCACGCAGGCCGCTGATCTATTATTGCATGATGCCAAAGGTAATGGTCAGAACGACTTTAAAATACCGTTGACGCGTCGCCTACTAAAACAAGTTATTCAGCGCGCATTAGCGGGCGAGGGAGCATAATCATGGCACTATTAGAATCAATCACACAGTCAGAACCAACCAAAAAACTGACCATGGATGAGCCTGTTGAAACGCTATTTAGCACAACGGCAAGCAAGCTAGTTGGTAAGCCAATCAACCGTGTTGATGGTTCCCTAAAGGTTAGCGGTCAAGCGAAATACAGTGCCGAAATACACTTGGACAATCAAGCCTATGGTGTATTGGTAGGCGCGACCATTGCTAAAGGTCAAGTTGAGAGTATCGATAGTGACTCTCTAAAAGGCATTCCTAATATTATTAAAGTGGTGACCGATCCTGAGCACTTCTTACGTAATTCGCAACAGGGCGGGGCAACAAAAGCACCAACTCAAGGTGTGAGTGAAGTGTTTTATCATGGTCAGCCCATAGCTGTTGTAATCGCCGAAACTTTTGAGGCGGCAAGAGAAGGCGCTAAAGCGCTGAAAGTGACTTATAAGGATGAGACTGACCAAGCGGCATTAAACTTTACCCAAGAGCTCTCTAACGCACATGCGGTAGATGAAGAAAAAGGCTCTGATAAAAATAATGTCCAAGGCGATCCAGACCAAGGCTTAGCTGATGCGGCAGTGACCGTTGATCGCTTTTATCATACCCCAAGTCAAAGCAACTCTCCGATGGAGCCCCATACAACGTTGGCTCATTGGGAAGGCGATAAGCTCGTTTTGTATACTTCCAATCAGATGATCGCTTCTTGCAAACAGCAAGTCATGGATGCTCTGGACCTAAATAAAGATCAAATACAACTGATCGCACACTATGTGGGTGGTGGGTTCGGTAGTAAGCTCGGTATTGCTCCTGAATCTATTGCAGCGGCGATTGCTGCGAAAGATCTGGGTCGTCCTGTGCTAATCACTATGACGCGTTCACAAGTGATGGAAGCAACGGTCAGACGCTCAAACACGCGTCAGCGTATCGCTATTGGTTGTAATAAAGAAGGTATTATCAACACATTTATTCATGATACTACGACCAGTAATTTGCCAGGAGAAGCTTTTTTTGAGCCGACGGCATTATCTACCCATTATCTATACCGTGGTGAAAACCGCCGTGTACATTATCAGATGGTAGATATGAATCAAGTATTATCAGGCTCGATGCGTGCGCCGGGTGAGGCGGTGGGTTTGATTGCGGTTGAATGTGCCATGGACGAGCTAGCCTCACAGCTGGACATTGATCCAATCGAGCTGCGCCGCCGTAATGAGCCTGAAGAGGACCCTACCGAAGAGATTCCTTTCTCCACCCGTCAGCTAGTCGCTTGTATGGAGAAGGGCGCTGAACAGTTTGGTTGGGATAAGCATAATCCCAAGCCTGCCAGTCAATTAGAAGGTGACTGGTGGATAGGTACAGGCATGGCGGCGGCTGCCCGTGGTAACCAATTACAGCCATCTGAAGCACGTGCAACCCTACAGGTAGATGAGTCAAAAGCACTTGGTATCAAAGCAGTTATCGAGACAGACATGACAGACATCGGTACAGGGTCTTATACGGTGTTTTCTCAGGTAGCGGCAGACCTGTTAGGACTGCCTATCGACCATGTTGAGATGAAACTAGGTGACAGTGCATTGCCACCAGCATCAGGCTCAGGTGGCAGTTGGGGTGCTGCGAGTGCGGGTAGTGGTGTCTATCTTGCTTGTGAGCAGCTGCGTGAAATGCTAGCAGAAAAAGTTGGTCTGTATCCTGACAACATTCAGTTAGACAATGGTCAAATCAAGAAAACAGGCGAGCATGCTTTAACGGCAATGGAGGCTGCCAAAAAGAGCGGCCAATCATTTGCTGACAGCACTATTGATAAGCTATCGCAAACCACAGGGCTTTCGCTATCAGGACAGTCAGCATCACAAGAGTATGATTTTGATAATACAGAGTCTTATGCGCTTGCGGATGTGGTCGCTGACTATGATGAGCAAAAAATCACTGCTAAAGGCCAGATAAAACCGGGTAAGAACGGTAAGAGCCATCGCCAAGCCTCTTTTGGCGCGAACTTCGCTGAAGTGGCGGTTCATAAAGTCACTGGTGAGATTCGGGTGAAACGTATGACAGGTGCATTTGCCGCTGGTCGTATTCTGAACCACAAAACTGCAACGTCGCAATGCTATGGCGGTATGGTGTTTGGGATTGGATCCGCGCTAATGGAGGAAGTCATCCATGACAAGCGCGATGGTCGTCTTTGTAACCATGACCTTGCCGAGTATCATGTGCCAGTTAATGCGGACGTACCGCAGTTAGATGTCATATTGGTAGAAGAAGATGATCCTTATACCAATCCAATGCACATCAAAGGTATCGGTGAGACGGCTATTGCAGGTGCTGCTGCCGCGATTGCCAATGCTATCTATAATGCGGTCGGTGTGCGTGTTTATGACTTCCCAATTACGCTTGATAAGCTGCTTGCTGAAATGCCAGAGTGATTTTTAACTCAAGTTTTATTAAAGAAACCCGCCTAAGCTGCGGGTTTTTACACCCTAACGGTTTATAACATAAGCAAGTTATAACATAAGCAAAACAAGAGGCGTTATGAATCAAATCGCTGACATTCTCAAGCTAGCAGGTGAGGCCGCTCAACAAAACGTTGATGCTGTACTGGCAACGGTCGTCCGTACCGAAGGCTCAGCGTACCGTCGTGCTGGCGCGATGATGCTTATATGCGCAGATGGACGCTCGGTCGGAATGATAAGTGGTGGCTGCCTTGAGCCGCATATTATCAAACGTGCCTTTTGGCTTACTCGTAATGGCGCAAGCGTACAAGTTTATCAAACGGGCGATGATATTGAATACACCAAAAATGGCGAAGCGAAAGCAGCTGCTAAAGAAGAGACGTCCGAAAATGATTTTTTAAATGTTGATTTCCATGACGAGCCAGATCTTGATTTAGACGAGTTGAATTTTGGCTTAGGATGTAATGGACGGGTACATGTTTTGTTTGAGCGCTTGGCAACTGCGACGCCGTTGTTAGATACCATTAGTCAAGTTCGACATACTCAGCAGTCCGTCACGATAGCCACATTAATTCGCTCTGCTAGTCGCCAAAACTCAAATCTTGAACTGCAAATCGGTATGCGCATTAATTTGGATAATTATACCGAGTCAGAACAAATTACGACTATAGGCGCTAATGGTATTGGCACTAGTAACAGCTTAAATCAAGCCGGGTTTGATGTTTCAAATACTCTTTTCAATACGGTCGAAAACCTAGCTCAACATGAGCTTGGTAATAAAAAGACCGAATACGTTGTTGTGAAAGATGATGACCATTATGACAACGTTAATTTAGCGACAGAGTGGTTGATACAACGACTAGAGCCACAAATCCGTCTGCTGATTTGCGGGGCAGGCAATGATGTGATGCCGCTGGTCATCATGGCAAAATTGCAAGATTGGCATGTCACCGTTGTAGATAGTCGCGCGCAATACGCCACACGTATACGTTTCCCGCAAGCAGATGAAGTGCTGCCGTTATCGTTGGAAGATACGGATACTTTGCTAAAGCTCAGTCATAACGCTGCTGTGGCACTGATGTCACATAGCCTCAGTCAAGACCGTGCTCGCCTTGCGGTACTATTGACACGTGCCAATCACTATAAGTACCTCGGACAATTAGGCCCGCGCTATCGTACCGAGCGTCTGATAGATGAGATTAAGGCTACTAAATCTGATCCTAATATTTTAAACAACGGTATCAATAAGCTACAGTATCCTATCGGCTATAAGTTAGGTGGCGATGGGCCCGAAGCTTTGGCGCTGGGTATCATGGCGCAAATAAACGCGGTTATGCATGGACAAACGCCACCAGCTAAATGTGTAGATTTAGATAATAGTGACTTAACTATGATGAGCCACGCATGATGACTCAAAATCATGCGGTTATCATTTTGGCAAGTGGTCTTAGTCAGCGTTTGGGTCAAGCGAAGCAACTACTCTGCAAAGATGATGAGCCATTAATCCGCTATATGACCAAGCTTGCATTAGCGACTCAGCCGCAAGCCATTATCATTGTTATTCCTGAAGATAATCCATCAATAGCCAGTGCGATTACCGAGTTAGCTACTCAGCATGCCATTGTTAACACGGTAATGAATCCAATACCCAAAATGGGTATGGCGCATAGTTTATATTTAGGTATTGAGGCGTTAGTTAATCTTGACGACAGTCTTATTAAGCGTGTTTTGATAATGGGGATTGACCAAGTACTGCTAGATGAAGAGCATTTGCTAACCTTGCTAGCAGGCACACAGATGGTGGTTGCAAGTGGCTATAGTAGTTTGAGACATTGGAGTAATGGGCAGGATTTAGATAAAACAGCCGATACTGAAACCTTTAAAAAAGATATCATCGGATTGCCTTTAGCGATTGATTACGAGTTGCTAAAACAATGGCAAGCATCGTTAACAGGAGATAAAGGGCTGCGTTACTTAATTAGAGGACTGCCTTCTAGCCAAATAAGTACCGTGAATAAGCATCAGCTCAGCTATGATATTGACACGCCTGAGCAACTGACTTATGCCAAGCAACAAGGCTGGCTTGATACATAATCACAGATAGAGGCTTCAATGACAAAGGTGATAGAAACTAAACGTCTTTATTTGAGACAGTGGCAGCCAGCTGACTTTGGGGTATTTGCTGAAATGAATGCCGATCCAGAAGTCATGCGTTATTTCCCCAAGCTATTGTCGCCAAAATTGAGCGATGTAATAGCCAATAAATGCCAGCAGCTGATTGCAGATAATGGCTGGGGGTTTTGGGCAGTGAGTGAAAAAGACGGCCCAAAAGCGGACAATAGCTTTATTGGCATGGTGGGTTTAAATGCAGCTCATGCGGATATGTCATTTGCGCCTTGTGTGGAGATTGCTTGGCGGCTGCATAAAGACTATTGGGGACAGGGTTACGCCACTGAAGCCGCGCGTGCAGCGCTGAAATTTGCTTTTGAAGTTCTAGCGCTTAACGAGGTCGTCGCTTTCACCGCAGTCATTAATAGACACTCGCAGCTTATCATGCAGCGCCTTGGCATGGCGGATACACAGGAAGATTTTTATCACCCTATGCTTGATGCTAGACACCCACTTGCCAAGCATGTGTTATACAAAATAACGCGGCAGCAATGGCAAAACACTATCGAAAATTGACTGTATTTATAATTACCATTTATAGGATTTACTTACTATTATCCCGCGAAAACGTCAAAATGTGCCCTTTAAATGGCAAGTCAAGATAAGTGGTATTCTCGGGCTTGACGTGTTGACTGCTAAAACCATATTCAAGCATTTTATTGGTCAGCTTGTTTTTGCGCCCACGCCCAGGGTCTACGACGATGACCTCACATTTTGGTAACGCATGACGTTCGATAAATTCAGCCAAAATATCAATATGTTGGTCTTCATAGAGTAAATCACTACCGATAATGATATCGAACTTGCCAAGGTGGCTATTGTCTTCTGCCCAATCTAAACGCTCAAAGTTAATCTCTTTATTGTTATTCAAGGTGGTATTGCGATCAAGGAAGTACTCAACTGTCGGATGATAGTCGGTCGCCGTAATGTCTGCATGCCGATGATTGAGCAGCAGGCTCGATAATGCCATGCCGCAGCCAACCTCCAAGATACGCTTGCCCGCAATATCATAATCGAGCATGTGATTGGCCAATACCAAGCTTGACGGCCAAATCACGCCAAACATCGGCCAAGAAGCCGAGCAAATACCTAGGTTAAGCGCCTCATCGTCAGGGTCGCTAAATTGTTGGTTGTCACGTAAGGTGCAAATATGGATATCGGTGTTGCCAATTTCAATCGTTTGATAACGCACGCGCACAGTGGTCAGCGAAGTCATAAACTGTCCTAAAAAATAAGCAAGAATGCAAGCTTTGGCAGAGGGTGCCACTTTCAATGAGGGGAAAAGCTGTTGGGTAGGGTTTGCAGCGTTTAAATCTTGGAGAGGTGATAAGCGTCAAGTAAAAGAATAGGTAGAAAAAATATTCTCATTTGGACGATGATAGTATGACCTAACATTTGACAAGTTGTTGTTAATTCTGAGGAGGTTATTCTTACTAATTACCGATTAGCTAACTAATTATCAAATATTTAGTAGCAATTAGCTATAGTCAAAATATTCTAAAACGTGACGGTATTGCTGATATCAATTTTTTGTAGCCTCTGTCTGCGCAGGCACAGCAAGCAAGAAAAGTTGATATCAGCAGTGCATGATGGTTCGATATTACTTTTCACTCACTATATGACACGTTGAACATAGCGCAAGCGTAGAAAAATAGCTTATATAAAAAGTGAATAGTGCTTATTACTTATTACTTATCCTAAGGCGCAGCAATAGAGGCGAGGTATCCAGCCTAATACGTTAGATTGTGACCCGCTTAAAGTCAGGCAGTCACTTTAATTCAAAAATCTTAGTCCAGACGTTTTTAATGCCCAGACCAACTCCACAAAGGCACGACTATTGGTCAGAGGCTCACCATCGATGATGAGTACATAACCTGAACCATCAATCCATAAGAATACAAAGCTGGTCTCAGGAATCAACAAGTCTACTTGCTGAAAGAACGAAATCGCTTGGCTTTCTACTGCCCAGCCGCGTTGCTTCTGGCGTAGCATAAAGCCTGAAAAGTCAGCCGCCGCCACACTTAGCATATCCGCTTCTTCTTGACTATAGCCAATCCGAGCAAGACAAAACCCTTCATCAGAGCCAATGGCTGCTCGGCGCTTACCAGATAAGCTCGCTACCACGTAGGGTAGAAATTGATCCAAGGGCAGATTGGGCGCGGGTAAAAACAGAGACAGCTTTTCAATCCAACCTTGTTCAATAAAGCTTTGTAACCACCCGTCAGAGTAGCGTGCTAGCCAGTCAGCAGCCAGTAGTGTCTGCTCATAGGATAATAAATCCTGTAAAGACAGCTGCGCATCGGTCGGCTCGTTTTGTGAAAATGCCTCAAAAATACCGGCTGGGGTTAAGGTCAGATAGGTTTTATCAGCGTTTAAGTAAGAAGACATAGCGGCTACCGTTGTTGGGAAGTTTTAAATAGGCGATAAGTTAAGTTTTGATATTCTGGCCGTTAGTTTGGTCAAGGCGTTGCTGGCAATGGTTCCAACGTTCATCAAACTGCCAATCGCTTTTGCCTAAGCGAAACCAAACTAATGAGAAGGCAAGGCGATCATGGCGCGCGATACAGTGGGCAAAGAACTCATTTTCGATTTGCTCAATCGTGCCCCAGTCTTGATTATTGCGTGCTTGCATCAGCTCAGTGGTGATGTCTTTTGCAATCTCTTTGGCATCATCGCTACTGATACGCAAACGCTTTGTCTGCTCGTTCAGCGATGGCGACACCAGCACGCTCCAACGGGTCGCCAGCATACTATTGCGCTGAATATAGCTTTTTTTATTAATACAGTCGCGAAAACCCTGCTCAACCTGCGGATACAGGCGGTCTTGAATACGAGTAAATAAATTGGTCACATCGTAAGGAATGTCATACCAGCAGCCATAAAAAAAGTCCGCCACAGCACCTTGTAGCGGTTCTTTCTCGTTTAATAACAGTGCTGCATTGATACGTTGTTCGTGAAAATACCGATTATTGGGCGCCAAGAATACCTTGCGCGAGTAAAAACGAAACACCTTGCGCGCGGCCATCTCACTTTCTTTAATAAGGTCTACATCAGACATAATGGTGTCCTTTAGGTCATCGCTCGCACTCGAGTGCCATAGGCGATAACCTAACTAAGCAAAATAAAACCAAGGTGAAGCAGAATGCTAAGCAAAACGCTAGATAACATACTAGGGCGTGTCTTCAACTCATTCGATAGTCATCTAAATGGGTTAAAAATGGCTAAATCTTGCCAAACATCGTCAAATAGCTGGTTAATATCCCGATATTATCTGCGCTATTTTTTCTTGTTTGACGGCAATTTATCTCATTTTTAGCACCATTTTTGAAATGAAGACACGCCCTAGTCAAGCAAGGTCTGCATCAAATCTATCATAAACTCAGCGTCTTCTTCACTCATAGGCTCAAATCCTTCAGGCATACCCAGTTCAGCCAGTGCTTCTTGACCATCGTCATCCTTATTAAAATTCAGGACAGCATCGGTGATCGCTGCGGCATCGGCAACATCGTCTTTGATTAATAAAACGTGACTGATATCTGCCAAATCACTTTCGATAAGTACCGATAGCTGGGTTTTGGTCAGACGTGAAAAGCCATGGAAAATCTCTGCCAAAAAGAACGCCGCTTGGACCTCCCCTTTGATGACTTTGCGCGCGGCGGCTTGGTAGGTTTCGGTGACATCCCAATTGAGATCCGAATCTTCTATATCAACCGCTTCGAGTAAACGTAAGCCAATCAGCTTAACATCACGGTTGTCCGCCATCGCTACTGTCGCGCCAGCACGGATATCTTCTAAACGATTAATATCGCTATTTGCCGCTGCCGCAATGACCATTTCATCCGATTTTCCGATAGGGCGGGCAATAGCACGGTAGCCTTGCTCGCGTATCAGCGCCGCTGCATCAAAGGGATTGGCGTAAATGACATGGACGTTGCCTGCTTTGATAAGGGCTTCTTGTTCAGCATACGACGTCGGTGTGTTGAGATGCATATGAATGCCCGCACGCTTTTGCATAAGGGTGTTAAACATATGCCAACCAGCAAAGCGCTCAGGAGAAAAATCAGGGGCGATTAATAAGTTATACGTGGGTTCACTCATGATTTAGCCTTCCTCATTTTGTTTCATTTCAGCATACTGAGCCATTGCTGCATCAATCTTGCTGCGTGATGGCTTACGGCGGACCGAGGTATAACCCACCGTTTCGCCGTGACGAATATTAGGCACGACCGTGGCATAGACCCAATAATGGCTGCCGTCTTTGCATAAGTTTTTGACGTAACCGTGCCATTTCTGCCCAGACTCGGCGGTATCCCACAAGTCTTTATAAGCCGCTTTAGGCATGTCAGGATGACGCAAAATATAGTGCTGTTTGCCGATTAACTCGTCGACATTGTAGCCACTAATCTCGACAAAGGCGTCGTTGACGTGCGTTAAAATGCCGTCCAAATCTGTACGCGAGACGATAAGCTTGCCGTCTGGGTAGGGGCGTTCAATACCAGTATCATAGACAGTACGCGATGTACCATCGTGATAAGTCAGCATGATTTGTTCTGCAGGTAACTCAGGTTTTTGTGCATCAGGGAGTGGAGAACCCATCGTAATCTCCTTTATTTAACGTTGTATTCATAAGGGTTAAAAAGCGGATTTGGTGTGTTAGCGGTCGATAATAGAATGAATGATAAGCCAGATATTTTTTATTGTTCTAATAAGTTCATCGCTCATCTCTTCTCTCATCATTGAAGCCTTTCATATAAACAGTGTGCACTACCTTAAATAGTTTTTATAAGACATAGCACCAATTTTAATTTAGAGTAGGGCTGATAACTTGTTATCTATAGCGATAACCATAACGCGGCATCGACAGTGCTTTATGCTCACCAATTAGATGAGTTTGGCTAGGGCTTCTGAGGCGCGCTTGATATCCAAGAATATCAAACCAAGCTTGGCATTGGGTTTTGCCATAATGGTCAAGACAGCCTCATCACCTGAGGAAGTCATAATCACGTAGCCTTTTTCACCTTGAATCATAATGCGATCGATACTGCCGCGTGCGAGCTCACGACCTGCGCGGTCACCCAAGGATAAAAGCGCGGCTGACATGGCGCCAACGCGATCTTCATCAACGCCCGTTGGTAAGGCTGAAGCAATCATCAGACCATCGTTAGAAATAAGGGCAGATGCTTCTACATCGGCTGATGAGCTGTTTAGGTCTTCCAAAATCTGCTGGAATGAATCTGTACGCATATCGCTTTCTCTGTACTGGTGGTTGGTATGTATTTGTGAACGAGTGGCGTTAGCCAAAATATCCTTGCTTTAAGAAGGGCATTATAATTCCTTACTAATAATATTGATATACGATTATGCCAATAAAAGAGGTGTTTTCTAGATATTTTACTGCTTAGTGGTCGATTTCTACTTTTTATCACTATCTCTGATATATATTTTAATAAAATATTGAATAGTTATTTATTTTTATACCTCATTACCACTGATTTAACGTTTTTTAACAAGTGAATTGTGCGATAGATTCTTTTCGTTAAAAAGGTTTAGTGATAGGCGAATAATTGCTGCTCATCGTTTGACTATGGAGTACAAACAAAAACCTGCCGCATCAACTATACTGAAAAAAGTCACATCACTTTTCATGATGGTGATATTTACTAGACTTATAGACCCTAAAAATGATATATAGATATGAGATAAAAATAGTTGTTACCTATTAGCTATGCATTTAACCGATTATTTATAGAAGACAAACAGTTGGCGTTCAATCCCATTAGTTTTTATACCGACCTGTGTATAGGAGCGTTTTAATCCCACATCGGCGTTTATAATCCTATCGTTTGCTAGCAAATGATAAGACGTGGATGTATATCAACAGATCACAATTTTTACCTTAAGGAAGCTATATGAGTATCAGTCAGGCCATCGAAAAAATCGAAGAACGTTATGCCCATCAACCTGAATTCGTGCAAGCGGTAAAAGAAGTTGCGCTTACCATCGCACCTCTGTATGACGCTCATCCAGAATATGAACATTTAAAG
The DNA here is from genome assembly GCF_002836005.1 of Psychrobacter sp. Sarcosine-3u-12. NCBI lineage: Bacteria > Pseudomonadati > Pseudomonadota > Gammaproteobacteria > Moraxellales > Moraxellaceae > Psychrobacter > Psychrobacter sp. Sarcosine-3u-12. The sequence goes on from NZ_PJBY01000109.1 coordinate 353,048, forward strand.
ATATTTGAGCGTTTGGTTGAGCCTGATCGTATTATTTGCTTCCGTATTAACTGGGAAAATGATCAAGGCGAAGTGCAGGTCAATCGCGGCTGGCGTGTTCAGTTTAGTAATGCCTTAGGCCCGTACAAAGGTGGCGTTCGCTTCCATCCTACCGTCAACCAATCCGTATTGAAGTTTTTGGGCTTTGAGCAAATCTTTAAAAACGCCTTAACAGGTCTACCAATGGGCGGCGGTAAAGGTGGTGCTGACTTTGATCCTAAAGGTAAGTCGGACAGCGAAATCCGCCGTTTTTGTTATGCCTTTATGCGCGAGTTACATCAGTACGTCAGCAAGGACATTGACGTACCAGCAGGCGATATCGGTGTGGGTGGACGTGAAGTCAGCTATATGTTTGCCATGTATAAAAACTTGACTCGCGAGCACGGCGGTGTCTTGACTGGTAAAGGCGTTGGTTTTGGTGGTAGCTTAATGCGCACAGAAGCGACAGGCTACGGCGCGGTTTATTTCTTAGAAAATATGATGGCTGCGCAAAACGAAAACATCAAAGGCAAAAAAGTGCTGATCTCAGGGGCGGGTAACGTCTCACTGCACGCCGCCGAAAAAGCGAATATGCTAGGCGCAACCGTACTGACAGTATCTGACTCACAAGGTACGTTGTATGATGAAAAAGGCATGGATCAAGAAAAAATTGATTGGCTAAAAAATCAAAAAGCACAAAGCAAGCCACTGTGTGATTATGTGGATGTTTATGGTGGTGAGTGGTTTGCCAAGCAAAAACCATGGCACATCAAAGGTGATATCGCTATCCCATCAGCGACACAGAACGAAGTCAACGAAGACGATGCTAAATTAATGGTTGAAAACGGCATCAAATATATCGCTGAAGGCGCTAACATGCCATTGACTGCCGAAGCTGTTGATTATATTCGTCTGCACCGTGTCCACTATGCACCAGGCAAAGCGGCTAACGCTGGCGGTGTGGCAGTATCTGGTCTTGAGATGTCACAAAACTCAGTGCGCCAATATAAAACCTTTGAAGAAATCGATGAGCGCCTAAAGCGTATTATGAAAAATATTCATGATTGTGCCGCTGAAGCATCAGAAAACTATGGTCAGACTGATGATGGCTATATCGACTATATGGCTGGCGCCAATATCGTGGGCTTCAAGCGCGTGGCTGATGCGTTATGTGCCTACGGTATCTTGAACTAACTTTTGGTATTTTGAGCTAAAAGGACAGTTTCTCTTAGTTCGCTTATTGAAATTTTAAATACCGCTTCTATCTCTAATAGGGGCGGTATTTTTTTGTTTGAAATTTTTTTGCCTTTTTTGACAGGACGCTCACTAAAGTTTTTTGGCTTATAAGTACCTAATTTATAACTGTTTTTACATGTTTTACTTGAAGTTACATTAATCTATTTTATTAGACAGATTATAAGTAATCATTATTAGTTCTTTTGACTATTATCAATTCTCTAAGCTTATTTTAGCTTACCTAAAGCTTTTACCTACAGTATCGATATGTTCATCAAAGGATTAACCATGACCGTCAATAAGGAAGTCTATACTGGCACACGCTCAATTTTTTTGAGCTCACTTCCTATGATGGAAAATAGGCTAAGCGCTTATTTGTTTAGCGATGGCATCTTTAACGATCGCATTCTTGGCAATAGCACTGTTAATGACTCTAAAAACGATTTCAATCCTTTAATGATTGACTTATTGAAATCTGCCGTACCAAAAATTGAACGATCTAAAGTTGGCTTATATAAAGACAGTGCGTTAAAAGGTAATCGTGTTCTAAAAGATTATAATGGCAGCATGGATGGCTATGCTGATGTTGCGGGCTATTCTAGAGACACTCTAAATATCCATACAGGGCGTTCTTATACCTCAGAAAATCCTATCCGCTTAAGTTTCCAGCTGATGACTCGTGCTGAGCCGGCAGCAATGGTCATTGAAACGATTAAGTCGTTGTTAGCTATCAAAGCGGACGATGATGAGATTTTAATTGTCGATAATAATAATACCCAAACGACCTTATACGAGCCATTAGCACAGTTCTGTGCCATTCTTGCTGCGCGTCATAATGTACATTTTTATCATATCGATTCAGTCGCAGGCTTTAAAGCAGGTGCGCTTAATTTGGCGTTGGGACTCATGGATCCTAATTGCAGTCATATAGTAGTAGTCGACAGTGATTATAAGGCGTTACCGCAGGCGCGAATATCAATTGCAAATGCTATCGAACGCTATCCGTCTCATGCGCTCTTGCAATTTCCGCAGTTTTATCGGGACGCAGGGCGAGTCGATATTCATAGCGAGTTAAATCATTATTTCAATCATCATTTATACCGTCCATTCAACCGTAAACGTGCGCTATCAACAGGGACTTATGCGGTTATTCGTCGTCGCGCGCTACTAGATTTAGGCGGCTGGTCAGGCGCATCAATTACCGAAGATGCGCAGATGGGTGTGCTGATGCATGGTCGCGGCTTGCGCAGTCAGTTTGTCCCTGAGGTTATCGCGACAGGACTGCTACCCACTACCTTGCACGACTTGATGAGCCAGCGGCGACGTTGGATCTACGGCAATATGCAAGTGCTTAATACTTATTTTTCTACGGCGTCAAATTCGTCTACGGCAAGTTTATCTACAAAAAAGAAACTTAGTGAGCGCCTAGCGTACATGGGTGCACACTTATCTCAACTTAGTGCTTGGGTGAACTTTACCGGTATCTTTATCGTAATGCAGCTATTGACGCTACTTATTATTACGGGCGCGCTACTATTCAGCAGTAGTTTGAATATTCATGCTTTGCTCGCGCCGCTATATATCGTGTATGCAAGCTACGCCATATTTTTGGGTAGGCGCTTATGGGCATATATGCAGGATAGTGCACCGCTCAATCAGCAAACTAGCAATGGAGCTGCACCAAGTTTAAGTAATCGTTTGCGGGTTTGGGCTGTGCATCTGAATTTTTGGGAGTTGGGCGCTTTATCATGGTGGCCAGTACTATGGGGACAAAAGAAGCCGTTTATCTGTACGCCGAAGCAAGAGTTGATACGTACGCGAAAATCAGTTTATGTTGCCAATTTAATGGCGATGCCTAAAGTATTGCTAATGTTAAATATAACCACAGCCATAATTGTATCGCCATTTTCCCTGTTATATTCACCGCTACTATTTGGCTGCGCCGTGATGGTTTGTATTCTAAAAGTATGGGCTGCCAAGGTGATGCTGGATAATTACAGCTATGAAGAATATCAGGTTGCAAATAAAAAGGTAGCTGCTGAGACCTTAATTACTAAAAACCTCAGTGCTAAAAGCTTCGTTACTAAAAACTTGTCTCAGCCGCACATGATTAGTATTGCTAAATCAAAAGACAAACCTTTGACGTCTTCATTTAAAGATGACAATGCTGTTAATTTTTAACAACATTAATTTTAATCTCTACAATTTTTATCTGTACCTAATGACTGTCATTCAACTCATATTTAGTTAATTTATACTTAATAAATTCATATTGGACTTGTTATGCTATCTAGCCCTACTGTCGATATATCAAGTATTACTGCTTACCGTGATGCTAGCGTAATAGATACTCCTGTATTGCGCATTGCCATTATTGCGCATTCTCTATATCCAATCGCGCAGCCATATGCTGGCGGTCTTGAGATGATTACCGAGCTTATATGTGATGAATTGGTCGCTCAAGGACATGAAGTGTTGCTCTATGCGCATGCTGATAGTCAGACTAATGCGACACTCGTGCCCTTTATGACGCGCACGCAGTTTGATGCGTTGGTCTATGACAATGAGCATGATTCGGTAGGTATGAGTCGCGAAGAGTTGTATCAGTATTTGGTCTATCAGCAAGCCATGCGCGATATCATCAGTCGTGATGAGCAGAGCATGATCGATGTGGTGCACAATCACAGCTTGCACCATATACCGATGATGATGGGACAGGCATTTGGCGCGCGTTTTTTTACCACCTTTCATACACCGATTTTCCCGCAGCTGCGCTTAGCATTATTGACACTACGTCAAGGCACGCAAACCCAGTTCACCGCGATTAGTGGTCATCAGCAGCAGTTATTTGCTGAGTTCGTGCCTTCTCATGTGGTCTATAACGGTATTGATGTACAGTCATTTGATGCCAATACAAACCCAATTGAAGAGGATGTTTACTTTTGGTATGGACGTATTTGTGTGGAGAAAGGCACCCATTTAGCGATGGAGTATTGCAAAGCGGCAGGCAAGCGCCTCATTATTGCAGGGCCTAAGAGTAATGAGGAATATTTTGATGAGTACGTTGCGCCGCTACTAGAAGAGGATAAAAACGCTGGGTCTTTATTCGATTACGTCGGCCATCTGAGTAAGGATCAAATCAATGAATGCTTAAGCCAAGTCACTGCTATGCTATTTACCAGTACTTGGGACGAGCCTTATGGCTTAACGCTGGCTGAGAGCTTGGCTTGCGGTACGCCAGTGATTGGGTTTGATGTTGGTGCGAGCAGCGAAATCATCACGTCATCGACTGGTATTATCGTACCTAAGATGGACAAAGACGCTTTCATTCAAGCTTTTGCTGATATTAAAAGTATTTCTCGCATGGCATGTCGCCTTCGTGCTGAACAGTTTTGTTCCGTTGCTACGATGGTGGATGGTTATCTGCGGCTATACGAGCAGGCTTTGGAAAGTGGTGATAGTAATAGTGCTCAGATTCAGTCTTTGTCTTTCTAGATGCTACTTATGATTCAAGTTCTAGCCTACTAAAATTTTCTAAAATTAACAGACTAACTTCACTAGATATTTGAGTGTCATTTCTCAATAAGTAAATTCTAGGACATCTTTTATGCGTATTGGCTATTATGCCCATCATCATGGTTCAGGTCACTGCCGCCAAGCAGATAAATTGGCTGCTCTATTGCCGCCTAAATTACGCTCGCAGATGACAGTGTTTACCAGTTTGCCTAATGACGGTTATCACTTTAGCGCGATAACTGATGAGCAAATCGTACGTTTAAGCGCTGAGGATCAGCTACCAGAAGATGTACTACTAGGGCGAGCTGGAAAATATTGGCAGCCAAGTAGTTTGCATTATTCACCAGTAGGTAATCGCAATGTGCAGATGCGCAGCTGGCAGTTACTCGATGAGATTCGTCAGCGTCAGATTGACCTAATGATTATCGATGTGAGCGCCGAAGTCGCTATGCTGTGCCGTGCTGCTAGTGTGCCTTATTTATACGTAAGGCTGGCAGGCGAGCGCGATGATATGCCGCACTTGAACGCCTTTGCTGGCGCGCTGGGATTATTAACCCCTTACCCAAAGGCACTTGAAGCGGCGGCAACGCCAGACTGGGTGTGCCAAAAAACGCTATATCTTGACTTCATGCCTAATAAAACAAATGAGCTGTTAACGTTCGCAGCCTTTATAAATAAGCTGACGACGCTCACTACTGATAAAACCATTCATGAGCGACTGCACTCGCGTTTGGATGCTGTTGATAAATCAGCTGAAGGCAATGCTAAAGACAATGCTAACGAAGGCAATGCTAACGAAGGCAACATTGTTACCGTTATTAAGGGCTATGGCGGTCACGACGCAATTGATGCCAAGCTGCCCGAGCTACGCCGTGCATTACCGAATGCATTGATTATATCGCTTGGACCTATTAACGACGAGGCACGACATTGTGTTGATATTGCTGCTCACGTAAATGATGTGACGCCATTTATTGCCTATAGTGACCTGCTGTTGATGGCGTGTGGTTTGAACGGTATAGCGCAAGCCTATGACTATGCGACGCCGCTCGTGGTGTTGCCAGATGAGCGTCCGCATCGTGAGCAGGAAGTCATGGCAGAGGCGCTGATTGAGCAAGGTCGTGCTCTAAGTTGGGCACAGTTTATGGCTCAAAATTCAAGTTTGGGTAGTCAGGATATACCGTCTTTTTTATCAGTTAACAATAAGTCAATTAGCAATGAATCAATCAACACTGATAAGACTGCTCTAACGGATAATCAAGATAATACGCCAGCGCAAAAATTTATGGATAGCATTGTTGACTATACTTCCGTCAAAGCTTGGTTTGAAGAATGGTTATTGCCACAATTGGGCCTAAAACCTGAAAGATAATAAGAAACCTGAAAAATAAGAGGTTTTATAATAATAAGAGCAAATATTTCTATGACAACGACAACCAAAGCGCAAGAGGCCACTCATGCCACTACTCCCGTTAGCGTGCCTTTAAGCGTCATTACTACCTGCTACGGTCGCAATCGGCATCTCTACAACCTACTCGGTAGCTTGGAGCAGGGTAGTGTCAAACCAGCAGAAGTTATTATCGTTAATGATGACGCTGAGCCTGAACGTCTGGCAGCATACGATTTAAATATCATTAAGATAGCAACGACTACAGCGACTGAGAATGGACTAGCAATTAGCGCATCATTTGATATCGGTCGTAACCGTAACCTTGGAGCGGCGCGCGGCACGTATGATGCCATGATTTTCTTGGATGTAGACTGTATCGTCGCGCCAACCTTTATTGAGCAGCTATATAGTAAACTTCAAGCACGTCCCAACGCCTTACTGATGGGTCAACCGCGTTATCTGACGCGTCCTTTGACGGATAATGAGGGTAGACAGCTACAACAAGGTAAATTAGCAACCGACTTTTTAGACAAGCTGTCTGTATTTAACCCTTATCGGGATAACTTTGATTTACAACATCAGGGTACGTCTATTAAACAGACGCAAGACTATGGTGCGTTTTGGAGTCTTTGCTTTGCTATTATGCACAGTCAGTTTGAGCAAATTGGTGGCTTTGATACGGATTATGTCGGCTATGGCGCTGAAGATACGGATTTTGCTTTTATGGCGCGCGCGTTAAATATCGATTTTTATTTAACTGATGATGTGATTTACCATCAACAGCATAGCGTCCATAGACCGCCGCTTAATCATTTGGATAGTATCGTTATCAATGCCAATCGCTTTTATGAAAAATGGCAACATTGGCCGATGTCAGGATGGTTAGCGGAATTTTCGCAATTACAACTGATTAACTGGCGAGACGAGCAGACAGTACCGATTGCTATCAATCGACAGCCAAGTGAAGTCGAGATTAGAGCGGCTCATTATCCGGATGCGCCTTATGTGTAGATATATAGTCGATACTAAATAAAATAGATACATTGCATTAATACGCTAGACTGGTACAAATTTCTTTTGCATGCTGTGCCTGCGCAGACAGAGGCTGCAAGAAATTTATCCCAGTCTCGCTATATCAGTTTTAAAGTGAATCAACTATAAGTGTTTAATCTTATTAGTAGTGTTCTATTAGTACTGACGAATAATCTCGACACTATTAGGCGGCGTCGCAAGCTCTTGTCTCTCAAACGCCCAATTATGCCCATCCCAAAAGTGCGCTGTTTTGTCATCATTATTAAAGCCCAACATGACTATCGATAGCGGAGTCGCAGCGTTCTGTCGCTGCTGCACATGTAAGCGCGCCGCCAATAATAGCCGATATAACAGAAACCCTGAGGTCGGCGCTGATGAATGGATATCAGCAAAAATAGGATAATCTGCCACCACGCTATCCTGCTCTGATAACACGCGACAATGCTCATCGCTATGCAATAATTCATTTAGCAGTTCTGGAATCTCTAATACTCGGCTAGCTGTTATTGGGTCATCATTGGGTCTAGGGTCGTCGCTTGGCAATGGAAACTGGTAGTCAGTATTGCCAAACAAGATGCCAAATGGTGCATGCTTTGCCATATCGAGCATCGCCGTCAAATTATTACTGCGCGGCGGCATACCAAAATGCAATAAACTGTCGCCAATTTTTCTAAAGAATAATAGTTTTGGTAGATCTTTAGCGCTAGGATGATGGGCAAAAAAATCAGCATGAATAAAATCATTAAACAAAACCAGCATATCTGTCGGCTGCAACAGCGCCTCTAAGCTCGCTGTATCTATTGAAGGATTATTTGCTATCAATACGATACGCTGCTGTTGTAATAGCGCTTTCTGTATGATAATTGGCAAAGTGTCAAAAGCGGCGGTTGAAGGGTCTGATTGATCATAATTACTGTTGTAAAGTAAGTTTTGTAGCGTGTTTCGCATCATTAATTATGGTCTCAATATTTGGAAATTCAGAGAAGGAAATGGCAGACATATTATAGCGCTTACTCGCTCAAATTAATATATAAACCAAAGAGTTATCTCGTGTTCTTTCCACATGTGCTTGCTTTAGAAGCATAAACAGGAAAGCTACATTACGCTACCTTTTTATCTGCTGTTCATCCTTATATATCCGTATCATAAAAGCAATTCCATAATGACTACAAGGATAAAGAGATATGAGTAACATTATTAAAAAATTTCAATTAACGACATTGGGTGCTTGTCTAACTCTAGCATTGAGCGCAGGCGTAATGAGTACCATGGTTAATGCTGCCAGTGAGGCTGATGAAGTGAGTGCTGCTCAAGCAGCGAAAATTAGCCTAAAGCAGGCGATTACTACGGCGAGCAAAGAAGCTTCCGGTACTTTAATCAGCGCAGAGTTTGATGACGATGATAGCGATGCTGAGGGTGATGGCGGTGTCTATGAGCTGGAATTTAGTACTAATACCACTGGTTATGAAATCAAAGTTGATGCTATAACTGGCAAAATCGTAAAGACTGAAACCGAACGTCTGGATAGGGACGATTTGGCTGACTATAAGGCTCAGCAGCAAGCAAAAATCAAGGTGATGGATGCGATGAGTATCGCTGAGAAGCAAACGGGTGGTCGCATTCTCGAAATTGAGTTTAAGAATGATCGCGATTATGCTAATCATGCGTCCTACTACGAAACCCAACTTCTCAAAGGCAATAGTCTGCTTTGGCTAAATATCGATGCCGATACGGGGAGTACATTTAAAAACAAGTTTAAAAAATAACTGAGCGACATAAATAAATATCAGCAGTGCATGATGTATCGATATTGTTTTTTACTGACTATAGAGTAGCAGTGTCTTAACTTCTATCGATAGCCAATAAAAAAACCCCAATCATTTAATGATTGGGGTTTCTTTAATTATGCTAAATGTTTATATAAATTTGCTACACCGTTTCACGCCATTGTCCTTGAACCATAATACCCGCAATAGGATTTAGCCCCATTTGATAAGCAAGGTCAGCAGAGCGGGCGATATCCCATAATGCCAAATCAGCATCGTAACCCACTTCTATTTTACCTTTGTTGGCGAGACCTAATGCTTGTGCCGCATGAACAGTTGCGCCTGCCAACACTTCTTCAGGGGTTAAATAAAATAGGGTACAGCCCATATTCATCGCTAATAACAGCGACGTTAATGGGGAAGTGCCGGGGTTGCAATCTGTTGAAACGGCAATCGGAACTTGATGTTTACGCAATGCTTCAATCGGTGGCAACTTAGTATCACGTAGCGTATAAAAAGCACCCGGCAATAGCACGGCTACCGTGTTGCTTGCGGCCATTTTTTCAATATCGTCTTCTACTAAGTGCTCAAGATGGTCGCTTGATAGTCCTTGGTATTCTGCTACCAAAGCACTAGCGCCTATGTTTGAGAGCTGTTCAGAATGCAACTTCACTGGCAAGTCTAACGAACGAGCGACTTCAAAGACGCGCTTGATTTGCGCAGCATTAAAGGCAATGTTTTCACAAAAGCCATCGACCGCATCGACCAAGCCCTCGCTATGCAAGATTGGTAACCACTGGCAAACTTGCTCGATATAGTCATCGGCATTGTCTTTATACTCTGGCGGTAGCGCATGGGCGGCCAAATAAGTGGTGCTAACATGAATGTTGTGCTTATCACCGAGCGCTCGGGCGACTTTTAGCATTTTTCGCTCAGTTTCTAAATCCAGTCCATAGCCAGATTTGATTTCGACACTGGTCACGCCTTCTTTTATGAGCGCGAGCAGACGTTTTTCACTTTGCGCAAACAATTCTTCCTCATTCGCTACGCGGGTAGCGCTAACGGTTGAGACAATGCCGCCACCTTGTGCCGCGATATCTTGATAACTGGCACCTTGCAATCGCGCTTCGAACTCGTTGCTGCGGTTACCGCCATAAACGATATGGGTATGACAATCGATGAGTCCAGGCGTGACCCAGTTGCCGTCAACGTCTTTGATTTGATCATTTTTATATTGGGTAAGGTGCGGCTTTATTTGCTCATGCGTGCCAACCCATGCAATTTTGCCATCTTTGATACCGATAGCGGCGTTCATTAATTGACCATAAGGGGTGCTATCTTGTTGACTATCGCTATAAATATTAAACCTGTATTGCGCTGAAAAGGTGGCGAGATTGGCATTGATAATAATGTTGTCAAACGATGTCAGAGTGGAATCGTTTATAGGCGTTTGGTCTGTAGAATTTGTCGTATTAGTCATAATGTGCTCCTGCTTATTTTAGTTTAGAGCTAGCAATTTTGAGTAAGAAGCTACAGTCAGTTCAAATAATAGCGTTATAACTATTATAATGTGCTACTAGAGTAAATTTTCCTTGCTTGCTGTGCCTACGCAGACAGAGGCTGCGGAAAATGTACTCTAGTAGCACTGTAACTTGTTTATAATGAACTGACTGTATTTCGTCTATGTTAATAGTAGATGCTGCTCGATAATAGTCGCTAAGAGGCGAGCCGCGACTTTACAGCTGCGCGAATCAACATCAAAGGTCGGGTTAATCTCGGCGATATCAGCCATCTTTACTTTGTTTGACGCCATAATAAGTTTGACCGCGCGCTCAACGAATGCCAAGTTAATACCATAGGCGGCTGGCGCACTGACACCAGGTACGATGCTCGATGGCAAGCAATCCATATCAATGGTTAAGTAGACCACATCAACGTCATTGATAAAATTTTCTATTTGAGCAGCAATTTTTTTCCATTTCTTATTGGTGCAGTCTTCGTCACTGATAATGTGTACGCCTAACTGCTCAGCACGGTCAAAGAGCGCGGCAGTATTGGAAAACTGGCTGACGCCGATACAGCAGTAGTGAAATGGCTGATCCTGTTCATCAAGGTGCTCGGCTATTTGGCGAAATGGCGTACCAGACGTGGCGAAATCCGATTGGCGAATATCTAGATGCGCATCAAAGTTAATCACCCCGATGCTAGGCATTGCACTCGTATGGCTTTTAACATGGCTTTCGACATTATTTCCAAAATAGTTTTTGACATTGCTAACGTCATTAGTAGGCTGATCGGCTTTTGATGACAGCGCCTGCCATAATCCTAAAAAGCTACCGTAAGCGATCGCATGACCACCACCAAGACCAATGGGTAGGCCGCCTTGTTTGACGATAGCGCCCACCTTATCCGCATATTTGAGCTGAGCTTGCTCAAGAGTGTGCGCGGCAAAGTCATCATCGTCGTGACAATGAATGTCGCCAGCATCACCTAGCAATGTCGCCAGTTGATTGTCATATCGTGTCTGCACCGACGCAATCACTGGCAGCGTCGCAAACGCTTGGCGAATCAGCGGTGGGGCAGCTCGTGCACCCACGCGGCCTTGATTGCGCCTAACCCCTTGATCACATGCAAAGCCAATTAGCCCAATATTTTGATCCTCGTAAGGCTTTGCGAGCTGATACCAGTAGCGGGCACGTGCCGTCTCAAATAGCTCTGCACGACCTGTCCACAGCGTCATGTCAGCCGCTGTGTGACTCACGGTTGTGCTAATTTTCGTCATGGCCATTGCTCATTCCCTTATCTAACGCTTATTTAGACTCATACCAGTCGCTACGCAATGATTGCCAGTGCTCAGCAAGCGTACCGTCTAATACCAATTGCTTGGCCGCTTCGATATCAGGCGCTAGGTAGCGATCTTTGTCATAGAAAGTCACCTTCTCACGCAGTTTCTTATGTGCCACTGTTAAAGGCTCTGAAGTCTCTAATCCGCGATGAAAATCAATCCCTTGACCGGCAGACAGTAGCTCAATACCGATAATGGTGGCAGTATTCTGTGCCATCTCGTATAGGCGGCGTGCGCAATAGGTCGCCATAGACACATGATCTTCCTGATTGGCGGAGGTCGGGATACTGTCAACACTGCCTGGGTGAGCGATAGACTTGTTCTCTGAGGCTAGCGCCGCTGCGGTCACGTGGGCAATCATAAAGCCTGAGTTTACCCCAGCATTATCAACTAAGAATGGCGGTAAGCCGCCTGATAAGGTTGCATCAATCAATAAAGCCACACGGCGCTCAGACATAGAGCCAATCTCGGCGATTGCCAAGGCCAGAATATCAGCGGCAAAAGCGACTGGCTCAGCATGGAAGTTACCACCTGAAATAGCGACTGGGCCATCTTCATTATTAAAAATAAGTGGGTTGTCGGTCACCGCATTGGATTCGATTAGTAGCGTTTTACCTGCTTGATTGATGATATCAAGACAGGCACCCATGACTTGCGGCTGACAACGCAGGCAGTAAGGGTCTTGTACTCGGTCATCCTGCTCACCATCATGCGAGGCGCGAATCGCACTGCCTTTGATCAGTTGACGATGTGCTTTGGCGATTTCAATTTGACCATGATGCCCACGTACTTCGTGAATACGCGCATCAAATGGTGAGTCCGATCCTTTGGCCGCATCAATTGACAGGGAGCCAACGATAGTCGCTGTCTCAAGCAAATCACGCGCTAAGAAATAACCCCGTAATGCCAATGCGGTTGAGACTTGCGTGCCGTTGATAAGTGCGAGACCTTCTTTGGCTGCTAGGATAATCGGCTCAAGTCCATGCTGGGCTAGCGCTTCTGCTGCAGGCACTTTTTCGCCAGCGACAAACACATCACCTTCACCCATCATTGCAAGTGTCATGTGTGATAAAGGCGCTAAATCACCAGAGGCACCAACAGAGCCTTTTGCCGGAATGTTTGGCGTGATTTGATTATTGATTAAGGCAAGTAAGCTGTCCACTACCTCGCGGCGTACGCCTGATACACCTTGTGCTAGGCTGGCCACTTTCATCACCATAATCAGTCGCACTACGCCGTCTGGTAACGCTTCACCAGTGCCTACTGAGTGAGAAACAATCAGGTTACGTTGAAGTAGCTCAAGCTGATCATCACTGATACGGGTCTTTGCTAACAGGCCAAAACCAGTATTGATACCATAAGCGCTTTTGTCTCGTGCAATGATGGTTCGTACATCTTCGTGTGAGGCATCTATTGCGGCATACGCACTCTCAGGCAGTGTCAATATGACAGGCTGCTCATAGATATCACGTAGCATCTTAAAGCTAAGCTGACGAGGGTGTAGCGTTAATTGTTTGATATCGTTCATAGGGTGATCCTAGTATTGTAAGACATATGGGTTATATTATTTTTGATTCATGTCTTTGTTGAAATGACGTTTTTTAAATGTTTTTAGTTAACGTAATACTTGTTATTAAATTTGTTTTTTTAGCCAATCCAGTTGAAGTACATGGCTAGATGTCCGAATGCCGCAGCCAATAAAATACTGAGTACCACACGCTCAAACCAGATAATGACCATTTTGCCGACAGATAATGGTATTTCAGTGGCAAGCACACAAGGAATCATGGCAGAGAAAAACAACACGCTGCTAATAGAGATGACCCCTGCAACATAGCGAGTCAGTATATCAGCCTCACTGAGGAGCAGTGCTGGCAAGAACATTTCAGCCAATCCCGCTGACATACCTTTGGCGGCAACCAGAGGCTCTGGTAAGCCGCTAAGCCATGTAAATGGATAAAGAAGCAAGCCTAAAGCATCGAATACAGGCGTATACTTTGCTAATATCAATCCTGTCAAGCCAACTGCGATGATAGAAGGCACAATCGCCGCTGCCATCGTCAGCCCATCGCGAAAGTTAGACCATAAGATTTGTTTTAGGTCAGTGGCACGGCGCGAAGTGGACAAACCCAAATCAAATGCTGCCGCCAAACGTGTACCACGTTTATGGTCTAAAGCCGGACGTTCAACGCTATCATCAACAAGGCTAATGGGTGGAATACGAGCAGTAATCGCAGTGACGATAAAGGTAATCACTAGCGTAGACCAAAAAAATAGGTTCCAAAACTCCATCAGACCAAGCGTTTTGGCAACAATGACCATAAATGCCGCTGATACGGTCGAAAATCCAGTCGCAATGATAATGGCTTCGCGCGCTGAATATTGCTTTTGCAAATACACGCGATTAGTAATGAGCAGCCCGATAGAGTAGCTACCAACAAAGGATGCGACCGCATCAATCGCTGATGAACCTGGGGTTTTCCAGATAGGTTTCATGATCGGCTGCATGAGCACACCGACCATCTCGAGCAAACCAAAACCTACCAAAAATGCCAATATCAACGCTCCAAGCGGTACAATCATACCAACTGGTAATGCCAGTTTTTCAAACAGAAACGGCAGCATGTCCTTTTCCATCATAAAGGCAGGCGCTACGTCAGCAACATACATCACTGCCAGTATCAGACCAATGATTTTAAAAACAGTCATGATTATATGGGTAATGTTTTTACGCCATGAGCCGTCTATAAATGGCTTGCTTACCCCAAAGATCATCAGTAAAAACAATAACGTCACAGACAATGTATGCTGCTGATTGACCAGATAAGTTGCCCCATGATCGAACAAAATCGTGCTTTTCTCACCAATGGTAAATGGCACAAAAAACATGACCAAACCGATAGCACTAAAGACTATCAATTGCAGTAACGCTATAGGTTTAGACAGTAGTGCTTCAGTTGGTGTCGCTGCTGCATCCTTGAGATTTAGTGTCGTATTTTGCTCAATCATATTATCCTCCTTGATAAAATGTCGATGATATCCTTATGTCAAGTAATCACTTATAAGGATAAAGTGTATGCTACTTAATCATCGGTAGATTTAAGCCATATTCTTTGGCTGTTTTGATGGCCAGCTCATAGCCCGCATCCGCATGACGCATCACACCTGAGCCGCAATCATTGACCAGTACTCGCGCCAAGCGCTTGGCAGCCGCATCTGTGCCATCGGCGACGATGACCATGCCAGAGTGCTGCGAGTAACCCATACCCACGCCGCCGCCATGATGCAATGACACCCAAGTGGCACCGCCTGCGACATTGAGCATGCCATTTAATAATGCCCAGTCAGATACAGCGTCCGAGCCATCTTTCATACTTTCTGTTTCACGGTTGGGGCTGGCAACAGAGCCAGTATCTAAATGGTCACGACCGATAACGATAGGACCTTTCAACTCACCACTTTTAACCATTTCGTTAAATGCCAAGCCTGCTTTATCACGTTCACCAAGACCTAACCAGCAGATACGCGCTGGCAAGCCTTGAAATTGAATACGCTCTTTAGCCATGTCTAGCCAGCGATGAATATGCTGATTTTCAGGGAACAACTCTTTAATTTTTTGATCGGTTTTGTAGATATCTTCTGGATCACCTGATAATGCGACCCAGCGGAATGGACCTTTACCTTGGCAAAACAGCGGACGAATATAAGCAGGGACAAAACCCGGGAAATTAAAGGCATTTTTTACCCCTTCATCAAAGGCAACTTGACGAATGTTATTACCATAATCAGTCGT
This sequence comes from Psychrobacter sp. Sarcosine-3u-12, assembly GCF_002836005.1. Classification (NCBI taxonomy): domain Bacteria; kingdom Pseudomonadati; phylum Pseudomonadota; class Gammaproteobacteria; order Moraxellales; family Moraxellaceae; genus Psychrobacter; species Psychrobacter sp. Sarcosine-3u-12. The sequence continues at coordinate 368,644 of NZ_PJBY01000109.1, forward strand.
TGGGATACCCATTTCTTGTAGATCTAGCATGGCCTGCACGTGTACGGCACAAGATGCAGCAGCATCTTTGGTTAAGGCGGCATGTTGGTCTGGATTTTCTTGTGCTGCTTTCCATTCTTCAACTGTCCAGCCAACTGGCAAGTAACCATTGATCAAGTCATGTGCTGAGGTTTGGTCAGTGACCAAATCAGGCTTCATGCCACCATCGTGCGCACGCTTGACCATTTCAGGTAGGATATCTGCGGCATTACCAAGTAGGGCAATAGAGACCGCTTCACCTGCGTCGGTATGCTGTTTGATCAATTCATAAGCATGGTCGAGATCATCGGCTTGCTTATCGACATAACCAGTACGCAAGCGGAAATCGATACTAGACTGTTGGCACTCAATGTTCAGTGAAGTTGCCCCTGCAAAAGTAGCCGCAAGTGGCTGCGCGCCGCCCATACCGCCCAGACCCGCGGTTAAAATCCAACGTCCTGCCCAGCTACCATCATAATGCTGACGACCTGCTTCCACAAAGGTCTCATATGTCCCTTGCACGATGCCTTGGGTGCCAATATAAATCCAGCTACCAGCCGTCATTTGACCATACATCATCAAGTCTTTGCGATCGAGCTCGTTAAAATGCTCCCACGTCGCCCAGCGCGGCACAAGGTTAGAGTTTGCAATCAATACACGCGGTGCATTTTCGTGCGTTTGAAACACGCCAACTGGTTTGCCAGATTGCACCAATAAGGTTTCATCGTCTTCCAATTCTTTTAATGACGCTAGGATTTGATCGTAGCTTTCCCAATTGCGGGCTGCGCGTCCGATACCACCATAGACCACGAGGCTTTTAGGATTTTCGGCCACATCAGGATGCAAATTGTTTTGCAGCATACGATAAGGGGCTTCGGTCAGCCAGCTTTTGCAATGTAGAGTACTGCCAGTGGGCGCGGCGATTTCGCGGCTCTCATCACGGCGAGTCAGCTTAGTCTCTTTATTGGTTCCATGGTCAGTAGTCATTATCATATCCTTGTGATATCTGTTAAGACGATAAAGTAATCAAAGTAAGTGTTTTACAGTCAGTCTATAAATTTAGCGAAACATCGATTAGATGACGCAAATTTTTTAGCACTGTCATAAAGTTGTATATACAAATTATCAAAGATATTTTTTTCATGCAAGCAGTTTTTGTTAAATGACTCAATTATTTTTGTGAGGGTTTTGGTAGATAGATAAATGTCACAGTGTTTTGACAAGGTTCATGACGTTATCTCGTGATATTATGGCGCTACTATTATTGGTGAAACTAACGGTTAAACACGGACATGACAAAGACAATCCCGGCATATCAGCGGATTAAAAACGCCATATTAGACAATATACACTCGGGTAAATGGCAAGCGGGCAATGCAATTTCTACAGAAATGGCGTTGGCAAAAGAATTTGGCGTATCGCGTATGACGGTCAATCGCGCCCTAAAAGAGCTGAGCGAAGAGCGAGTGCTAGAGCGCCGGCAAGGGTCGGGGACGTTTGTCGCCCAGCAGCAGTTCAATCATACCTTTGTAGAAGTGCGCAATATCGCGCAGGATTTAAAATCTGCCAACCGCGATTATCAGGCGCAAGTGGTGAGTAAACGCATACTTACGGCTGCGATGTTAGACGATGAATTACGGCGTAAATTTGATATTAATAAAGTAGCTGTGTCTTCTGATACAAGCGCTAACACAAACGCTGATACAACCGTAATGGATGACAGTACTGGCGCAGATAGTAGTAGCGACGTTGCTGTTTTATATGAGGTAAAAATCATTCACTTTGCGGATGGTCAGCCCATACAGTTCGAAGAGCGCTGGGTGGATGCGCAAAAGGTGCCAGAATTTATTGAGCAGGATTTTAGTGTGGTCAACACCAGTGATTATCTCATTGCCAAAAGTCCACTAGAGCGCGGTCGCTATACCATTCGTGCACTGGCGGCACCAGATGAGATAGCTGCGCTACTGCAAATCGCACCGCAGTCGCCGACATTGGTATTGCGTCGCCAGACCTATTCAGCAGGTCGAGTATTGACCTTTGTGAAGATGTGGCATGCAGGCGATCGCTATCAGTTCTCAGGCGAGTTGTAGCAGATATAGTCAAGCCTATATAAATCCGCTACATCCTCATCCTCGCTAAGCATACTCATGTATAACTTGCACTCGGTTTCCTTGTATCGAAATTATATTGAACTGACTATAGCTTACGTATGCTCACTGATTGTGTACGTTTTTCTGTCTAAAGTGAGATACTATATCCATAAGCTGCTATTTAATAAGATAGCAATTGGCGTTAATTAAAGTCATCAGAATATTTGAACAATCGTTAAAAATTAAAATATAATATAGAAACAGTATTGAAAAATAGCCCAAATAGCCTCAAATCGGGCAACCAAAGCCGAAAATCATAGAAGAGCTTATATTGTTCTTCTGTGTCGGCTTGCCCTATTTATTAGCACCGTATATTTTATTAGCATTATGTGTTTTTACTTTATTCATTCACTCTTATAAGGACGTCTTATGAAACGTCGTACTCTTTTAGCTCTTGCCGCTAGCACCATGTTCCTTGCCGCTTGTGGTCAATCTACTACCAACGAAGCCGATACCAGTGCAACTGACAGCGCTGCAACAGGCGGTTCTGATTTGCTACAACGTATCAACAACGGCGGCACTATCAACGTCGGTACAGAGGGGACTTATCCTCCGTTCACGTATCATGATGAGAGCGGCAAACTAACGGGTTATGATGTTGAAGTAACGCGTGCAGTCGCGGATAAACTAGGCGTAGACGTTGAGTTCAAAGAAACCCAGTGGGATGCGATGCTGGCTGGTTTGGATTCAAAACGTTTTGATATGGTGGCTAACCAAGTCAGTTTGACCACGCCTGAGCGTAAAGCAAAGTATGACAAAGCGATGGCTTATAGCTGGTCAGGTGCGGTTGTATTGGCACCTACTGATGACAACCGTTATAGCTCGTGGGAAGGTTTAAAAGGCCTACGTACGGCGCAATCACTTAGCAGTAACTACGGTGAGCTTGCAGAGCGTTATGGCGCAGAGATCGTTCCTGTCGACGGTATGGCGCAAGCGATTCAATTAGTGAAGCAAGACCGTGCTGACTTTACAATGAATGACAATCTGGCGGTATTGGATTATCTCAAAAAATTCCCAGATTCTGATCTTGAGATTAAACTAACTGCACCTGCTAGCGAGTTACGTGGTTCAGGGCTAGTGCTTATCAAAGGTGATGATGAAGTTGTAGCTAAATTAGATGAAGCAATGGCTGAATTGGCGGCTGAAGGCACGCTAACTAAGCTTAGCGAACAGTTCTTTGGTGCTGATATAAGTCAACAAAAATAATGTCAGTTTCTATCATGTCAGCTTCTGTAATGTCTACATCATGGTTCGCGGACTTATTGGCAGTATTGCCATTTATGAGCCCTGATCGAGCGCAGATCGTCATCTCGTCGTTTTGGCCAATGCTCAAAGGCGGTATCTATTATTCGATACCGCTGGCATTGATCTCATTTGCGATTGGTATGGCCATTGCACTGACAGTGGCATTGATTCGTATCATTCCGCGTGCCACTTGGTTCCATGAAATCATCTATCGGCTCGCTCGTGTCTATGTGTCCGCCATTCGCGGTACACCGATGCTGGTTCAGCTGTTTATTATTTTTTATGGTTTGCCAAGTGTTGGGGTGAAGCTCGATCCCTTTCCTTCAGCGATTATTGCATTCTCACTGAACATCGGTGCTTATGCATCGGAGACAGTGCGTGCTTCGATTTTGTCAATACCAAAAGGGCAGTGGGAAGCAGGCTCGACGGTTGGTTTGACGTATCTACAGACGTTTCGTCATGTGATTTTACCGCAGGCGCTTAGAGTATCGGTGCCGCCGTTGTCCAATACCTTTATCAGTCTGGTAAAAGATACCTCACTTGCTTCATTGGTACTGGTCACTGAGCTATTCAAACAAGCGCAAATTATCACGGCTCGTAACTATGAGTTTATGCTGGTCTATACAGAAGCGGCGATTATCTATTGGGGTATTTGTCTGTTCTTGACCTTTATCCAAGGCAAGCTTGAAACCCGCCTTGATCGTTATGTGGCAAAGTAGACTGTTGCTATTGGCACAACAGGCATCAGCACAACTAAGACTAGAAATACAGAGACCAGCACAACAGGAATTTTTATGATCAAAGTCACTAATATTCATAAAGCCTTTGGTGGAAATCAGGTGCTAAAAGGCATCGACTTGACCATCAATAAAGGCAAAGTGGTCGTAATATTAGGACCTTCAGGATCGGGTAAAACCACCTTTTTGCGTTGCTTAAATGTGTTAGAGATTCCTGATCAAGGTGTGATTGCTTTTGATGACGATAGCTTGAGCGTCGACTTTGCGACTAAGCCAAGTAAAAAAACGCTACTAGCTTTACAGCGTAAGTCAGGTATGGTGTTTCAGTCTTATAACTTGTTTCCCCATAAGACAGCCATTGAAAACTTGATGCTTGGGCCTACAGTGGTACAAGGACAGAGCAAAGCGCAAGCCCGTGAGCAGGCACTGGTACTACTTGAGAAAGTTGGACTGTCGGACAAAGCGGATCTCTATCCTTTCCAGCTATCTGGTGGTCAGCAGCAGCGTATTGGTATTGCCCGTGCGCTTGCTATTGAGCCGTCATTGTTACTATTTGATGAGCCAACGTCGGCGCTGGATCCAGAGTTGGTACAGGATGTGCTTGAGACGATGAAGCAGCTCGCCTCTGAAGGTTGGACGATGGTCGTAGTGACTCACGAAATCAACTTTGCCCGCGACGTTGCCGATCATGTTGTACTGATTGAAGATGGTTATGTGGTCGAAGAAGGCAGTGCCAAGCAGCTGTTTGAGGACTCAAAGCATCCTCGTACGCAGGCATTTTTGCAACGTATTGAGCAGTAAAAACGCTTGTTTTTGCGTAAGTAATAAAACAAAAAGGCCCCAATCATGATGCAATGGCTGGGGCTTTTTTTATCGCAATAAATAGGACGTATTTCAAATAATAGACAGTAAACTATATTTTTTGTCGTTGCTTTAACCAGCGAGGTACGCGAGTAGCAGTACCATTTAATACAGCATTTAACAAAGCCGCCAGCAAAATAAGCGCCACGCCCAGATATTGAATCCAAGACAAAGATTGATGTAGTAAAAACATCGCGAGCGCAATAGCAGTTAATGGCTCAAAAATCGTAAATACTGATGCGCGAGAGGCAGGCAGCTTTTCTAATGCTTTCATATATAGCGCAAATGGTACGACAGTTCCTAGCAAAGACAGCCCTAGGACATACCCCCACGTCATTAGCGGTAGGGTTAGCAGTTTTTCATAAGTATGATAAGTTTCTGGTAATAATAACAGCATGCAAGCACTGATGATAATAGAGGTAAAAAACACCAATGGGGCAGGGTGAGCATCGTGCATCGCACGTTTGCCCAGCACGCCATATAAGGAGTAGCACATTCCCGCTAACAGCCCCAATAAGATACCCCAGTTGACTTGAGCATGCTCGCCTAACATCGTCAAACCAACACCAAAGACAGCCATTAGAGCCAGTAGGGCTGATTGACGAGTAATGGATTCATTGAGCAAGACTGCCGAAAATAATAGGCTAAAAACCGGTGCAGTATATAATAAGGCTACGGCTGGTCCTGCACCGACGTAGATAACAGCAAAGAAATAACACAACGACATGCCAAGGACACCTATCAACGACTGCATCGCCAGTCCAAGCCATTGTTTTGGCTGTAACTTGATAAGGTGGGGCCACAGTGTTGGTAGCATGGCTAAGATGATAAAGGCCGCCGTGACAATGCGTAATATCGTTACCTGCCAACCACTAAATCCAATTTGGTTTAGGTAAGTCGAGAATATACCCAACGTGCCCCAGCAAATAGCAGCCGTGATGATTTGAATGGTGCCTAGCCATGATTGATGCGAATGGTTCGTCATTCCGTTGTCGATGTTTGCCATACTGTTTTCTTCTTACGATCTAAGTGACACAAGATGTTGTAAGATTGCTATTGATACAATCTCTCTAAGCAATACTGAAATAAGAAAAGACAACCTGATTAAAGGCTGTCTTTTGTTTGTTCTTTTGAGTCTATCACTAAAAGATAATAAGTGGCTACTAGGTCGTATGATAAATTCAATCAATAGTTATTCAAATGGCTAAAAAATGGCTAGCGTTTGCTAAATAACCTAAGTAATATCGAATTATTAACTCATATCATATTCGTGTTCGCGTCATTTTTTCTTTCTACAGTCTCTGTTAATCAATCCATAAAAAGAATGTTTGCTCTCGGAGAGCATTTCGCTGAATAAAGCACACTTTTTCCAATTGGGTTCTTGGTAAATGATCCGTATCAGCCCCGCAGTTTTTTGAGCGCTGTTTTATCCACTGAGTCTGCTCTTTTTTAAGATTAGCCGCCATATCCTCACCGTACAGGCGTCTGACTTCATTTCGCGTTACTCTGTAGCTTTCATTCAATGCTTTATCAGACGTGTTATATATCTGATCAACCAAATCAGCTTGTGATGCTAATGGCAGATAAATCTCGTTTTCTTTGTAGGTGGCACTATAGGTATCGACTGTCCATTTACTTCTTATAGATATCTCATGGTTCGAGGTATCTATAAACCCATCAAAATCTTCGCCCTCAAAGGTATAACCCTGAAATCGACACGGGGTCACGCCATCTTTACATAAGCTATGCTTGGTTTCCGCAGAGTAGTATTTGACAGCGTAGGGCGACTTACTAGATTCTGGTGTTGTCTGCAATAGTCGTCCTAAATCGGGAGCGACCAGTAGCATATTGTTGCAAGTAACGCTTCCTTCTGCACATCTCTCATAAAGGTTAAGACGTTGACCTTGGATGTCCATGCCCATTGTAAAGTTTGCCTGTACAGGAGCTACAGCCGAACTGACAGACGTCATTAGCGTTAAGCTCAAGAGCAACGCAGTACGTCTGAGTAAGCTGTATTTATTTAGGCTTGAGCTAGACATGGAGACGGACATATATAGGTTTATACCTGCAGCAAAAAGTTACTCAGCAATCGCTTAGCGCCCTCAGTGGCAAACGACTCAGGGTGAAACTGCACACCTTGGATTGGGTACTCTTTGTGCGCCAGTCCCATAATCTCATCACCAGTCAATGCTGACTCAGCAAAGCTCAATTCAGCACGGCTGTCATTAGCGACTACCGAGGTAATTGTCAGACAGCTTGGGATGGTGTCGGCTTTTACCATCAGTGAGTGATAGCGCATGATCTCAAGCTCTTGTGGTAAGCCTTGATAAATACCTGAATTATCATGGCGAATTGATGAGACCTTACCATGCATCGGCACACTAGCGCGTACCACATCACCACCGAACACATGAGCAATGCCTTGCATACCCAAGCAAACGCCTAGTAGCGGCACAGTTTTGCCTAGTGTTTCAATGACCTCGCTACAGATACCAAAGTAAGCGGGATCATCAGGGGAGCCAGGGCCAGGTGAAATGATAATTCTATCAAGATTCATCGCTTCTACGTCTGCTAAAGTAATTTCGTTATTGCGTTTAACGATGACGCTGGCTTCTTCATCACTGTCTAAGGTTTGCAAAATCTCGCCCACGTATTGGTAGAGGTTAAAGGTAAATGAGTCGTAGTTATCAATAATTAAAACATTCATGGGTCATAAACTCTTTTGTGAAAATAGTGCTAGGTAAAATATGGTCAATTTATGCAGTACGTTTAGCTTCAATTATGATTGCATAAAGCTGTCTAACACGACTTTCATCGCCGACAGTTTACGCTGAATCTCTAAGTACTCATCGGCTGGGTTTGAGTCGTAAACGTTGCCACCACAAGTTTGAGCGTAGGCAGACTCGCCATTGATAAAGAGGCTGCGAATAGGAATGGCGAAGATACAATCACCATTAAAATTGAACGAGCCTAATGCACCGCCGTAAGCACCGCGACCATCTGGCTCTAGCTCATTGATCACCTTAATGGCTTCTACTTTAGGTGCGCCTGATAGTGTCCCAGCAGGGAAATTGCTAGCAAGCGCACTAAACATGTCTTCGTTAGGATGCAAGATACCAACGATTTCAGAAGAAATATGCTGCACGTGAGAGAAGCGTTTGATATCCATCAGGCTACGTACTTTTACCGTACCAAAACGTGCCACTCGGCCAATATCATTGCGATGCAAATCGACTAGCATATTGTGCTCGGCAATTTCTTTATCATCGTTGAGCAAGGCGCGGGCAAGCTTACGGTCTTCGATCACATCGGCGCCGCGCTTGGCAGTTCCTGCGAGCGGATAGGTTTCCATTTCACCCTGACGCAAGCGGAATAGTAGCTCAGGCGAGGCACCAATGATGCACTGCTGGGCAAATTTCATAAAATACATATGCGGCGATGGATTGACGGCACGTAGCTTTTCATAAATCGGCATCTTGTCACCGGCAATACGGTATTTAGACTTAAAGCCTACCTCACACTGAAAGATGCGACCAGCGATGATGTCTTCTTTGACTTGCATGACGACATTGGCATGCTCTTCTTGGCTCATACCATCACCTAAAAATTCAACTTTAGGCGCTTCATAGCTAGGCGTTGGCTCATCGAGTAGGGCTTTGATTTGCTCAATACGGTTTTCTTGCTGAGCGGTTGGGTAATAAAAGTAGAAGATTTCCCCAGTCATTTTATCTAGGGTCAATCCATCTAAATACACGCCAAACTTAAATGGTTCAAAGTCTTCGCTGGCTTTTGCATTGAGACTAGGTTCAAAGAAGTTCACGCAGTCATAACCCAAATACCCAACCAGACCACCGCTTTGATCGCGGGCAATAACATGCTGCGGCGTTATGTCGCGCAGTAGTTGATAAGGGTTGTCGGTTTGATAATGGCTTGTTTCAGCAGCTTTATTGTCGGTAATCGCAAGCGTGTTGCGGTCTAATGCAGCGATAGTGGTCACAGGGTCAAAGCCAATCGCATGGTGGCGCGAGATATGGCTGTCTTCACCCAATGATTCGAGCAAATAGCAGGTATCAAACGCGCTTTCAATACGTTTGAATAATGCAAAAAAATCGATATCTTGCGTCAGTTTAATGCGTTGTGGTTTGCTCGGAATATCGATAGGAGCAGGTTTGGTCTGTGTGCGAGTACTAGAGGTCATAACAAAGTCCGAAATGGTTCAAATATATGTCGATTAATAAGTAAGAAAGTAGCAATTAAAAAGGTGGATAGTGCTGAAATAAGTGGCTTAAGAGCGACTTCTATGAGTGGCCAGCAACCCACTTACATCATGGCTTTGCTTGGCCTTGGCACCACGAGAGACAGTTGCGATACCAACGCCTAGTTGCTCAGAGATATCACGTTGCGTGATGCCGCAATCTAGCAAATCAAAAATCCGAATACGATTGGCGATGTCATGCTGTTCTTTATCCGTCAGCAGTGCACTGAGCAGCTTGTCAATATCTGAGCTATCAGTACAGTTGGTCAAATGTTTCACTAAGCTCTGATAAGGATCGGTAGTCATAATAGGTAATCTTAGCTAAAGAAAATAGATAGGTCGTTTATTAAGCGATTTTTCGCTGAGAACTATCTTGTTTCAGTATTCTAGTACAGTAGTACAAAAAAAACAAGTGATGAGCTAAGTTAATATCAGACTACTATAGAAGTGATAAGCGCCTACGCCTGACTATATATAGCCTTAATACATAGCCAGAATAATATTGAATGATAATTTTATAACCAGTATCGAAGCATTTTTGCACTCTCTCAGCATATTCAGGGCTAAAACAGAGAATTTATTATATTAATTATTGCCAAAGTGTTAATACTTCGTTATTATGTCTCTCATTATTTAAACGCAAATCATTATCATTAACATTAATCATGTTATTCGCACAATAAGCTTAAGCGTTTTCAAGATATTCCATCTTCTGGTAGGCACTATTTTAAGGGTTTTCGATGATAGCCCTTAAAAATAATTCCAAAAATTCTAATTTCTGACAGTAAATAAAGTGAGTAAATGTGTTATGCGCGAAGTAAAGTTATCTAGTCAATTGACAGTATTGTCTATCGGTGTTGCCGCTGTATTGTGGACGCAAGCTGCCAGTGCCGCAACGGCAGCAGATATGCCAAACACGACATTGCAGACTATCACTGTAACAGCAAATAGCTCAGTACGTGACGCTGTACAAGAAGACTCTGTCTACATAGATGACTACACCCCAGCTGCACAAGCCAGCCATTTGAGCGATTTTCTGGACGTTGTGCCAGGGGTGAGCGTGGGCGGCACCTCATCGGTCAACCAACGTATTCGTGTACGCGGTCTTGATGATACTAATCTAAAAGTCACGATTGATGGCGCACGTCAAGAAGGCGCGTTGTTCTACCATATGGGTGATGTCACTATTGATCCAGATCTGCTAAAACAAGCAGAAGTATCAGTGGGTAATAACTCAGTGACGCTAGGCAATGATGCCATCGGCGGCGCGGTTGCTTTTGAGACAGTCGACGCGGCAGATTTACTCAAGCCAGGTCAAAAGGTAGGTGCTAAGCTGCATACAGGTTATGCTAGTAACAATGATGAACTGCTAACCTCAGCCACTGTGTATGGTGCGCCAACAGAAAATGTTGATTTACTGGCTTATTATGGCAAACGCAATGCGGACGCTGGTGAAGACGGTAAAGGTCGTAAAATCCAAACTGAAGACAGCGAAGGCGAAAACATCCTATTAAAAGCGGGTGCTTATATTGCTGATGATCATCATGTAGGTGCTAGCTTTAGCCGTACCGAAAACAAAGGCAAGTTCCCATTACGTCCAGATTTTCCTGCTGGTGGCTGGAACCCAATCATCCCGCAGGAAGTCAAACGTGATACCTATGCGCTTGACTACGCATATAGTCCTGCCAACCAGTTGGTCAATGTAGACGCCAATGTATATCAGACCAGCACGCAGATTTTGCGTAACTCTGATGGCGTACCTGGGTTTGAGTTTGATGCAGAAGTCAAAACCACAGGTGCAAAAGTACAAAACACCAGTATCATCGATAGTAGTATTATCAATGGTGTGCCAGGGGTTCACAAGTTAATCGCTGGGGTTGAGCATTACAAAAAAGAATCTGAGATGACACGTGACTTTGGTAATGCGAGCACTGATGAGGCAACCAATACTTCAGTGTATCTAGAAGACCAATGGCAAATGGGTAAGCTTAGCTTAACGCCAGGCGTCCGTTATGACCGTTATGAGTCTCCAGAGTATGTATCGGCTGGCAAGACTTATGACAATGTCGTTGGCGCATTGGCTGCTAGCTATGAGATTGCACCGCGCACCCAGCTATTTGCAAGCTATACTCAGTTATTTAATGGTCCAGATCTTAGCCAAACGATTTTTAACACCGATGGCGCTGATACGTATGTGAACAATGACCTAAAAGCAGAAGAAGGTGACAATGCAGAAGTCGGTATTGCTACAACGCTGCGTGGTCTGACTATGGCTGATGACTCTTTAAAATTAAGTGCTAAGTACTTTGAAACCAATATCGAAAACTATATTGAGTTTGTACGTGCAGGTGGTAGTAGAACTGGCATGAATTGCACAACTGGGCAACTAGGTACAAGTGCTGCCCCTGAAGCCTGCCAAGGTGTCATCAATAATGATGAAGATTTCAAAATCAAAGGTGTAGAGCTATCAGCCGATTATCGCGCAGATAACTTCAACATGGGTCTAAGCTATGCTCGTGCACGTAGCAAAGGCGAAGATACAGGTTACAATATCTCTTCTGTCAGTGGCAGTGGCTCTGAGTCTGGCGATAAGTACATGGTCAATCTAGGTTACGCTCCAACCAATACTACTGAGCTTGGCTGGCGCAGTACTTATGTCGCCGATGTGACACCGAATACCGCTGGTGATGACAACGAAAAACCAGGCTATGATGTGCACGATATCTTCATGACTTACACGCCAACTCAAATCGAAGGTTTGAAGGCCACGCTAGGTGTATACAACATCTTTGATGAGACTTATGCAAGCCATGCGTCACGTAACTCTATCGATGATGCCTATACTGATTTTGAAATGGGACGTAATATCAAAACGTCTTTAACTTATCAGTTCTAATCTAGCTTATCGGATTTAAGTCTAATCGTACTTATAAAGTCAGCTGTCTTACACGGGAGCTGGCTTTTTATTGCCTACTAGCTTTTACATTGGCTATAACAGCAATGACGTGCCAACTTATAAGTACCTACCAAAACAACAAATGACAAAGAACTAAGACTAATGATTTCATTCAATCTTCATCAAGCTTGCCTATGGCTCCATCGTTATACTGGGCTTGCCATGGCAGCTTTCTTAATTATCACTGGTATTACTGGCACGTTATTGGCATTTCATGACGAGCTAGATGATATCTTCAACCATAAACTGGCTCAGGTTGAGAAACAAAACGCATCACATCTGCCTATTGCCGAGCTTCATGATAAGGTCATCAGTGCGTACCCTCAATATGCTTTTTCTAGCATGCCAACCTCGGTAGCAGCAGAGAGGTCAGCCGTATTTTCGGTAGATAGAGCACGAGGAAAAGCCGCCCAAAACCAGCCAAAAGCACCGTTTCAACAAGTTTATGTCCATCCTTATACTGGCGATATCATTGGTACTCGTGATAGAAATGAGTGGGCATGGCACAACACCATGTGGAAAGTGTTTTGGTTACATCGCGATTTATTACTGGGTGATATTGGAAAATTGCTACTAGGGGTTGTCGCGCTCGTGTGGACGATTAATTGCTTTATTGGCTTTTACTTAACGTTTCCTAGAGCGATCAAAAAGAAAAAAGCACAGAATAAAACCTCGCCTAAAAAACGTGCCTCCTTTTTTAAACGTTGGTTACCAGCGTGGAAAATCCGTACCAAAAGTAATATGTTCAAATTGAATTATGATCTACACCATGCTTTTGGATTATGGCTTTGGGGGATCTTATTTGTCATCGCGTGGTCTAGTGTTGGTTTTAACCTAAGAGAGGTCTATCAACCTGTGATGCACGCTGTCGTAGGGCTTGAAGGAAGGGGTGAGAGACAGGAGAACTCAAGAAAACCATCAGAAAAAGCAGAGCAGGCGTCTGGTGCAGAAACAGCGACTAGGGTTAAGGTTGTAAACAATGAGGTTGTCGATGTCGAGTCTGTTGATGTGGTCAATAAAGCCAATAGCATTGCTTATTTAAGTGAGCAGGCAAACACTGCTGCCCAAAGCAAGGGTATGCTAGTACGAGAGTTTTTAGGCATACGTTGGATTGAGGACGAGGGTCAATGGCAGCTGCGTTTTAAAACAGATAGAGATATCGGTAAAAAAGGCGGCGCTTCGTCTATTACCGTCAATGCAAGGACTGGTAGCATCGAGCGTGTAAATTTTGGCTATCAAAGTTCATCATTTGGCAGCAAAGCCGATCAATGGCTATCGACCTTACATATGGGGCATATCAGTCAAGGTATTGGCCATTTGCTGTATCAAATATTTTTAGCATTGATAGGTTTGGCTGTGACAGTGTTGTCTATTACTGGTGTTTATCTATGGTGGAAAGGGCGTCAAAGTCGATTGAAGGCGTTGCAAAAGGGTAGGTAATATTGCCAGATTTCTAAGGTAGGCTTTTAATTCGGTAAATAGCTGTGTACTGCATTAAAGGCATGCCCTAGTTATCACTTGAATTGCAAAAATATTGTGTATGCTATCAAGACAGTAAAAATAAAGGAAGAAAATCTCTCACCTAGCATCACCCATTTATGCCATGTATTATTTTCATCGTAGTTCTTTGTGTAATCTACTGAAGAGATGTTTTGAGTAAAATCCATAGGAATAACCACCAATCTTAAAGCATATAAAGTGATTCCTAACCAAAAAAAGGTATTTGATATCTCTTTATTTAAAGCATTAAAAATGAATAAGCAAAAGCTAATTACTAAAATTAATATAGATAGATTTTTATAGTTTATCCATCGATGGCTCAATAGGATCTTATGCATCAAAAATTCCTTTTTTCGTCTGCAAAATGCTGTACTTAAACCGTATAGTAGAGCCTTTATAAAAGTGGTACAGTCGTTTTAAAACAAGCGAAAAGTAAAAAGATTATGACTTATTCAGCAGACTTCCGTGCTCAAGTGATTAAAAGTGTTAAACAACAAGATATGAGTATCAGACAAGCTTGTGCATTTTATGAT